>DAIQRP010000126.1:0-8506 GCA_036786125.1 Sphingobacterium sp.
ACAGAAACTCAATGATTTAATTGCCATTTGGGAAGAAAAACTCCATATACTGACAGCTGAGATACAGCTTAAAAGATTACGGAAAAACTGGTTCTTGTGCAGGAACATACACTTATCTGCCATCTTAAATTGAGCCTGATTCCTGAAGAATTACTAAACTTTATGGTAGGTAGACTGTTAATTCAACAATTGAACGTATCGACCGTAGAACGGCAGAAACGCCTTGCCTACTATTTTCCTCAGTATTTACAATTCGAAGAAAAACTTAATTATTTTGAAGATGAGCCTTATTCATATTAGATTTACCTGTACTGCCGCTCAATACCAGCAGATTCGTACTGATCCGGAATTATTAATCGAGTATATTCCATTCCCTGCATTACAGGCGGATGTTTTTGATGCTTTACAAGATAAAGATGGGGCTCCCACGATTGCGAATCTCTGCATCAGTCAGTTTAAAGAAGCTGAAGATCTAGGCTCCTTTCGACTACATTTTATGGTCAATAGACAATTCTGCTGTTCGGATACAGATGCCTGTGCAATGGATTATATAGATTTCAGCTATCGCTTTGAGGAAGGTGAGTTTCTCGCTCAAGGAGAATTTATCAATTTGGTACTCGATAACTAATTATATGCAAAAGGCCTTTCGCTACCAAGAGAACAGTTCTTCATTTAAATACTATTGGGAAAAGGGAGCTGGAAAAGAATTACTAAAAAAGTTAGCATTCCAACCTGACCTTATGCAGGCGGATGCCTTATACCCCTATCTATTTGAAGTCGATGAGCTAACTGACGATTTAGTCCAGGATATTCATCAACAGTATGGATTTGCAAAAGGCCGCAGTTATATCAAACAATATTTAGCGCAGCCAGAACAAGTACCTACCACCATTAAAGAACGGATTGACCGCTACTTCCACGCTATAGAGCAGTATCCTGCTTGGCTAGATTGGGATTTAATTCAATCCGGAATAGAGATTTCCCAGCGTGCAGGCATTTCCGGATTAATCGTCCTTCGGGATTACTGCTTAATGGGTGGATATGAGTCTGCCGCGATAAATAAGCCCTTAATCTATACGGGAGCTTTAAAAAAGGGAGCCGCAAAACGACTGACTGAAACCGTTGAGTTTTGGGTTAATATCACTGGAAACCAAGCGCTAAAACCTCAAGGGATAGGTTTTGAAAGTATTATTGACACCCGTATCATCCATGCTTTTTCTCGGGTTAATATTCTTCAATCTACAGATTGGGATACTGAAAAATGGGGGCTGCCCATTAATCAATGGGATATGCTGGCAACCAACCTCGGATTTTCTCTGGTCTTTTTAGTCGGACTCCGCCGCATGGGCATAGAACCTACAGATACAGAGATACGTGGAATTTTTCACCTTTGGAAATATATTGGTTTTCTGCTAGGGATACCCCTCGCCTTGCTACCCGATCAGGAAGAGCAAGCCATATTGTCCTTATATTACTGGACGATGACGCAGGCTGCAGGAGATGCAGATTCCAAACTTTTGGCAAAAGCATTACAAGAGGAGCCTATAGAAGCTTTTTATCCACCTTCCAAAATGGGGAGAAAATTTATGCGGGAAGTGCATCTCTACTATAACCATTATCTACTTGGAGACTACTCCTGTAATTTGCTGCAGTTAGATCAGACTTGGATAGGTCAGATCGCTCATTTAAATATCCTTAAAAATAAATATGCAGCCAAAAAAATGCATCTACCATCCGAGCGGCAGGAAGCTATACGTAAAGGAAGGCAAAGTCATGAGCAGGTCAAACAAATCTATTTAACCTATAATGCTAAAGTCAGAAAAAGAAATTAATGGATAAAATTTGGCTATTTCCATTCTATTATTTTGATATTTTTATTCTTATATTTAAATAAAAAAAATGAAATCACTTATAACCTCCATTTTTGCTTTTCTAAGCTTAAGCCTTGCGGCACAAACTTCCAATGTACGTAGTTTTAATAATTTTGATCGCATTTCTGTAGCGACTTCCCTAGATGTAGAATATCATTTAGCTTCTACCTATAAAGTAGAAATTGCGAGTACAGATGAAAAGCTATTAGAAAAAATCATAACAGAAGAAAAAAACGGGCAGCTCAAACTGTATGTTGCTTCGAATTCTCGTATTAAAGAGAAGCTTCCAGCTATAAAAGTTTATGGTCCTCATCTGTCGGAAATTGCGGTGAGCTCATCGGCATCATTTCAAAATAAAGAATTCAATAAATCCAAGAAATTAAGCTTAAGCTCCAGTTCTTCAGGGACTATAAAAGGATCTTACCAAGCAGATAATATTTCCTTACAGGCAAGCTCTTCAGCCGATATCCAAGCTAAAATTAAGGCAAAGGATGTCAATGCTAAGACAAGTAGTTCTGCCACGGTCGTATTAGAAGGAAGTGCAGATAATATCTATGTAGATGCGAGCTCTTCTTCTGAGCTAGAAGGATTTAAGTTGAGTACTAAAAATGCCGTTATCTCTGCTAGCAGCTCTTCGGATGTAAACTTAGCTGTTTCAGATTCCTTAAAAGCAAAGGCAAGCTCTTCAGCTGATATACGATATATCGGTAATCCTAAAACGGAATTATCAAAATCTTCCTCCGGAAGTATTAACAAAAAATAAATTGATATATGGGTTATTGCAATCAATAACCCATATATCAATTTATTCTTCTTTCAGATAAGGCTCTTCCAACAAGAGTAAAATTTCAGAAATTATAATATTTAAGGTCGCAATATGAATATCATATAATGAACCTTTAAACCGATAGGTATGATGGCTTAATACGCCCTGAAAACAAATACTAATAAATACTGATCCTACAGGTTTAAATTTATTTTCAGAACCTCCCTGATATGCTAATCCCGTTATAGCAATATGTATATCGGCATCAATATGCTTTTTTAAACCCTCTAACATGGCTGTGGAAGTCGCAATAGACTCCGCCGTATATTGCGCTATTGTTTGAGGTTTTACGCCTAATAAGGCAGTCTTCACCTGATTATTATAGGCGACAATAGAACCCATAAAATAGTCTGAAGCATAAATCCCCTGACTAAATATAGAACTGATATAACCCGCAGTCATAGACTCCGCAAAAGCGAGCGTTAAGCCACGTGATTTTAGCTTCTCTCCACAACATTGGAAAGCTTTCAGATGAATTGATTTTTTAAACATAGGGCACGTCTCTTGGGTAAATTTTTAATAATATTCCAGTATTAAGATTTAAACAGATAAAGAGATAATAAGTTTACAATTCCTAAATACTAATTGATAAAATAAAAAGCAAGGCCCATTTTATAATTATTATGTACATTTGATTACGAACAAGCTTAAAATAACCATGAATCTAAGAATCCTTACATCAGCCTTTTTAGTGGCAGGACTAATCAGCTCTTGCTCCTCCTCTAAATATGCTGCAACAGAGAAGATATATAAGAATAAAGCAAAGGTATTTGCTAAATCCTATCAGATGACTCCGCCTATAAATCAAGCCATTGAACAGCTCAAAGGAAGTTCAGCAGAATGGGTAGCTTCGACGAATTTCGGCGTACGGAAGCCCAATTATGTTATTATACATCATACGGCACAGGATTCCTTAAATCAAACCATTAAAACCTTCCATAATGAAAAAGTTGGTGTCAGCTCCCATTATGTTATAGGAAGAGATGGAAAGATTGTTCAAATGGTGAATGATTTATACCGTGCACATCATGCTGGAATTGGAAAATGGGGTAATGATAAGGACTTAAATTCTTCATCCATCGGTATAGAATTGGATAATAATGGGCTGACAGACCCCTGGACAGATGCCCAAATCAATGCCTTAATTCAGGTATTAACCTATCTAAAGAAGACCTATAATATTCCACAAGCCAACTTTATTGGGCATATGGATATTGCGCCTACGCGTAAAAATGACCCAGCGAAATTCCCTTGGAAAAAACTTGCAGACCAAGGCTTTGGCTATTGGTATGATGATTATTTAGAGGTCCCCCCAGTAGATTTTAATCCTAAATTAGCACTTCGCATAATTGGCTATGATGTATCCAACCTGGATGCGGCCATTAAAGGATTTAAACGTCATTTTGTGCAGACCGATGACACAGGAAATCTCTCAGAACAGGATTTAAAAATCCTGTATGCAATTTTCAAAAAGTTCTTATAAGAACATATTTCCTACTGCAAATCAGGGTAGTCTATTTGAAATAGACTACCCTGATTTGTTTAATACCCTTAGCATACTTAAAAAGATTTTCGGAATTAGTATATTTGGCTATGGAGATTGTGGCTCAACTTAAGGAGGTCAAGAAGGAATATCAATCTGGAGACAGTATGATTACTGCCCTAGATCATAGTAATTTGGCTATTTATAATCAAGAACTCACCCTCATTATGGGTCCTTCAGGCTCAGGTAAAACAACTTTACTCTCTTTAATTGGCTGCGTTATCTACCCCAGTGCCGGTGAAGTATATATTCAAGGGAAACGCATTAACGACCTTTCTGAAAAGGCATTATCTCAGGTACGCTTACACCAGATCGGATTTGTATTTCAACATTTTAACTTGATCCATCCACTTACCGCCTTGGAAAATGTGATGCAACCTCTGCTCCTACAGTCCATAGGTACGAGCGAAGCCAAACGTCGAGCCTTAGCAGCCTTAGAAAAAGTTTCTATGGCAGATCGCGCACAGCAGCTGCCTCATAAACTTTCTGGGGGCCAAAAACAACGCGTTGCAATTGCTAGAGCTTTGGTAACGGATGCACCTATAATTTTATGTGATGAACCTACGGCCTCCCTAGATGCCAAAAGTGCAGCCTTAGTTATGGCTGAATTAAAAGCCTTAGCGAATTCAGGGAAAGCGGTTATAGTCGTCACTCACGATTTAAGGTTGCGCCCTTTTGCGGATAGAATGATATATGTTGAAGAAGGTATCGTAAGTAATCAGATTAAAGATGAAGAAAATTTTAAATAGTACGTTTATTTTAGCATTATTACTGAGCTGTATTTCCTGCGGACAATCTGCAGCCCCTAAAAATACAGCTGCCACAGATACATTAACACAGCAACAGCAGATTCAAGTGATTTCTGCCCTAGCGAAAATTAGACCTGAAGGAGATATTGTGGAGCTCTCTTCCGCGTATTCGGGAATTGTCAAACACATCTTTAAAATTGCCGGAGATTCCGTGCAGGCAGGAGATATTATTCTGCAACTGGAGTCCGGACATGAATCCTTAAATACGCAAATTGCTAAAGAAAATCTACGTAAGCAGCAGGCACTTTCTGCTGCAGACCGGGAACTTATCACAGGTATTCAAGCTGAAATTATAGAAAAGCAAGCCGACTTATCCAGCTCTATCAAACTATTAGCTACTGGAGCAGAAACCCGACAGAATATAGCTATCAAGCAGAAAGAACTCGCTATACTTCAGTCCAATCTCCAGGTTGCTGAGCAGAAATCCGTCGCTTCACAACAGCAGACTCAAGTTCTACAACTGGAATCTAAGCGCAGTGCATTGCAGGAAAATGATAGAAATATAAGAGCAGAAAAAGCTGGTTTACTGCTGAGCAGCAACTATCAAGTCGGTTCCGCCATTACAGCCTATAGCCCATTTGCCCGAATTGCATATGATGGACCTCTGATTATAGAAGGAGAAATCGATGAAATGTTCGCGAGCAAAGCGCAGATAGGTCAACAGATAAAGATTAATTATGTCGGAGATGCAGAGCAGATCGCTCAGGCGGAGATCTATTTTCTATCTCCTATTTTAGACGAGAAGTCATTCTTTTATGAAACGGTATCGGAGTCTACAGATCGTCGAGTACGGAGATTTAAAGCTTATCTCAAAGCCAACAAGCCCTTATTAATCAATGCAAAGGTGGAATGCAGGATTCAACTAAAAGCTCATGATTAGGACGGCATTTAAATTTATTCGTTTCGATAAACCTAAAAGTATAGGCATTATCGTAGGGATTGTAATTAGCATCTTTTTAATCGGACAACAGCTGGGTACCCTACGTTATCTGACCAGTCTGATGGCCGGAGTTGTCAATAGCTCCAATACCTCGGATGGGGATATCTGGATTATCGATCAAATCAGTCAAAATATCAATGCCCTCAGTCCTATTGATTCACGCATTACACAAGAAGTCCGAAGTATTCCAGGCGTTAAGAACAGTTATAATATCGTTATAGCCAATGCGGCAGCTTCTTTTGCGCAGGGAAATACTGTTGCTGTAAATCTAATTGGATCGGATGCTCCGCAATTTATTGCTGGACCTAATCCCAATAAAATTATTTCAGGTGAATTGCAGCATTTAAATCTGACGAATGCCTTTTCAGCCGAATTTTTTAATGCCAAAAATTTTGGTGTGCCCATACAATTGGATCAAACTTTTGAAATCAATAAAAAACAAGCTATCGTTAAAATAATTACAAAAAATGCTCAGGGATTTGGCGCTTATCTACTTTATAGCAGCATTCAAAATGCCCGGTTTTATGGTAACTTCCCAGCCGATAAAGTCAGTATTATTGTAGTAAAAATCCATAACCCGTCTGAAAAAGAAGCTATAATTCAGCAGATTAATCAAATTTTTTATGGTGTTAAAGCCTGGGATGTACATCAACTAGCCCAAGCCTCTATCTCCAATATATTAATATCCTCCAATATGGGTATATCTTTTGGTTCCCTGGTAATTTTTGCTGTTATATCAGGCTTTTTTATTATTGGGCTAACCTTATATTCCGCGGCATTAGATCGCCTTACGGATTATGGGACGCTGAAAGCTATTGGAGCGAGCCATGCATATGTCTCTAGATTAATTATTACGCAAGCCTTACTATTTGCCCTGATTGGATATAGCATAGCCCTGCTTTTATTATATGGTTTTAAAACTGGGGTCGCTAAATCCGGACTGATTATTCAATTGGATTTTAGTCTATGTGCTTTGCTATTGGGAATTACTTTATTTATGTCTATTGGAGGTTCTTTATTTGCCGTATTTAAAATACGAAAATTAGAACCTGCATCCATTTTTTAGCGTATTATGAAAAGCTTATATCTTTCTATTGCTGTATATATCGCGTACTCCACGGCTCAGTTGCAGGCTCAGGAGCTCCCCAAAAGCTTATCTTTCGAGGAAGCTAAGCAATGGAGTTTATTAAATTCCGGAAAATTTAAAGCGCTGCAATTCGATGCAGAAATTGCTTCCGAAGCTTTAAAAGAAGTTCAAGCAAAATCACTACCCCAGGTATATGCTGATGCTCATATGCAGCATAATTTAATTCTACCGGTAACTCCTGTACCCGCTAATGCCTTCGATCCGAGTATAGATAACGGAGTTCTTCGCCCCATCCGATTTACGAGCAGGTGGACTGGAAATATGGGTATAAATGCGCAGTATGACCTCTTTAATCCAAAGAAAAAAAGCCAGATTCAAGAAGCAGAATTACAAATTAAACTCGCTAAAAAAAATCAGGATGAAAAAAAGGATTCCTATTTACGGGATATTAGTACGGCATATCTGGAGGCTTTAATTGCGCAGGAGCAGCATGCTTTAGCCGCTGCGGATACCCTGTCGAAATATATCAGCGCCCGTATGTCTCAGGAGCAGTTTGATGCCGGCAGGATGGATAAAATCACCCTTAATAAAGTGCAGACGCAGGTCTTGGAAGCTCGTGTTACCTGGCAGGAAGCTCAAAGAATATTAGAATTAGCTAAAGCCAAATTGCTCTATCAATTGGGCCTAGATCCCGAAGCTGCTATAGCCTTTCAACTGACCGATACATTAGTCGGCTTAATTGCTCAATTTCAACTTCCGAAAGATCAGCATGTAGAAATAACAGCAGCCCCAGATTATATTCAGCAGCATTACCAACTGAAGCAGCAGCTAACAGCTGTACAAATTCAAGGATTAAAAAACCTGTACCTACCTACTGTATTTCTAAATGGATACTATGGCGCCAACTTCTTTGATCAAAATTTTGAATTACTCAAAGGAAATAACTGGTATGGTCATAGTTTTATTGCCGTTGGTATACGGATGCCTATATTTGAATCTTGGGATAGATTCAAAAAAATAAATCAACTTAAGCTCGTCCAACAGCAGGATCATTACGTTTTTCAGGATGAAGTTTATAAAAATAAATTAGCCTATATGGAAGCTCGAGGTCAGGTGGAGCAAAGCTATTTACATTATTCTACAGCCCTACAGGGATTTCATCTTGCTCAAGAGAACCTTTCCCTTACAAATGAACAGTTTCAAGAAGGTCGCCTACTGATCAGTCAGGTATATGAAAGTAATTACCAATATGCAATGGCCAAAAATGAATATTTACATGCAGCCTATGCCTACCTATTAGCTTATATCAATTTAGACTATTCATATAAACAAGATTCCTCCTTAACTCGCCGATAATTTAGGGATAAATATATAAGGATAAAAAAAAGGATATAGCTGAAGCTATATCCTTTTTTTTTATAAAGTTCCTG
>DAIQRP010000127.1:0-291 GCA_036786125.1 Sphingobacterium sp.
ACCGATATTTTTATTGGAAAGTCATCGTGGTTTAGTGTAAATCCAGATGAGGCTACACTTATCAATAGACAGGTAGTTAAGGAAGAAATCATCCTTTTACATCAAAAGATTACGGAACTGAGAAAGACTGGATACCAAGGAGAAATCTATATCATTTCACCATTTAAGTCAATCGCTAACTATTGTGAAGAAAAATTTAGAAATGATGGTAAAATTTCTTGCGGAACCATACACAAATTTCAGGGAAAAGAGGCAGATATTGTATTTCTCGTATTGGGAAGTGACCCGAAC
>DAIQRP010000127.1:581-4059 GCA_036786125.1 Sphingobacterium sp.
GCATATTTCGCTCAATTCCAACCCGGAAGATAAAGTAAGTGACGATTGTATGTCTTCAAACTAAATTAGACACATTAGTTTATATTCTTAGGGAGTCTTTAGAATTATAAATTTATTAATTTTTGTTGATGATAAAATTTTCTTCTTTGTAGTATTGAATTCGTTTTTGTCCTTTTTATTTATTCGATGATCTTCTCAGATAATCCACAATAGACATCTGCCGGTGTCAGGTTTGTAGCGATTCGTGATAGCGTCGGTTATTTTAGTTTTCCACTAATTTCCCCAATGTTTCGATAAGCTCTTCGGGATGTTATATAAGGATTAATTTCACTACGTCTTTCATCGTTCTATGATATCATTCCATTAAAGAATCAATTGTTTTATTAAAGAATAATGAAATCTCAAAATTTGAAACCACCTATCCGAAAATATAGAATGAACATTTAAAATAAAATGTACCATATTATCAAATTGCGATTAAAGAAATTGGAAATAAGAACTAAAATAGCATAATGAAAACCATTGTTGAAGAAAGTGCCTGATAGTATCCCCAATTGGGATAAATAGGTTTGACTTATTGATAGTAGTTGATTTAAGAAAGAAAATTAGACTTGAACAGCTTGATGATTATCTACCAAAAATTTCTGGAACCTTGAAGAATAGCTAAAAGATTGACCAGGCTTAGAAAAACTAGATCAGGAACGATATTACCGGGCCTGATTAATCCTTTAATTTGATAGAATTCATACGCATTTGGTTCGGAAGTAACTGATAATATTTCAAAAATAATTTTGAGAAATATTGGGGATACTTATAGCCTAAAATTCCTGAGATTTCTTTAATTTCTAAATCGGTATTTAGAATTAAATATTGTGCTCTTTCCATACGTTGACATAGAATGTACTGAAAGACTGTATATCCAAAAAGCTCCTTAAATCCTTTTTTCAATTTGAAATCATTAATACCAAAATTTCGAGCCAAGGTTAATAACTCATAATGTGCGGACGGATTCTTCTCTATATGTTCTTTAATAGCCATTAATATCTGCTTATCTTTTTGACAAAATCTACTCGAACAGATTAATGAATTGGAGATCATCATTGCTTTTTTTATAGCTATTATTAAAAGTTCAATCGCCCGACTTTGTAAATAAATACGCGAAATATTTCCTTTAAAAGGTAAGTTGATGATTTCTTGGATAAGCTGTTCCGATTTAACATCTATAGCAATTGCCAAGTCTTCTTCTTCCATAATTTGTACTAAAAGATCCATATCTATCATCAAGTCCAATGCTTCATGTGAACTGTTATATTGTATCCAGCCATCGACCTGAGGTAAGCCGAATAATTGACAATGCTGCTGATTAATATGAATTTTATGCTCTGCCTTCCGATCTGCCGGCAGGTAAGAAGAAGTTCCTTTAAGTTCGAATTGACATTTTAATAAAGGGCCATGATGTTCCACTTTGATTTGAACGGCCTTCTGAATCGTAAATTTTTTATAAGATATTTTTATCTGGTCTAGCTCTATAAAACGATCTGTTCCCCTGATGGCTGGGTGCTCTATTTGATACGTTTTAACATGAAACTCATCTCCTTCTTCCCTATCTATATAAATCTCATCAACTGAAATATTTTTACCATATAGATTTTTAATCTCTAAACACTCCATAAAATCCGCCATTCATTATTGTTAATCCCGATAGTTTTATTTCTCAAGCAACAAAAATATTACTTTTGACGCACTATTTATAATTATTCTTAATAAGAATTAATTTCACACTATTATTAAAATGTCACATTTAGCAAAAATTCTACAAACAACCTGTTTAGTATTGCTTCTGATTCCTGCTGTCGTATTTGCTCAGCAAAATGGAAAAGTTTTCGGAAATGTATTAACAACGGATCATGAGCCATTAGCATATGCTTCTGCGCTATTAAAAGATACCCGATATGGAAATCGCGTATCGAACCAAGGGACCTTCCAGATTGAAGCTCCACAGGGGACCTACAAATTAATTATTTCGTATGCTGGATATGAAGTTTTGGAAAAAGAGATTACTATCCAACCGGGAGAAACTCTGCATATTGGAGATCTTATCGTTCAATCGAATTACAATCAACTGAGAGAAGTTATTGTGGAAGATATCCAAAAAAATAAATTTTCCCGCAAAGAGACGGAAGGTATTGCACGCATGCCATTAGCTAACCTGCAAAATGCACAGGTTTATTCCGTAGCCACCAAAGAATTATTTCAGGAGATTGGTGCTGTAGATTATAATTCCGCATTAACACAAATACCAGGTATCATAGTCAGCAACGGTGTAAATGATAGTGGTACGGGTGTATATATGCGCGGATTCAATGCCGATGTCACAATGCGGAATGGCCTACCCAGTAGTCCACGCACATCGGCTGAGATCTATAACCTAGAACGGGTAGAGGTCGTAAAAGGTCCCTCTGCAACACTTTTCGGAGCTCAGGTTTCCTCCTATGGGGGAGTCGTTAATAATGTCACTAAAAAACCTTTTGAATCCTTCCGTGGAGAGGTTGCATATACGACCGGTAGTTGGGGGATGAATCGTGTTACTGCAGATGTGAATACGCCTCTGAATAAAGATCATACGGCATTAGCACGATTTAATGTATTAGGAACCACACAAAATGGATTCCAAGATGCAGGTAAACAACAGGCTTTTGCATTTGCTGCGAGTCTCCTATTCAAACCCAATGAACGCACTACAGTACGTTTTGATGCGGATTTATATAGTCCTAAAAAAACATTATTGGCCTATGTTCGAAGAACAGATCAACTGTCGTATGGAAGTATGGATAAAGTACCTATCCCATTTAACCGAGCTTTACTTTCCGATGATATTACCACACAACGAAATAATAAAAATATAGGTACGGAAATAGAATACAAAATTTCTGAACACTGGAGCTCTAAAACATCTTATCAGTTTAATCAAAGTGGAGATGAGGCCTCTATCTTTTTCGTGCCTAGTTATTTAAATGATGAACAAATTGAGCGTAATTACAGAATCTTCGATCAGCTGACAAATAATTACAATAGTATCCAGCAAAACTTTACTGGAGATTATCAAGTTGGAAAACTGAAAAATAATTTTGTCGGAGGACTTGACGCTTCCTTTTATGAGAGCCGCAATATGAGTATGAATCCAACATTCCTAACGTATGATACAGTTGGTATTCAAGATGCGGGATGGAAACCTATTTCTAGAAATGATATCGAAAAATCTAGAGCACTTAAAGGAATTGGAGATTCGTTCTCTACGACTAAATACAGCAATTTAAGTGCTTACTTTTCGAATGTCACCAATATTTCTGACCGCTTGTTTGTAATGCTCTCTGCGCGCTTAAATCATTATAGAAATGGAGAATCGTATACCTTTACTCCCAATGTTGACCCTAAAAAATCTAAAGCAAGAACGCTTGAAGGGTATAATCAAACGAAT
>DAIQRP010000127.1:4069-5153 GCA_036786125.1 Sphingobacterium sp.
TTCCAACCCATTAAAAATCAACTCTCCATTTTTGCTAACTATATGAATAGTTTTACAAATATGCCGAGTTCTCAAGGACTTTCCTCCGATGCAGATTTAACTGTAGAACCGAGTTTAATAAACTGGAAACCTGAACAAGCGAACCAATTTGAATTTGGTACAAAAATGGAACTTATGGATGGCAAAATTAATGGTACCATCAGTTATTATAATATTTTAGTATCCAACAAATTACGCTCTGTACTCGAAGGCGTTTCGGTTCAAGATGGAGAGCAACGAAGTAAAGGATTTGAATTTGACTTAATTGCAAATCCCATTTCAGGCTGGAATATTATCTTAGGTTATGGATATAATGACCATAAGTATACTAAAAGTGAAACTAAAACAGCGGGCAAGCGTGTGCCTTGGGCTCCGCGACAAGTAGTTAACGTATGGACTTCCTATAAATTTTTAACCGGAGCTGCCAAAGGATTTGGCCTCGGTGCAGGATTAAACTATGTCGATCGGGTATATCAAGATGTTAATGAAAAGTTTTCAGTCCCTCCATGTACCACCATCAGTGCTACCACTTTTTATGATCAGCCAAAATATCGTGTAGGTATTAAAATGAATAACCTGAGCAATATTAAATATTGGGATTTATATGGTAAACCGCAAAAACCATTTGAATTCTTAGCCAGTCTATCCTTTAAATTTTAATCTCTCTTAATTCTAATATCAGTTGTCACGAAATCAAATCGTGACAACTTTTTTAGTGCTTAAAATATGCAAAAATATATCCCAAAAATAAAAGCCAGTACACCACTATCAGCAACAGAGAAAACACAAGCAGTGTCCCCGGCAGCGAAAAAAAATGCAGCAGCGCCAAAAAAAGGAAAAAGCTGGTTTGACAAAACTGTAGCATGGATTCATTTATGGCCGAGTTTGGTTTCCGCACTCATCCTGATCTTTGTCTGTCTTAGCGGTACTATTATCGTCTACTGTGATGAAATTATGGATTTTAATGCCGGAGAAGCGCGATATGTCCAGGAGGTTAAGCCGGAGCGCCTAACGACAGAACAGCTAATGGCTGTGCTTGCGAAGG
>DAIQRP010000127.1:5163-6313 GCA_036786125.1 Sphingobacterium sp.
GACGTGCTCCAGGTTATATGGTCTACTACAAAGACCCTCAACGAGCGGTGCGGTTTAATATGTCCGAGAAAGGTAAAGGACTTCGTATGGTCTATGTAGATCCATATACTGGCCAGGTTCTAGATGATAATGGAACGATAAACTTCTTTTATATTATGGCTCACCTGCATAACTCGTTTCTTTGGGGTAAGAAAGGTCAATGGATTGTAGATATAGCCACCATCATCTTCTTTATTGAGTTGATTACAGGTTTAATATTATGGTGGCCAAAAAAATGGACCAAAGCGACAAAAGATGCTAGCTTTAAGATTAAATGGAAAGGAAAATTTAAACGGGTCAACTATGACCTACATAATGTTTTGGGTTTTTACGCTTTAGGCATTTGTTTTGTATTAACGATAACCGGATTAATTATAGCTTTTCAGCCTATTCAACATGCTACCACCAAAGTTTTTGGCGGAGAAATCGACCATAAATGGCAAGAAAACTTAAGTAGCCCAGATTCAACGCCAGCAAGTCGGAGTATAGACCTTCGGGTGCAAGAATTATTTAAGCAATTTCCAGAGAAGCAAGAAGCACAGATATCGACATACAACCTAGCGAAGTCGGGGCATATTATGGTGGCTTTAGCCAAGTCTATAGGACTTAAATCCGCAGAGTCCTCCACTGATTTTGCGATAGATAAATATAGCGGTGAAATTATACCGATGACAGAAGCTCAACGCATGCACCTTATCGTAGAAAATACATTTTGGAATCTCCATATGGGAAAATGGATGGGGCCTATAGGAAAATTACTGACTTTTATTGGAGGCATTATTGCCACCTCCCTCCCCATTACAGGCTTTCTAATCTGGTGGGGACGGCGCAAAAAGAAATCCACTAAAAAGCCACAAGCCGCCTAAAACAGCTCCATACCAACGGGGTTATTAAGCACAGCGCAATAATAAACAGGCTGGACGAAAAGGTCCAGCCTGTTGTATATTAGTATTTATATTATTGTCTTTTTAATTCTAGAATTAAAATACCTTTAATCCTACAATTCCGGCTACAATAAGACTCGCCGATAATAAGCGAAGGATACTGGCAGAATCTTGAAAAAAAAGTATTCCAACGATTAAAGTGCCTACGGCTCCAATTCCTGTCCAGG
>DAIQRP010000127.1:6323-7272 GCA_036786125.1 Sphingobacterium sp.
ATAAGCCGTTCCTATAGGGATAGTCTTTTGAGCATAAAATAATAGAGCTCCACTTATAGACATCGAGACCACAGCGAATAGGATCCAAGTCAGTTTGCTATTATTTTCTTGTTGAGCCAATTTTAGACCTAAGGGCCATCCAATCTCAAAAATTCCCGCGATAATTAATGCAATCCAATTCATATACCAAATAGTTTAATATTTGACACAAAGATAATTACGCCAATACCTCAATTTTTTGATATATATCAAAATCGATTTATTTTCGAATTCTACTTAATGTTTCGGGAGTAATTCCAAGGTAGGAAGCGATATGTCCGAGGTTAATGCGGTTAAATAGTTTGGGTTGCTTTTCCATGAGTAATTGATATCTTTTAATGGCAGAATCGATATGAAGAGAGGTAATCCGTTCCTCGAGCATAACACACATATCTTCAGCTATCAGACGCCCAAATTGATTGAGCTCCGGAAAGATTCGGTATAAATCCGTTAAATCTTCAGCAGATAAAACATAGAGTTCCGTATCTTCTAAAAACTGCAGATTTTCTATAGAGGCTTTATTTTTATATAAAGGTAATATGGAACAGAATATCTCATTCTCCTCTCCAAACCAACTATTCACCTCCTTCCCATTATTATGGAAATAAGCACGAACGAGACCTTTACTGATTACAAAATTATTCGAAATCGTATGTCCTTCCCTTAAAAGATGTTCATGTTTTTTCTTGACAAAGTATTTTGTACGTTTGGCAATCTCCCGTTGAACCTCTTCACTTAGATAACCATATTTCTGTAACTGTTCTATTAAAGGATTCATACCCTATCTTCAAATTATATTAAAAATTACCCAAGTGGACTTATCTTTACAAGATAATAAATTGTCGGAAAATATTAAAGCTCTATCTTTCTAATTTAAAATATTACGAGCATTAAAGAAAGATATCTTCAC
>DAIQRP010000127.1:7282-7926 GCA_036786125.1 Sphingobacterium sp.
CAGTATTAAATATTGACTTATTAAAACAAAATAATCACTAAATAGCTCACTTTGAGCATATAAAATAATTTCATTTTTGTATATTTAAAATCTACCCATTTTTTAAACATAAAATATAAACTATGAAATCCATTTTATTAACAGCCTCCGCCCTCTTTTTTAGCGCTTCCGTATTTGCTCAGAATTCCATTTCTAAAATCTGGGAGACAGAACCTGTTTTCTTAACCCCAGAATCTGTTTTATTCGATCGGCAATCAGATATCCTGTATGTCGCTAATATTGGTCATTTTGATACCCCGCGATCGGGTTATATCAGTAAATTAAAAACAGATGGAACTATTATAGAAAAAGAATGGGTTCCTCAACTCACTGCAGCCAAAGGTATGGGCTTAGTCAATCAACATTTATATGTCGCTGAATTAACTTCAGTGGCTGTAATCGATGTTAATCAAGGGAAGATAGAAAAACGCATACATATTGAAGATACGGAATTCTTAAATGATATTACCGTCAATAAAGATGGAATTGTATATGTCAGTGAAAGCCGCCGTGGAAAAGTATTCCGAATTAAAAATGAGGAAACCACTTTATATATAGATCAATTGCCCAATGTCAATGGTCTTCTTGCTGTAGGAGAAGATTTA
>DAIQRP010000127.1:8071-8323 GCA_036786125.1 Sphingobacterium sp.
AAATGCGGCAGATTTAGGATACGATGCACAGAAAAAAATCATCTATCTACCGACATTTTCAAAAAATAAAATTGTCGCCTATCAATTAAAATAGACCTATTTATTTTAGAAAAAGCCCTTATTTCATGCCGAAATAAGGGCTTTCTTATGATCTAAAAAAATATTTGGGAAACATTTTACGCTTAAATCCTATTATATATAAAGGAAGCAATTATAAATCAATTCAAGGCTATAATTATGAAAAATGATTTT
>DAIQRP010000128.1:0-8287 GCA_036786125.1 Sphingobacterium sp.
GTCATTGGGGAGGTGGTTGCTAAACACCAGCATTTTAAAGTTTTAAGACAAGAGATATCGCAACTGGCTTAATGGATTATGAATAACTTATTTCCCATTTTTATTAAACTTGACCAGATTGAGACCTTACTTATCGGTGGAGGCCCTGTGGGCTTAGAGAAATGTCAAGCCTTACTTGCGAATAATCAGAATCTGCGCCTCAGCCTTGTTGCTGAGGAAATATGTACAGACTTGGAACGACTGCTTCAGGCAAATCCACATATTAATGTATACCGTAGAAAATTCGAAAGCTCTGATTTAGAAGGCAAACATCTAGTGTTTACAGCGACAAATAATCCAGAGTTTAATCTGCAGCTCCAAGAGCTTGCTTATCAAAGACAACTGCTTGTCAATGCCGCAGATAAGCCCACTTTATGTCATTTCTATCTGGGCTCAATAGTTCAGAAAGGAAATCTCAAGATTGCCATTTCTACCAATGGGAAATCACCGACCATAGCAAAACGTGTCAAAGAATTTCTGCAGGATATTATTCCCGAGGAATTAGACGAAACACTTTTTCTAATGGAGCAGTTGAGGAATCAAATTTCTGGGGATTTTAAGGAAAAAGTGAAGGTATTAAACGAACATACCAAAGAATTAATAAATAAATAATATGGAAATCAGCTTATATATCCAGGACTTAAAGGGGAAATCGGCCACTGAAATCTTGGCGTATATCGCTTATCACTTTAAAGGAAAAGCGGTATTCTCCACTTCTTTTGGATTTGAAGACCAGGTGATTACAGATTTGATTTCCACGGCAAATCTTCCTATAGATATATTCACTTTAGAAACAGGAAGGTTATTTAAAGAAACTTATTCGGCATGGAGCAAAACCTTAGATCGGTATAAAATAAATATAAAGGCCTATTTTCCTGAAACAGAAACGATACAAGATTTTGTAGAAAGTACAGGACCTAATAGTTTTTACGAATCTGTAGAACTTCGAAAACGCTGCTGCCATATCCGAAAGATTGAGCCTTTAAAACGAGCTTTATCAGGGTATCAGGTATGGATTACCGGAATCCGCGCTGAGCAATCGGCTAACCGTCAGGATATGCATAATGTAGAGTATGATGCACAAAACCAGATTATCAAAATACACCCGCTATTTGACTGGACTTTTGAAGAGGTAAAAGACTATATCAAGCGCAAACATGTGCCCTATAATATCCTGCACGACAGAGGATTTCCAAGTATTGGCTGCATGCCCTGCACTCGAGCCGTTCAAGAGGGGGAAGATTTCCGTGCTGGACGCTGGTGGTGGGAAGATCAAAGTAAAAAAGAATGTGGATTACATAGTATTACAATAAAAGATTAACATGGACTATTTAGATCATTTGGAGGCAGAAGCCATATATATATTACGTGAGGTAGCTGGGCAATTTGAAAATCCAGCCTTATTATTTTCTGGAGGAAAAGACTCTATTACCTTGGTACATTTAGCCTTAAAAGCATTTAGACCCGGAAAATTTCCTTTTCCATTAGTGCATATCGATACCGGACATAATTTTCCTGAAACCATCGCTTTTAGAGATTGGCTTATCGAGAATACTGGGGAGAAACTTATTGTATCCTATGTTCAAGATTCGATTGATGAAGGGAAAGTGATAGAACAAAAAGGAAAACATGCAAGTAGAAATGCACTGCAGACCGTAACACTTTTAGATACCATTGAAAAATATGGCTTTGATGCCTGTATAGGCGGAGCGCGTAGAGATGAAGAAAAGGCAAGAGCTAAGGAACGTATATTTTCCGTACGCGATGAATTTGGACAATGGGACCCCAAACGTCAGCGCCCAGAATTATGGAATATCTTTAATGGACGTATCCACAAGGGGGAAAATGTACGTGTATTTCCCATATCCAACTGGACAGAACTCGATGTTTGGAATTATATAAAAAGGGAGAATATAGCACTTCCGAGCATCTACTTTTCACATGAAAGAGAGGTTATTACACGTAATGGGCAGCTCATGGCTGCTGCACCTTTTATGCAGATTGACGAAACCGATCAGCTCGCCGTTAAGTCCGTGAGATTTAGGACAGTAGGAGATATAACCTGCACGGCAGCAGTGGACTCCAGTGCAGTAGCATTAGATGATATTATCGCGGAAATTAAGGCATCTACGGTATCCGAAAGAGGGGCGAGAATGGATGATAAAGTTTCTGAAGCAGCCATGGAAGAGCGAAAGAAAGCAGGTTATTTTTAAGCTTAAAGATTAGGCTTGAATTTTTTGACTAAATAGACATATGATGAATATATTGAAATTTATTACTGCAGGATCAGTAGATGATGGAAAAAGCACGCTGATAGGCAGACTATTATACGATACCAACTCCATTTTAGATGATCAGCTAGAGGCTATACAAAAGGCTAATCGGAAAAATAACGATGGCACTATAGATTTAGCTATTCTGACCGATGGCTTAAAAGCTGAACGGGAGCAGGGCATTACCATAGATGTTGCCTATAAATACTTCCAAACGGAAAAGCGTAAATTTATTATTGCCGATGCTCCTGGACATATACAATATACCCGAAATATGGTGACTGGAGCCTCTAATTCTGATTTAATAATTATCTTAATAGATGCCAGAAAAGGAGTTATCGAACAGACCAAAAGACATTCTTTTTTAGCACATTTACTTTCCCTAAAGAAAGTTTTAGTGTGCATTAATAAGATGGATATCATAGATTATCAAGAAGATATCTATGAAAAAATCAAACAAGAATATCAAGATCTAGCCAATCAATTAGGCTTAAAAGATGTGGATTATATTCCTGTATCAGCACTTAAAGGCGATAATATTGTGCAGCAATCTACCGCCATGCCTTGGTACCAAGGACTACCATTGTTAAGCTATTTAGAACAAATAGAATTTAAGGTCCAAGAAATACCTAACTGGCGCTTTCCGGTACAGTGGGTGGTGAGACCTCAGACAGAACAGCATCATGATTATAGGGGATATGCGGGTAGAGTGATTGGATCCGGATTGAAAGTAGGAGCTAAAGTTCTTATTCTTCCTTCTGAACAGGAAAGTACAATTAAGGCTATAGAGCTTGCCGAAAATCAACTTGAAAAAGCAGAAAATGGACAATCCGTAATAATCCATTTAACAGATAATGTGGATATTTCTAGAGGAGATATAATTATCAATGCTGCATTTCGGGCACATTCAGAAAAATTATTTGAAGCTAAAATCTGTTGGTTTGATCAGAAAAATTTAGACCTTAATCAGGTATATGTATTACAAAATCACAGCCGACTGAGCCAGGTTAAGATTAAAGAAATTATTCATAAAATAGATATAAATACTCATGAATTAATTCATGATAGTCCTATAAAATTAAATGATATCGGGCAGATTATTGTGAAATCAGCCGAGGATATTGTATTTGATTTATACGAAGAAAATCCTGAAAATGCTAGAGCGATTTTAATCGATCCCAGAACTAATTTAACCGTAGCAGCTTTAATTATAGAAGCCTCCAACTAAGCTTCAAAATTTAAAAATCAGCTTCCCAAAAAGAGCTGATTTTTTATTATGTTAAATCGTATAGAAGCCTCCAACTAAGCTTCAAAAATTTAAACATCAGCTTCCCAAAAAGAGCTGATTTTTTTTTATTATGTTAAATAAAAGATACGAAATTTTAGAGGCTATAACACTTAAAAAAACACTTTGAACCGTCGAATATTTAGCTAAAAAAAAGCTAAAAATGCTTATAAAATTATCAATTTAATAGGCTTCAATTTTAAAGCACAATGTAAAGGATAAGATATAGACTATTGAAAATAGCAAATGGGGTAAAACCGCATAAAATTATCAATTTAATAAAATATCCGCACGATCATTGATAAAAACCTAATCGCTGAGAATCGCATATTTAAAAACTTCCTGAACATTTATGCGAATATCAAATTTTAAAGCAAGCATAGTTTACCCAAAATTTACGTTTAAAAATAGCCGATCCATATCTACTTGGATGAAGCTGAATGATCAGCGATGATTTTGAATTTCAACAGGCTTATCGATAAATAGGCAAAATACAAAAAGCTATAAAAGCTTTACAAGTTCAAAAATATTTATCGAATTTCAATAAAGACCTAAAATAGGAGGTCAAAATTAAAAATGCGTTCTAAGCGCTTCATATAGCAAGCAGATAGCATAGGTTGCATATGGGGTTAAAGGTGCTTAAATCGAATATTTAAAAAAGGCTTAAATTATCAAAAAAAGTATCTTAAAACACTAAAAAAGAGGGTATTCCAAAATCATACTTAACATAATATAAATTATAGGACAATTAGGGAAACGATTTTTTCCGGCTTTTTTAGCTTTACGAAGTCATCCGATTCCGCATTTAAACTAGCCTCTCAAGTGATTTTAGAAGCGCTGTCGACAGTTTGATATCCCCTTGATAGCTGCAGATCATTAAAATAAAAATTCCTGAGATCGAATCTATGGCTCTTTTTATATAGCAAGTGTAACTCCTTTAATCAGCAGCTGAATTAACAACTGCACTATTCTCCGGATTAATAGCGTTTTGATCAATCAAATTTATAGCTTTAAGTTGGGGCAATTTGCTTATCTGAGAATTGAATATTCCCTGCTAACTCTGGATATTTTTTATTTATCCCATTCTCATCGATTATGAAATTAGCAATACCTATTTAACATAATACATAAAAACTGTTTTATGATTCCACTTGATGAACGCAGACCTTTTAAAAATATGGTATGTTATTTATTATCGATATGGCATAAAAAAAAGCCTATTTCACGTTCGTAAAAACAGGCTTTTCATTCCTTTCTATTTATATATATTTTCTAGCCACAGCTATAGATATAAACCTGTGCAAGAATGGCAAGTAAAGCGGGCAATGCTTGTACAAAAAAGATTTTTTTAGAGGCTGAAATAGCTCCATAAATGCCTACGATAACGACAAATACCAAGAAGAAAATCCTTACCGTAAAAGCAGCTTCCTGATTCGCTAAGAAGTAAGAAACAACCAAACCCAAAGCCAGCATTCCATTATAAATTCCTTGATTCGCCGCTAAGCCTTTAGTCGGTTTAAATAGATCATCTGCCAGGGATGCGCCGAAAACTTTTTTTCCCGTATTTTCCCAAGAAAACATTTCAAACCAACATATATAAGTGTGAATAAGCACGACAATTGCTGTCAAAATAATTGCAATAATTTCCATAATTTTTGTTCTTTATTTAAGCGTATATAAAGCTGAGTCTTATTCCATGTCTCATCTTCCCGAGACTTATGTATGGAGCTCATGCTGCTTCTAAATTACAAATAGATTTTATAGATTCTATATGGGTTCCAAAAATAATTGCCCTATTCCCCTCTTCTATCTAAATCATTCAATCGCTCTATTTTTTTTTATTAAAAATATCTCCATAGGCAAAAAATACAATTAAAAAAAATCGAATTTATTAGCTTTTTTATTAAAAAAGTTTTAATTTCGAACAACACTAAACACCATAATTATAAAAAATGTCAGAGAAGTTTGAATCCTTCGTAAATTATGTTGAAAAACGTAATCCAAACGAGCCAGAATTTTTACAAGCTGTTAAAGAAGTAACAGAAGATTTAATCCCTTATATTCAAGAAAACCATCCCGAATTATTTAATGCAAAAATCTTAGAACGTATTACGGAACCTGAGCGCGTCATATCTTTTCGTGTAACCTGGTTAAATGATAAGAACGAGGTTCAAATCAATCGTGGTTACCGTGTACAAATGAATTCTGCCATAGGACCTTACAAAGGTGGATTACGCTTTGACCCATCCGTGAACTTAAGTATCTTAAAATTCTTGGCCTTTGAGCAAGTATTTAAAAATAGCTTAACAGGATTACCTATTGGTGGTGGTAAAGGTGGCTCTGATTTTAATCCAAAAGGAAAATCAGATATGGAAATTATGCGTTTCTGTCAAAGTTTTATGACTGAGCTTTACCGCCATATTGGAGCAGAAACGGATGTTCCTGCTGGTGATATTGGTGTTGGTGGTAGAGAAATAGGTTATCTTTTCGGACAGTACAAACGTCTTCAAAATAACTTTACCGGAGTATTAACAGGTAAAGGTGCGGCTTGGGGAGGTTCTTACATCCGTCCCGAGGCAACAGGTTATGGATTGTTGTACTTTGTGGATTGCATCTTTCAGGAGATTAACCAGCCTATTATCGGAAAGACGATCACCATTTCCGGAGCAGGTAATGTCGCTTACTACGCGGCGGAAAAAGCTATACAGCTCGGCGCTAAAGTAATTACGCTTTCCAATAGTCAAGGGACCATTTATGATGAAGATGGTTTTACTTTA
The DNA here is from genome assembly GCA_036786125.1 of Sphingobacterium sp. Lineage (GTDB taxonomy): Bacteria > Bacteroidota > Bacteroidia > Sphingobacteriales > Sphingobacteriaceae > Sphingobacterium. The sequence goes on from DAIQRP010000128.1 coordinate 6,375, forward strand.
GAAAAATTAGACTATATCGCTAAATTAGGTCGCGACTTAGCTGCCTTTGCCGATAAATATAAATCTGCCTCTTATCATGAAGGACAGAAGCCATGGATCTTCAAATGTGATATCGCACTTCCGTGTGCGACACAAAATGAATTGGATGGTGAGGATGCCCAGCAATTAATTGAAAATGGTTGTATCTGCGTAGCCGAAGGTGCTAATATGCCTTCTACTGCAGAAGCTATCTATGCTTTCCATAAAGCCAAAGTTTACTTTGCTCCAGGGAAAGCAGCGAATGCCGGAGGTGTAGCAGTATCCGGATTAGAGATGTCCCAAAATTCAATCCGCCAGCAATGGTCCTCCGAAAAAGTGGATGGCCGATTAAAAAATATTATGATTAATATTCATAAGACTTGTGTACGCTATGGTAAGCAAGACTGTGGTTATACCAATTATTTAAAAGGCGCTAATATTGGCGGATTTATTAAAGTCGCTAATGCCATGCAAGCCCAAGGTATCGTTTAACCTATAATTTAAATTTATTTAACGGCCAAGCGTTTCTTTATAGAAAAGTTTGGCCGTTTTTTATTTACTTTGTATTTCAAATTTTAGAACATGAGAGTAATCGCTGAGCTTCCACATCCTGATTGTAAGATTTCTATTTTCGGGATGAACCAAAAATTTATCATTAAGTTCGAACAAGGAACTTTAGAACAATCCTTTAAAATTGCCGAAACAGATGTGGTAGGTGGAGTTAATGGAGTCTTTGAATTATTAGACGAAACCTTTATACAAACCGTAGTGGGACAGTTTGATCAGATGAGAAAATCCTTTATAGAGGCCTATAATAGATATGAATCTTAACTTTATTTAATCTATATAATGATATTAAAATCAATTAGTTAGATGAATAATTTCAATGAAACAGAATTTAATTTGGCTTTAAAAAGGGCTTTTTATACTAGATTTAAGGGTAAACAGACATATCTGCAAATCTCAAAAATTCTATTAATAAAGTAACCCATAAAGATAAACGCTATAATTTACTTATTATCAATAATTTAGAAAAGCTTGCCAAATATTATTTGGTAAGCTTTTCTATTAATATGCCTACTCCTTCACTGGCTCCATGTGAAATTAATGTGGCCTCTGCAGGGATCATTAATTCAGAGCTGTTGGGGTCGATGACGATAAGTTCACACATTCGCGGGCGGTAATCCAATAGACCTGCCGCCGGATAGACAGCCAAGGAAGTTCCGATGACAACGAGCAGATCCGCTTCAGCAATTAACTTAGCGGCAGCTTCTATCTGCGGAACCTCCTCCCCAAACCAAACAATATTTGGTCTAAGCTGGGTTCCATGTGCGCAGCGCTCTCCCATTTTTATCTCATTTCCAATTATCGGATAAATTAAATTTCGATCTATACTGGACCTCGCTTCATCTATCCTACCATGCAAATGTAGGACCTTTTTGGAGCCCGCCATCTCATGTAATGTATCTACATTTTGAGTGATAATCTGCAGCTCATAAAATTGCTCTAGATACACTAAGCCCCGATGTGCGGCATTGGGTTTTGCCGCTAGGCAGGCCGCTCTACGCTTATTGTAAAACTCTTGAACAAGGCTTGGATTTTTATTCCATCCTTCAATCGAAGCCACTTCGTAAATATCGTATCCTTCCCAAAGTCCATCATGTCCTCTGAAAGTTTGCAAGCCAGATTCTACAGAAATTCCCGCTCCTGATAAGATGACTAATTTTTTCATAATCTTTTTTTAAATAATCGAATAATGACATCTGTTCGGCTACCAAGCTAAAACAGAGTCTTGAAAATTCTCGGGATAGGATAATGCTGCTGCACCGGGACGTTTTGAGGCGGCATTACCATTTTCCAAAGAATGTTTATATACCGAAAAGATATGCTGAGGA
>DAIQRP010000129.1:0-4612 GCA_036786125.1 Sphingobacterium sp.
TTTCCTCAATTTGGATGGCTAGCTCACGTGTAGGTGTCATAACTAATACACGGATACGCTTATTCTCTGACTTCGCTTTGGAATAGGAAAGCATTTGAAGAATAGGAATAGCAAAGGCTGCAGTCTTTCCTGTTCCAGTCTGTGCACAACCTAAAATATCTTTTTTCTGAAATATAACGGGAATTGCCTGTTCTTGAATCGGGGTAGGGTTAGTATAACCCACAGCGTCTAATGCATTTAGAATAGGCGCGATTAATTTTAAATCTTTGAATTGCAAATGATCAATCTTAAAAATGAATGTTACTTATATTATAAGTTATAAGTCCACAAAGATAATACAATAAAAGAATAAAGTCTATATGAATTCATAAAATCATTGATTTATAGTGTTTTAATTATTGACTTGAGATTTACTTTCCTGCTCTAAATCAAAACTCCATTAATTCCTATTAGTTAATTTAAATCTCTCCTAATTTAAATAAATACATATTATGTGAGTGATTGTTACATGAATTCGCTTGAGATAATGTTTTTATTGCGTTTTATATAAATATTTATACAATTTTTTCTTTATAGTTTATTTTATTTGAAATTTAATTAACTTTAAGTGTAATTAGCTTTTGAGTAGCTATTTCTTTGCATACTTAGTTTTTTGTAATCCTGAACTTCAAGTGATATGCCTGTATGAAATCAATTTTAGTTTTTTTATTCTTTTTTATCAGTTTCAACATTGGGTCTTTAAATGCTCAGATAAAAAATGAGGAAGCCATTATTCTAGGAAGAGTGGCTGATGTGAATAATAGACCTCTCGCGGCCGTGACCATCCGTGAAATTGGTACCAATAATTTAACACAGACTGATGAACAAGGAGAATTTAATATACTTGTTTCCTCCCTTTCAGCGAGTTTATCCTTTACCTTACTCGGATATTTCCCCTATGAGTCTCCCGTAAAGGCTGAAAAGATGCAGATCAACCTGAATATCTCCGATCGATCTTTAGAAGAAGTCGTCATTACGGGCTTACAGCAGCTTGATAAACGAAAATTCACAGGTTCCGTGGCACAAGTAGATCGAGAATTAATAGACCGCTCTGGCGCTGTAGATGTGTCCCGAATGCTGCAGGGGGTTGCCGCAGGTGTATCCGTACAGAATGTTTCGGGTACATTTGGAGCAACTCCAAAGATTAGAATTCGAGGGAATTCGTCTATTAGTGCGAATCAAGAACCTTTATATGTAGTCAATGGTGTGCCGATTACTACGCCTGCTAATGTCAATGTCAGTCAGCTGTATTCGGGGGATCCGGCGACGCTTTTAGGTTCGGCCATTTCTGGTATTAATGCTCAGGATATTGAAGATATTGTGATCCTGAAAGATGGTGCAGCAACAGCGTTATATGGTACCCGAGCGGCAAATGGTGTGATTTCTATTACAACCCGATCTGGTGCCCTAAACACAAAACAGATTAATTATAGCTCTTCCTTAAGCTTAGGCTTAAAACCGAGAATTACGGAATTTAATGTGATGAACTCCGCACAGGAGATGGAATTCTATCAGGAACTATACGATAAAGGGTACTTGTCGAACAGCAACTGGCCTTCCCGAACAGGCGCTTTTACGGACGCTTACCGTCGCTATGGTCTTCGAGAAATTAATTTGGAAGAGGCTTATGCGGAAATTCATAAATCCGCTCAAGCCAATACCGATTGGTTTGATGTGCTTTTTCGCAATAATATCTTGCAAGAGCATAATATATCCTTTTCTGGAGGTGGAGAGAGTAATCAATACTACTTATCTGCAGGTTATGTCTATGATGATGGGCAAGCTATTGGTTTTGGAATGAATAGATTCACAACAGATTTTAGAACTATCTTAAAAATAAATCCACGCTTTAATTTGGATTTAAATATCAATTGGAGTCATCGTAACCAAAAGACGCCAGGTACAGCAGAAAGTGCTACCGAATTTGGAGAGGTGAGTAGAAGATTTGATATCAATCCAACCGCCTATGCGATGCAGGCTTCGAGATCCATGTATCCTTATGAAGCAGATGGCAGTTATAAATATTACCTCAATAATTTCGCTCCTTTTAATATTGTGGAAGAGATGCAGGAAAATTTCGTGAATCTTTATGCCCAAGAAATACGCGCCTTAATACGTCCATCATACCAAATTTCCAAAAGCCTGAGGTATGAAGGCTCTTTCTCCATTCGACATACACATAATGGCTTTGAGCATATTATGACCGAACTATCGAATGTAGCAAATGCATATCGCGTGGACTATAATGATGTACTTCGCGAATCGAATAATTTATTATATCGTAATCCGACAGACCCATTTGCTTATTTTGAAACCATCTTACCTCGTGGTGGATTTATCAATAGAAGAGCTAATCAAGGGACATTTTACAACTTAAGATCGGCATTAAATTTTAGAGAGCATTGGGATGCACATAGTTTGGATCTTACAGTAGGAGGAGAGGTTAATAGAGATCGTGTGGAAACTAACTTCTCCCGAGGGATAGGTTATTTATACTATGGAGGCCAGATTGTATCTCCTAGTGCTTTGGCTTTAATTCAATCGGTGCAGTTGGATCAGCGATTATATGAGGAGAACTTTACGCACCAAAATCAAATTGGATACTATGTATCGGCGCAATATTCCTTTAAGGATAGGTATAATTTTGAATCTTCGGGCCGCCTGGATGCCAGCAATGTATTTGGCAGGTTAGCACGTTCTAAATTCTTACCTAATTATAGCTTTGGATTGTCGTGGAATGTCAATCAGGAAGAATTTTTTAAAAACTGGAATTCCAATAGACATATTGATTTCTTAAAGCTGCGTACAAGTTATGCCTTACGTGGATTAGCATTTCAAGGTTCTCCCATGTTAAATAGCAATTTTATTAACCGTACTCGATTAGATGATGAAAATTCTGAAATATCCCTGTTAATAAATTCTCCGGAATTATTTAATCTCAACTGGGAGCGTGATTATATTGGAAATATTGGACTGGAGCTTGGACTTTGGAATCGTGTAAATCTGGTTGCAGAATACTATCACCGTGAAAATAGAGATTTAATTACTTCAATTAATATTGCGCAAGAGGAAGGGTTTAATGAGAAGACCATTAATTATGGTTCGATGCGTAATCGCGGTATAGATTTAACCTTAGGATTTCGAGATCTGCTCGATAACACACATTTTAAATGGAATTTAAATTTAATATATGGTTATGTTAAAAATGACTTCCTCAGTGGAGAGTTGGAATCCTCTTTATTAACATCCATCAGCAGGTCTACGGGGTATCCCCTTATTGGAGGGCCTTATGAAGGTTTGTATGGCTTTAGATTTGCACGCTTAGATGCCGATGGTAGACCATTGTTCTATCAAAACGGAGAGGAGGTGCAAGGCATAATCAGTTCCGAGACAGATCGAGCTTATTTAACCTATCTTGGGTCTAGACAACCCTTATCTACAGGCTCGATAGCCAATAGTTTCAACTATAAAGGATTTGAATTTCGTGTTTTTCTAACCTATTCTACAGGTCATTTTGTGCCGATGACCCCTATTGCAGCACTCAATTATGAGGATGACTCCAATGTTTCAGCTGATTTAGTCTATCGCTTTAGACAGGTTGGAGATGAGCTGTACACGGATATCCCTGGAATTTTAAGTAGCATTCAACGTTTGCATCTGCGCACGGTACCAAATATAGATGAGTTAGCTTATAATAGAAGTGACCTTCGTGTGGCTAATGCTTCGAATCTACGCGTGTCCGAGTTGATGTTTTCCTATGATTTAAATCCTCAGCTTTTAAACCGAATTAAAGGATTTAAATCCGCTCGCGTGATGCTGTCAGCGAACAATATCTATTATTGGGCAAGTGATAAATTACGAGGGGTAGACCCCGATTTATTGCTGAATGGTGGGGTAACCTTACCGAATCCCAGAAGTTTCTCATTTCGAATTTTAGCCAGTTTTTAATATGAAAAAGGTCTTATATATCAGTCTGTTTTTAATCGCGCTAACTGTGATATCATGTCAGAAATTTTTAGAAGCGCCTTATGATAATCGTGCTATTATTAGTAGTGTTGAAGATTTTCAATCTCTGGCTATAGAATCCTATCCGCTGCGTCAGGATCTATTTACCGATATATTAACGGATGATTACCATCATTATGCCAATTTGATGCAGGCTAGTTTGATTCCGGCATATATTCCAATCTTTCTTTACCAAGATGACTATGTGCATGCGCAAGGGACTCCTTCGCAAGCCTATGCGGATTATTATGCTAAAATTTATGTAGCTAATTATATTATAGAGGAGATTGTTCATGCCACAGGTGAGGAGCAACGAAAGAACTTAGTTTTAGGGGAGGCTTTATTAAATCGAGCATATGCCTACTTTTCACTCGTTAATTTATTTGGCTTACACTATCATCCGCAAAGGTCTTCCCAAGATTTAGGCGTGCCTTTAGTTTTGGAGGTTCCTACCGAGAATCGTCCCTTATATGATAGAAATACCGTTCAAGAGGTCTATAACCAAGTGCAACTAGATGCGCAAAGAGGATTAGCCCTGCTTTTGGAAACTAGAAATATCGCCTATGTA
>DAIQRP010000129.1:4622-7805 GCA_036786125.1 Sphingobacterium sp.
TGTAAATCCATATCGATTTACCGTGGCCAGCGCCTATGCCTTATTATCCAGGATCGCGCTATATTCAGAAGACTGGGATCAAGCGGTAGAATGGTCCAGCTTATGTTTTGCAGAAAATGGCATTAACATACGTAATCTAAATAATGACCTAACGCTGTTGAGAACGACGAGTTTAGCGAATTTTGCGTTGGAATTTATGAATCCGTCTACACATTCAAATATTCTGTTGGCAACACAGACCAATGCATTTTTAACGCGTCCGACAGGATTTAGATTAGCCGGCTTTTATCCGGCACATAGCCTTTACTATAGCTTTCCGCGTGCCGACCTGCGATTTCAGCTATTTTCTTCCGGAGGAACCGTTATCGATTCGGTGACTAATATTGTAAAATATGCACAGCAGCCTAATCAGCCCAATGTTGGAAATGCACGTTATGAGAATTTTACGATTGAAGAAGTGCTCTTAAACCGTGCTGAAGCGAACTTGAGAAGAAGTAGCCCGAATCGTGAACAAGCGATTAGCGATTTGGAACTGCTTAGGGCGCAGCGCTTAACCAATTATGTGCCGCTAAATACAGCTAATCTAAGTGATGCACAACTCTTAGATGCCGTTTATGAACAACGAAGATTTGAATTTTTAGGACAGGGCATGCGTTGGTTTGATGTCAAGCGATTAGGAATTCGTGTAGAACACCGTATTGATAGACGCTCCGCTCAACCCGATGTAGTTCTGGAGCCCAACGATTTACGTACCGCCCTACAGATTCCATTAAATGCACGTATTGGGAATCCTAATTTAGAATCTCAACTAAACCCTAGATAAGTTATGAAAGCGATCCATCAACTCTTTTTATGGAATAGTATAATTTTTTGCATAGCCATAAGCTCTTGTAATAAAGATGTAAATGATGCCGTGCCTGAGGAAATTGATTATTTTGCTATTCAAGAAAAACCAGCTCATCTATGGAATACCTTAGATAGCTTATGTGATAGTCTGCACCAGGAGTATGGTGTCAAGGTCATCTACGAATATACCCCTCGAGTGATAGCCGGTTCTACGTTTTTTGTACCTCCAAATTATGAGCAAGCCTTAGGTTATACGCGTGTGGTCATTCACCAACTCTGGCTTAAACCGCTAAAAGAGAACTTCCCGGAATACTTTGAAAAAGAAACGCCCATTGAATTTATTTTAGTAGGCGGATTTATACATTTTAATGATATTACATCCACAGGAGCAGCGGCCGGAGCAGGTTTAAATGCCCAGTTCTATCGATTAGGTATGGGCGGGGTGAATAATTTTAATGCCGACAACCGCAACTGGCTTTGGAATCAGATTATTACCTTATATCATGAACATGCACATCAGCAGGATCATAAATATGGACGAGGTTATTTGTATGACCGCGTTTCTCAGGGGGATTATTATGGGCTAACTTATTTTTCTAGATCCACAGCACAAGCTAGAATAGATGGTTTTTTTATTCCTTATGGAGGTTATGCACCAGAAGAGGATTTTGCCACTACAGTAGAGACCTTAGCCCGATATAATCGTGAAACTATTGAAGGTATTATTCAAATCCATCCCAACCTTCAAACGAAGTATCGAATGATACATAACTTCTATTTGGAAAAAGGAATGGATTTGCACGAGCTTCATGAAGTGTTGGATTCTGTCGTTTTTAGAACTAATTTTTAAGCTTTTTTATTATGCGAGTATTTATTGTAAGTATTGTAAGTCTATTGTTTTTTATTCTTTTGATATCCTGTGAAAAAGATTCCATTAGTTATGATCTATCCGAGAGCTTTGATCGCGCTACAGAATTTAGAGCAGATATCAGGAATTATCTTCATGATCCAGAGCAGGGCTGGGTCATGATGCTTGAAAGTAACCAAAATAGTCAGATCGGCATACCCTTGGTTTTAAAGTTTGATACGCTCAAAAATACAGTCGCTATGATAAGTCCCTATGGTTTTACAGATGCGTCAACTTCACATTTTACCCATTCTACAGGTACGGGATCCGAAATATTAACCTTTTCTACGAGTTCTTTAGTCACCAGTTTCTTTAGACTGGGATTGGCAGCATCAGATATTACAGATCATATCTTTAAAGTCATGAGCCTTTCTTCAGATACGATTACACTTCAAGGATATCGTTCTGGAGGAGTGTATAGCCCGGAGGGGGGAAAGATATTTAAACTGTTTAAACGCCCAGCTCAATGGACTTGGGCAGATGACGATGTGTATTTTGATCTGAATACTGTTGCTGGAAGATTTCCTTATTTCAATAAGGTCAGCAGGTTAAGGGTATATCAAGGAGCAGATCTGCATGCAGACTTAAGCATATTATTACAGACCTTAGGAGCTGCAGATATTAATTTAATCCGTTCCTATCATCCATTTACCAATATTTCTGCACGAGGCTTTCAACCCATCTATCCATTTTTCTTTAATTTTTTAGAAAATTTCCCCAATCCTATGAACAGCACCTTAGCAGTGATTCCTAATGCAGGATATAATGCCTTGTCATTTTACTATTATCCTACATTTACGCAGACTGGAGTGAATATCATTAATCTGAGAAACCGTTTAGGGACCTATTATTTAATCGTGGAATCCGTCGAAGAAGTAGATAATCAAATCCATGTGCAGTTACTCTCTTATAACCTAGAGGGAAATGTGATATTGACGGCCCTTTGGGAGCTGCCTCTTGATTAGAAATATCAGCTTTTTAAATTTTGCAGCCTATTCTAATCAAGTTTAGGCTACTTCTGTTTTCATTAAAGCGCCTTATTTCTCTCTTCAGGTAAATTTCATATGTTTTTAATATTAAATATTTAATTTTAAATTAATATTTAAAATAATTTTTTAATTTAGTGTTATATAATGATTTATGTACGATATAATTTATTGTATGTAGAACTTTTAGATACTTGGAGTTAATATCTGTCAAGTATCTTTTTTTGGATACCCTTAGGCCTATTCAAATAGGACTAAGGGAACTCAACTCAAAAGTCAATATAACCTAATATATATGAATACATGTTTTATTAATTGCTTGCGTATCGCATCTGTCACGGTGTTATGCAATTTGTATGTTCAAGACATACATGGGAAACCCTCCTTACCAAGTCCAGAAACGTTTTATTCTGGAGCTCTAGAAGATGCGGCTAAAGAAATAGG
>DAIQRP010000129.1:7837-8247 GCA_036786125.1 Sphingobacterium sp.
TTAACACAAACTCTTTGAAGGACTTATTTTAAATCAGTCAAGCAACTTGCCTATGGAAGGAGTCACTGTCAAGCTGCAAAGGACAGGTAAAACCAGCCAAACCAATAAAAATGGTTTTTTTGAGTTGAGGGATGTATCTGATACCGATATGATCGAGCTGACGGCAGTAGGAATACAGCCTCAAATGTTAAAGATTAAACAGGCTAAAATTATCTACTTAACAGCTTCAGAACAAGAACTAGACGAAGTTGTCGTCACTGCATTAGGTTTGAAGAGGGAAGAAAAATCATTGGGATATGCGGTTCAGGAGATTAAGGGAGAAGATTTACAGCGTGTGAAGGGGGTGGATGTAGGTACGACCTTAACAGGTAGAATTGCGGGGCTTAGAGTATATAATAGTACGGAATTTA
>DAIQRP010000005.1:0-8533 GCA_036786125.1 Sphingobacterium sp.
CCTTTTTGAAGCTGTATTTCTTCTAGCCTGAATGCTTAAAAGATATTCATCGAAGAATTGAAAAAAATCCATTACTTCCTCCTGATTATCTGTTAAGATAAATTTAATATTTTCTGCACTTAAAGTTTCTATTCTAGATCCTAAAGAATTTACAATATCTCGATACTTGTTCAATTCAAAACTTAGATATCTGTCTATAAATAACTTTTTTAATCGTAACTTTGTATCCAAGTTCTCTTTATTAGCAATAATTAGATATATCTATACAAACAGATTTACTTATATGCGAAATTCTTATTTTGACATCCAAGATTCATTCTGTTTTTTAGTTGAAAATAAAGAACTTAAGTATTAAAATAAGTAAACAAAAACACTATTAATGATAAACATTTCCAATTTATCACTTCGTTTTGGAAAACGCGTCCTTTTCGAAGATGTTAATTTAAAATTCACTACAGGTAACTGTTATGGTATTATCGGCGCCAATGGTGCTGGTAAATCTACATTCTTAAAAATTATTTCTGGAGAGGTAGACCAATCGACAGGTTCAGTAAGTTTTACTCCTGGTGAACGTATGGCTGTATTAAGTCAAAATCACTATCAGTTTGATGAATTTACTGTCTTAGAAACTATCATGATGGGCCATGCTGAGCTTTATAAAATCATGAAAGAAAAAGACGCGATCTACATGAAAGAGGATTTCTCTGATGCAGATGGTGAACGTGCTGGAGAATTAGAAAGTCTATTCGCTGAAATGGATGGATGGAATGCTGAGTCAAATGCTGCAACTTTATTATCTAACTTAGGTATTAAAGAAGAATTCCATTATAAAACGGTTGCTGAATTAGATGGTAACCAAAAAGTACGTGTCTTATTAGCACAGGCTTTATTTGGTAAACCAGATATTTTAATTCTGGATGAGCCTACCAATGATTTGGATATTAATACTATCGCGTGGTTAGAGGATTTCTTAGCTTCTTATGAAGCTATTGTACTTGTTGTTTCTCACGATAGACACTTTTTAGATGCAGTATGTACGCATACCGTAGATATTGACTTTGGTAAGATGACGATCTATACAGGTAACTACTCGTTCTGGTATGAATCTTCTCAATTAGCGTTAAAACAACGTTCTGACCAAAATAAGAAAATGGAAGATAAAGTGAAGGAACTTCAGGAATTTATCCGTCGTTTCTCTGCAAATGCTTCAAAATCTAAACAAGCGACTTCACGTAAGAAAGCTTTAGATAAAATTAACTTGGATGAGATTAAACCATCTAACCGTAAATATCCTGCGATTATGTTTAATACCATGTCGCGTGAACCTGGAGATCAAATCTTACAAGTTGAAGGATTAAGTAAAACGGTTAATGGAGAGGTTTTCTTCAAAGACATCAACTTTATGATTAATAAAGGGGATAAAATTGCGGTATTAGGTCCCAATTCATTGGTAACTTCAGCTTTCTACGATATCCTTGCCGGAAGAGATAAAGACTATTCTGGAGATTTCAAATGGGGAGTAACCATCAGTATTGCTGATATGCCTATGGATAATGCAGAATTTTTCGAAGGCCGTAACGACAACCTTATCGATTGGTTAAGAGATTATGCAACCCAAGAAGATGCTGATGAACAATTTATCCGTGGATTTTTAGGGAAAATGTTATTCTCAGGTGAAGAGGTATTGAAAAAATGTTCGGTATTATCAGGAGGTGAAAAAATGCGTTGCATGTTCTCTCGTCAGATGTTACAACAAGCAAACTTCTTATTATTTGATGAACCTACGAACCACTTGGACTTAGAGTCGATTACCGCGTTAAATAACGGCTTACAAGATTTTAGAGGATCTATCTTATTTACTTCTCGTGACCACGAGTTAACTCAAACGGTAGCGAACCGTATCATTGAATTAACTCCAAATGGAATTATCGATAAGTTAATGACTTATGATGAGTATATCAACAGTGATGTTGTGAAAGCTCAACGTGAAGAAATGTATAAATAAGATTATAATTTCTATAAAAAAAAGCCTGTTCATATTAATGAACAGGCTTTTTTTTATCTGAATATATCTGGATATTTATGAATGTATCTGAATATTTCTAATGTACCGAAGAAGGATCGATTTTGGTCTTCCCTTGTTTAATCATTAATACAAAAGGTACACATATTAAGAACATAATACCTAAATATAGAAATACGTCCATATAGGAAAGAACTGTCGATTGCTTAGTAATCGACATATCTATAAGCTGATGAGCTTTAGCTAAGGCTTCATTACTCGAAAACCCTTTGGACATGAAGTTAGCTTGAAGTTGTGCTAAGCGTTGCTGCACTTCAAAACGTGTACCATCAATATTCCCGATGAGATCCACGCGATGTGCCTGAGAATCTCGAGCAATAAAAGTGGTAATCAAAGCTATCCCAAAAGACCCACCAAGCTGACGCATCATCCCTGTAAAGGAAGCTCCCTCCCCAATTTGCTTTCCTTTTAATGTTGATAAAGAAAGTGTAGATACAGGCACAAATAAAAGCCCTAAGCCTACCCCACGTACAATTAGTGGCCAGAACATATGTTCCGCACCCGTATCATTCGTCAGTGTTCCATACATAAATAAGGAAAAGCCAAAGAAGAAACATAAACCCAGAGTTACCAGATATTTCTGAGGTACTCCGGCCTGTAACATTTTCCCAATAAACGGCATCATCATCCCCGTCATTATGGAACTTGGAATAAGTAATAAACCGGCATCCGTAGCAGGCCAACCTAATATGGATTGTGTATATAATGGAATAATAAATGTAGAGCCAAAGAGACCAAAACCCAGGATAAAACTCATCATCGTACCGACTTGTAAATTTTTATCCTTCAGCACCCTGAGGTTTACAATAGGATTTGCACAGGTCAACTCCCTCCATATAAAGAAAAACAAGCCAAATAAGGAAACAATAGATAAGGTGACTATAGTCTTATTATCAAACCAGTCATCTTGCTGACCATGTTCTAAAACATATTGTAAAGAACCAATAAACATAATCAGAAATAACATTCCCCACCAGTCTACCTGACTCGCCTTTTGTTTGGCTCCATATCTCGGACTCTTGACAAAAGAAAGCGTTAAGAAAGTGGCTATAGCTCCTAAAGGAATATTTATATAAAAGATAAAGGGCCAAGAGAAATTGTCCACAATATATCCACCTAAAGGAGGGCCTAAAGTAGGGCCTACAATAACCCCCATCCCATAGATGGCTTGAGCCATCCCGCGTTTTTCCTTTGGATAGACTTCCGTAATAATGGTTTGTGCGGTAACTAGTAACGCTCCCCCACCCATACCTTGAATAAATCTAAAAAATACAAGTTCCCAAATATTCGTTGCATTACCACATAAAAACGAAGCAACGGTAAATATAATAATAGAGGCCGCAAAATAATTACGGCGTCCAAATTGTTGAGATAGCCAAGATGTCATCGGTATGATAATCACATTAGCTATTGCATAGGCGGTAATAACCCATGCAATATCGGTTAACGTAGCCCCTAAAGTACCCTTCATTTCATTTAGTGCCACATTGACAATTGTGGTATCCACAATTTCTAGAAGCGCACATAAAACAGCGGTGATGGTAATCAGGACACGTTTATATCCGTATTCAACTAAACTATCTTGATTTAGATCTTGCATTTTTTTATTTTAAGAATACATCCACATCGGCATTCATTCCAGGACGTAATAAAGCCACATCTTCAGGTTTGTTAGTCGCTAAGAATAATATCTTAACCGGCAGACGCTGTACGGTCTTCACAAAGTTTCCTGTAGCATTATCCGGAGGAAGAAGAGAAAATCTAGAACCTGTAGCCGGAGAGAAAGAGCTAATTTCAGCTTCAAAAATATGATCTGGAAAAGCATCTACCTTAATCTCTACTTTCTGGCCGATACGCATTTTATTTAGCTGTGTTTCTTTGAAATTCGCTACGACCCAAGTTTCAGCTTGATCGATAATATAAAATAACGATTGACCAGGGTTCACCATTTGGCCTTCCTGAATCCGAATATTGGAAACCTGACCATCTACGGAAGCTACAATAGCTGTATAGGAAAGGTTAAGTTTCGCTGCCGCTAATGCAGCTTCAGCTTTCGCGATATTAGCCTGAGCTACGGAAGTTTGTTTAGTCGCAACATTGGTTTTAGAAATTACTGCATTACGTTGCGAAGATGAAGCATTACGCTGATTTTTTAATATTTTAACCTGCGCCTCCGCTTCCAATTTTGCAGCTAAAGCCTGCTCATATTGCTGCTTAGTAATCGAATGGTTCTGATATAAATTATTATAACGCTCAAAGTCTGCCGCAGCACGGTCTAAACGAATTTCAGCCGCTTCAATAGAGCCGGAATTCGATTGTACCGTCGCATCTGATATCGCCACATTCGCTGAAGTCGCATCCACATCTGCTTTTGATACTTCAAAGGATGATTGGGCAGCGAGTAGATTCGCCTCTGCTTCACGAACACGTACTTCATAATCCTGTGTATCAATAAGGAATAATGTATCTCCCTTATGTACCATCTGATTATCTTTAACGAGGACTTTACTGATAAATCCGCCTACCTTAGGAATAATAGGGGACATATTACGCTCCACCTGCGCATCGTCTGTCTTTTCATGCGCTTGACTGTGTTGGTATTTATAGAAACCAAAACCTCCACCGATAATTAATAAGGCTGCGAGGATAATAATAAATTTTTTATTGGATGGTTTGCTCTCTGGAGCTTGCTCCACGTGGTTATTTTCCATGATATGATGATACTATTTAATTGTCGTTAATTGTCCATTTGCTAAACGTAGATCGTAGAATTTCTCTACAGTATTAGCTTTTGCTATTGCTTGATTAATTCTGGTTTGAAGTTGTTGTACATCAGCTTCTAATAAGTCGTCTGTATCAGCTACACCGTTATCGTATTTATCTTTGACAATACGGTAATTTTCTGTCGCTTGCGCTACCGCCTCCGCATATACCTTCTCTTGGGAAAATGCGAGTTTCAGATTTTCATTGGCCTGCTGAACCTGCACCTTAATCTGATCGGTCAATAATTCCTTGGACTCTACAGCCTCCTGAATATGGTGTTTCGCCTGATTGACATTTTTCTTATTTTTATATAATGAGGCGATATCATAGGAAACTCCTACACCTACATTCATTGCATTATGTACTGCAATAAGGTTCTTAACATCAAAAGCATTATATCCACCTGTCAGTACAACTGATGGGTAATACGCGGCTTTAGCGATATCTACCTGATTTAAAGCTATGGCCTCTTGGGTTTCCAGCGCCTTTACATCATATCGATTTTGTAATGCCACAGTTAGGTCTCCCTGAGCAGCAAAATCCACAGATTGGTCGAGTTTTATCTGCTCAATTTCAGTTCCCTCTTGCAGTTTTAAAAAATTAACAAGCTGATAATTTAAAATGCGCACATTTTTATGAGCCTCCTGTTGAGAAACCTGATAATTAGACAATTGAAGTTGCGCTTTTAACAAATCATTTCTCGCAATAAGGCCATTCTGTTCCATCGCCTTAAAGTCGGAAACCTGCTGGCTATAGCGTTTGATATTCTCTTCGATTAAAATTTCTGTTTGTTGTGCTTTATACAAGGATAGATATAACTTGACCGCTTGCTGCGCTAATTGCTCCTTGGTATTTAAGGCGAGATAAGACTCTAATTTTACTGCATTTTCTGAAGCGAGAACTCCATTTTTTATTTTATTCCCTGTAAATATGGGTTGTGTGATGGTTGCTGATCCTAAGATCACTTGGTTGACAGATATATTCCCTATTGGAGATGTTGCTGAGGCTGCTGAGGGAATTCTCATTTTGACATCTGCATCTGTCAATCCCATAAATTGTCCAGAGAGTTTGATGTCTGGAAGTCTGTTGTTTTTTGCGACCTCGAGTTCCAGTTGTCTGCCTGTAACTTTTGAGTTAGCAATTTTTGATTCTGTGCTATTCTGTGTGGCTAGCTGAATAACTTCTTCTAGCTGCATCGGCCGTTTGTCTTGAGCAAAGGCGGATAGATGACCGGCTAGTAGCAATGCTCCTAACCAGGCGACATTAGTTTTCATATAATAATAATGATTTAATAGTACGTTTTAGAAAATGAGTCAAATCCAAAGCACTATACACCTCATAGGCTGCATCCGATTGAATTCCTAAATATGGACGCAGGAAATTCTGTGTTTTATAAAAATTCACATATGTGCCCATAAGTAAGGTATGTACGAGTGCCGCTTTTGGAACTGGACTGACAAATTCTCCTCTCTCCTCTCCCTCCTGTAGTATGCCGTCAATTAGATTGATATTAAAGTCTTTTACCGCATTAAAAATATCGATATCAAATCGCTTCTTCTTTTGAGAAAGTTCATGGATAACAATCTTATACATCTTGCGATTATTATTCATATTTTTTAAATAGCGCTCGACTAACAGATCCATCTTTTCAGCTGCCGTAGATAAACGGAGCTCCTCCGACTGTAAGTCAATTTTAAACGACTCAATTCGATAGTTTATTAAGCTGAAAAGCAGATTCTCTTTAGAACCGAAATAATAGGATACCATCGCCACATTGATATTTCCCTTCTTGGAAATATCCCGAACGGAGGTGCCATCAAATCCATATTCGGCAAATAATTGTTCTGCTACATCTAATATTTCTAATTGTTTTTCGTTGTACTCCATTACGTGTTAAGTAAAAAGGCTCGCAAATTTAAACAAACGTTTAATTTAAACAAGCGTTTAATATAAAATTTTTACTTTTTTATGAAAAAAGTCAGGATATACTGCGAATCTAGATCGTATATATCCTTCCAAAAATGCCTGCACAAGATACATTTTTTATTTTGATTATAAATTATATAATTGATTAACAGTTGATTACAAATAATTTATAAAAGAAATAATAAACTCCTTTAAAACTATTCTATTTTTATCTATATAATCTATAGACTTAATACTATTTATGAATAAAAAACTACTAATCAACCTTTTCAGTTTATTTTCCATCTTTTTCTATTCGCCTTTAGCTCTGCTAGCCCAAGGCTCCAATATCATTCAACATACCGGAAAGATTATAGATCAAGAGCAGAAAGAACCCATTTCTGGAGTAACGATCTTAATTCAAGGTACGGTAAATGGCACTTCTACCGATCTAGAAGGAAATTTTAAACTGCAGACCCGAGCTAAATATCCATTTTCCTTACTGGTCAAGGCCCTGGGATATGAACCCAAGACTTATGAAGTTAAAGGCCCTGAATCGAATATATTTATCGCATTAAGTACGCAAACGATTCTTGGACAAGAGGTCGTCGTCACGGCTTCCCGACAGGAAGAAAGCCGCCTGAGATCTCCTGTAGCTATTGAAAAATTAGATATCCGTGCGATACGTGAATCCCCTGCCCCTTCCTTTTATGATGCTTTAGATAATGTAAAGGGCGTGCAGATGACAACTTCGAGTATAACCTTTAAAATTCCAAATACGAGAGGCTTTAATATTCCGAATAATTTCCGTTTTGTTCAATTATCCGATGGTGTAGATATGCAGGCAGCGACTTTAGGCGTTCCTCTAGGGAATGCCATAGGCCCTACGGAATTAGATATAGAAAGTATAGAGATCACACCCGGAGCCTCTTCAGCCTTATATGGAATGAATGCAATAAATGGCATGGCCAACCTGATTACCAAAAGTCCTTTTTTATATCCAGGTCTTTCTGTATATAGCAAAACAGCGTTAAATCATACAGGGGGAACAGGTAGACCCTTGAGCAACCTCACTGAAAATGCGGTTCGTTATGCGCATTCTTGGAATAATAAATTCGCCTTTAAAGTTAACCTCAGTTATCTGAAAGGGATCGATTGGCTTTCCAACTCTTATCAAGATCAAAATCCAAACGATAGAAATACGGCAAATCCCCGTTATCCCGAACTAGCTTTAGGCAGAAACCCAGCCTATGATGGTTGGAATATCTATGGCGACGAAAATAATAATGCCGTAACAGTTTCTGGAATAAACTATAATAATAACCCCAACAATAGTTTTATTGTACGTCGTACCGGATATAAAGAGGAGGACTTATCAAAACCTCAAGTACAGAATTTAAAATTTGATGCTGCCCTACATTATAGGCTAACTGACCGCGCTGAATTATCCTATGCTTATCGTTATGGGAAAATGGATGGTGTCTTTCAAAGAGGAAATAAAATTCAATTGGATAATGTAACCGTACAAAACCATAAATTGGAATTAAAAGGTCCGAATTATGCTATCCGAAGTTACCTCTCTTCGGAAGATACCGGAGATTCCTATAATATCAAACCCCTAGCCGATAATTTAGACCTTAGCCATCTTTCTAATAATGCATGGAGAGATCTATTTAAGTCCACTCTTCAACAAGAACTTAACCAATCCAGTTCCTTAATCGATGCCATGAATGCTGCCCGAGCTGCAGCGGACAGAGGGCGTGTGGAACCTGGAACAACAGA
>DAIQRP010000005.1:8543-11604 GCA_036786125.1 Sphingobacterium sp.
ACAACAGAATTTAATACGCTTAAAAATACCATTATACAAATTAATAACTGGGATCACCTGCAGGCGGGCATCCCTACAGGCACTGCCACAGGAGGAGCGAAATTAATTCAGAAATCCAGAACCTACCATGCCAATGGGCAATGGGATCTTTCCGAACAGATTTCCTACTTTAACCTACTCCTGGGGGCTGATATCACCGTCTATGAGGTTATCCCTGATGGCAATAATTTTGTCGACTTCAGCAGACCCGTGTCAGAACGAAATACTCCCTTAGCAGATGGTAGCTATGGAGATCATGTTTATTATAAAAAATACGGAGGATTTGGGCAGATTACAAAAACCTTCTGGGAAGAGCGATTAAAACTATATGCCTCCCTACGATTGGACTATAATCCCGAATTTACAGCTAAGTTAAATCCGCGTTTTGCGGCTGTATATACGCTTGCTCCCAAACATCATATCAGAGCTTCCATCCAAAATGGCTTCCGCTTTCCAGCTCTTTTTGAAGCCTTATCTTTTGTCAATAATGGAAATGTAAGACGTGTGGGAGGTCTCTCCTATATAAATGAAGGATTGGGATATTTAGATAATTCCTATACCCTAAACTCTGTAAATGGTTTTAACGCGGCCGTAAATGCAGCTGTCACTTCAGGAACAAGCGCACAAACTGCAGCCCTAGCGAATCGAAATCTGCTGGAAGTTACTTCCTTAAAAGCGACACAACCCGAGGAAATTAAATCTGCAGAAATAGGCTATAAATCGCTCTTATTAGAAAATAAACTAGCCATTGACTGGGATATTTATCTGAATCAATATAGTGGATTTTTAGGCCAGGTGGAGGTTGCTGTGCCGAATTCAGGCCTTATCCTATCTGATGATGCTGTTTTAGATATGTTGGCCAGTAACCGATCTAGACAGACCCGTTACCGTGTCTATACCAATGCGAAGAATAAATATGTGAACTATGGATCATCATTAGGCATCACCTATAATTTCTACGGCACGTACAGCATCAATGGCAATATTAATTATTCAAATATTACAAAAAATAAAGAGACCGATATTTTTGTCACAGGTTTTAATACCCCTAATTGGGCGACCAATCTATCTCTGGGAAATAGAGAAATTCTGCCCAAACTAGGCCTTAATATCGTCTGGAAATGGCAGCAAGCTTTCGACTGGGAGAGTCCTTTGGTAAATGCTCGAGTTCCTGCTTATCATAATTTCGATGCACAGGTCAACTATAAACTTCCAAAAGTAACCATTAAGCTTGGAGGAAGTAACCTCTTCAATACGCATTATATCCAATATGCAGGCGGTCCTACCTTAGGCGCCTTATATTATACCTCTATACTAATTGATCGTATCTTTTAGTTTTCTTTAAGGAGAGCATGTCTGGGCTCTCCTTTTTATCTACCAGATAGAATCTAAAAGTCTGGAATTTCACTTTGCCCTGCCCCCAAGGCTCTATACAAGTTTATAATCGCGGAAAGCATATCATATTGATTATCTAGACGTGCAATCTGAGCGCTGAGACTACGGTCTCGGGCATATATTAATTCGAGATAATTCACCATCCCTTGACTTAAAAGGTCGGCAGTAAATTCCTCCGACTGCTGATAGAGATGTCCCTGCCTATTTAATAAATCTTCCTTTTCCAAGCTACTTGTATAGGAAACTAATGCATCTAACACTTCTTTAAATGCAGTTAACAGAGTATGGTTAAATTGAAATACCGCTTGTTGTTTTTGGAAAATAGCAATCTCGTAAGCGGACCTTAGTTTTCTCTGATTGTAGATGGGCTGTGTTAAGCTAAATAATAAATTGGTAAATAAGGAACTGGGATTAAAAAGTTGCTGCATATCAATAGTCTGTAATCCAGCTTGAGCCGTAATGCGCAGTGCCGGATAGAAATTACGTTTCGCAATTTTAATCTCTGTAAAAGCTCGATGGATCTCCAGTTCCGCAGCACGTAGGTCAGGTCTCTGTGCCAATAAATCCATCGGAACTCCCAATGTAAAAAATAAGGGGAATTCCTGCTGATAAATATGGCCACGTTTCCAAGTAGACATAGGCTTGCCTTGCAGCATACTTAATATATGCTCTTGAAGCTGAATATCTCTTTTTAAATCCACATCCAATGTCTTGGCTAATAATAACTGCGCCTCCACTTGATGAACAGCAGCTTGATTGACTATCCCAGCTTGCTGTAACGCTTGCATAGTCTGCAGATTATGTTCCCTATTATCGATTGTAGATTCCATAATCTGCTGTTGTTCATCTAAAACCAGTAATTGGAAATAAGTTAAAGCTATCGTTGAAATTAGCTGAGCATGGATATAATGTAATGCTTCTTGAGACTGCTGATAACTTAATAAGGCCTGATAGGAAGATGCCTTCAATCTGCCCCAGACATCTATTTCCCAAGAAAAAATAGCGCCAAAATCTATTTGACTTAAAGACTGGCGTCCGACGATTCGGCCAAACTGCGTGTTTGCGGAATTTTGATTCAAACTATAACTCGGAGATAGGCTAAGATCTGGCGCTATAGCCTGACGCTGCTGTTTTAGTAATGTAGCAGCAATATGCAGTTGTCTTTCTGCAATCTGATACTCCATATTATAAAGTAGGGCCTCTTTTATGATCTGCTGCAATACAGGATCCTTAAAAAAAGAAGTCCAGCTCAGCTCTATTAAGAATAAACTATCTGCCCCTAAAACTTCCGCCTGAGGATAGCTTTCAGGCAGAGTCAGGGGCTGCTGCTCAAATCGCCCGATGGATTTGCAACTGAATAGTAAGAGTGTCAAGAGCATAAAAAAAAGTCGCATAATCAATGTTTTAAAGGTTTGATTTTCTCTTGTAAGCCTTGAAAGAGGACAAATAGTAGAGGTACGATTAATACCGAAAGTACGGTGCCTATAAATAAACCAATAGCAGCTCCAGAACCGATGGATCGATTTCCCACCGCCCCGACACCGGAGGAGAATACCAAGGGTAATAAACCCAAAATAAAGGCAAAAGAAGTCATCAAGATAGGACGGAATCGTACACCTGCACCTTC
>DAIQRP010000005.1:11614-27122 GCA_036786125.1 Sphingobacterium sp.
ACTAACATGATTAAGGCAATCTGGAAATAAATATTATTCTCCAAACCCAATAGATACTGTCCTAAAAATGCGCCCATTATCCCTAAAGGCAAAGAAATTAAAATAACTAAAGGCAGGATAAAACTTTCGTATTGAGCCGAGAGCAAGAGATAGATAAAAAGAATACATATTAAAAAAATGACCGTTGTCTGCGTGCTAGCTTTAACCTGCTCCCTCGTCAAGCCCGTATAATCTATAGCATAGTCTGAAGATAGCAAGTTTGCCGCCACTTCTTGAATTGCCAAAATCGCTTCTCCCATACTATAACCTGCAGCTGGAGCTCCGGTAATATTAGCGGAAGTATATAGGTTAAAACGGTTGATAAACTGTGGCCCATAGACTCTTTTAAGTTCAATAAATTCAGTGATTGCAGCCATCTCTCCAGAACTACTGCGTACAAATAGATTATCTAAGCTATGCAGGTTAATCCGATGTTCGGGAAGTGCTTGCACCATGACTCGATACAGCTTTCCATAGCGATTGAAATCCGCGCTGTAAATCCCTCCGATATATCCTTGCAACACATTGAAAATATCAGCAACCTGAATGCCGGATTGTATGGCACGATTGATATTGACCTGAACCTCCCACTGGGGATAGTCTACATTTAATACCGTCTGTGCATAGGCAATTTCTGGGCGTGCGCTTAACTCCTGAATATAGCGATCTGCAACTTCTGAAAACCCCCTAATATCTCCTCCCAAGCGGTCTAGTAAGGAGAACTCAAAACCTGAGGAGCGTCCAAAACCCGGAACCGAAGGGGGCTGAAAGAAAATCATCTTCGCATCGGGAACGATTTGTGATAACTTAAATAACGCTGCAATAATATTTTCCACCTGCTTTTCAGTGCTATTACGTATAGCATAGGGCTCCAGTCGGATAAAAAACATTCCGTAATTAGTTCCCGCACCTACGGTTACATTTCTGCCTGCTGTCAGCAGTATAAACTCTACTCCAGGGATCTGTAAAGCCTGCTCTTGAAATATTTTCTGCACATGGAAAACCCGATCTAGGGATGAACCCGGCGCGAGCTCTAAAGAACCAAATACAAAACCACGGTCTTCTACAGGTACAAAACCGGAAGGCATCTTTTTATTTATAATAATAATAAGCAGGAAACTACCTAATAGAGTAAGTAGGCCTATCCATCGATATTTCAACAAATAGATCAGTCCTTTTCGGTAGTTTTTATTCAAACTTTCAAAGCCTGTATTAAATTTTTTAAATCGCGGATTCGGAAGCTCAGGTTTTAGAAATAGTGCACATAAAGCCGGACTTAAGGTCAAGGCATTGATGGCAGAAATTATTATGGCTATCATCATCGTTACCCCAAATTGCTGGTAAAAAACGCCAATAGTACCCGCTATAAAGGTGACGGGAATAAAAACCGCAGCCATCACCAGCGTAATGGATATTATCGCTGCATATATTTCTGACATCGCCAAATATGCAGCCTCTTTAGCGGATAATCCCGTTTCATGCATTTTCGCATGGACTGCTTCGACCACAACAATGGCATCATCCACGACAATTCCTATCGCCAGAACCAAGGCAAATAAGGTTAGTATATTAATGGAATATCCAAAAATAAATAAGAAAAATAAGGTTCCTATAATAGATACTGGTACAGCCAACAGCGGAATGAGGGTGGCTCGAAAATTTTGCAGAAAAACAAATACTACCAAGAAAACTAAGATAAAAGCTTCAATTATAGTGGTAAATACCTTTCTTAAAGCCGCAGAGGTAAATTCCGTGGTATCCAGATTAATCTTAAACGCTAAACCCTCAGGTAGATTCTGTCTAGCAGCCTCCAGTGTCGCACGAATATCAACAATGATATCTTGTGCATTGGTTCCTGGAGTTTGAAATACGCCAAAAGGAAATCCCTGATAGTTGTCTACTTCAGCATATATGGAGTAATTTTCAGAGTCAAAAGCAACAGTAGCTACATCCTTCAATCGCAAAATCTCTCCAGTACTTAAACCTTTAATCACTATATTTTCATATTCATACTCCTGATTATAGCGCCCTTCATAACGTATGGTATACTGAAAACTCTCCCCTATATTTTGCCCCAGTTGACCTGCAGCGACCTCTAAACTTTGCTGATTTAAGGCCTGTATGATATCCTGGGGAATAAGATTATAACTTGCCAGCTTTAAGGGGTCTAACCAGATGCGCATGGCATACTTACGATTGCTAAAACTGGTTACATCTCCAACGCCATTAATTCGCTTCAATAGAGGAATGATATGGATATCCATATAATTCTGTATAAATACTAAATCATACTCCGGTACGGTAGAATAGGCCGAAATAAATAACAGCGCTGAAGTCTGCTGTTTTCTCGTTTCCACCCCTACTCTTAATACCTCCTGAGGCAGACTTGAGGAAGCTTGAGAAACTCGATTTTGCACATTCATCGCCGCGACATCGGGGTCTACCCCCGGCAGGAAGATGACTTCAATCTGTGCTGTCCCCTCATTACTGGAGGTAGATTGAATATAGTCCATATCCTCTACCCCATTGACAGCTTCTTCAATCGGGATAACTACAGCATTTAATAAGGTTTCAGCATTCGCTCCGGGGATAGGAAGCGCTAATTAAAATCGTCGGAGGAGAGACATTTGGATATTCGGAGGTAGGCAGATTTAACATGCCTAAAATTCCTAATACAACAATCAATATAGAGATGACGGCGGATAGAATCGGGCGATTGATAAAGTTTTTTAACATAATCTATGCATTAAAAAATAGTACGGATACCTAGGGTATCTGCGGCTTTGAGAGTAGCATTTATTTTCATATTATTTTGAAGACTGATTAATCCTTCGGAGACAATCTGGTCTCCTTCTTGAATGCCCTTAGCTATCATAGAAAATCCAGCGGATTCTTCTAAGAGCTCAATCATCTGTAGACGTACAGAATCCCCTTCATATAGATAGACGTAATGTTTCCCTTGGCGTTCAAAACTCGAAGATGAAGGAATCACAAGCACCTGCTTCCACAGCTTGGGAATGCGAATCGTGCCGGATGTTCCATGCTTTAACTGCTGCTCGGGATTTGGAAAGATAGCTCTAAACTTAATATTCCCGGTCTGCCCATCAAATTGTCCCGTTTCCGTTTCTACCATCCCTGGATAAGCATAGGATTCGGCATTGCTCAAGATAAGTTCCACTTCGGGCATCTGCTTAATCGATAAGGCTGTATTACTAGAAGGGTTGAGATTTATAAAATTTAAATATTCCTTTTCATGCATCGCATAGTAGGCATAAATCTTAGAAATATCAGAGATTACCGTTAAGGGTATGATATCAGTAGGAGACTTTGCCGCAGCTTGAATCTGATGGAGGTTGGCCTGAATAAATAATTGATTGGCTTGAGCTTCTGCCAGGTTGGCTTCCGCAGTTTCTAACTCCAAATCTGATATAATCCCTTTTTCTACCAACGGTTTTAACTTATCTACCTGAAGCTGAGCTACACGCAATTGGGCGGCAGCTAATTTCACCTGAGCTTCAGCGGCTTCAATATCTGCATTGGAAGCGGTATAGGATGCCTTAGCGGAAGCTACATGTTGCGTTAAAATATTGGATTCAATCAGGAATAGGAGTTGTCCTTTTTTGATATAGTCCCCCTCATCGAAATATACTTTTTTGATATATCCCTGTATTTTCGAACGAATAGCCGTACTTAATACTCCTTCAAGTTGGGCAGGATAATGTATAAAAGTCTCGAGATCAGTTTTAGCAATAGCTATTACCGGATAGCTAGGAAGGCTACTTTTTTCTTTTGAGTCCGCTGGAATACAGCCTTGAAACCAAAGCAGTTGGAGGATAAATATTCCATTCTTTATAGAAATCATAAGCTTTGTTTTTGAAATACATCAATCAAAAGTTCAGATCAGCAGTCCAAAACTCCCCGTTTCAGCCAATCTTAGAATAGCAAGACTTATAATGGTCTACTAAAGATAGATTTAAATATTTCTTAAAACAATAATTATTTTACTTATTAACAAAATAATTACAATAGCTTATTTATTAATTTAAAATTTTAAAGACTAATTCACGCAGTAGGTCTCCATTATCCGCGGAATATCCAATATTCATCCCTTTCGATTGTAAGTCCGTTTCTTTTAAATAATGAATCACATCAAATAACTTCCTACGGGAGTAATTTCTAGCGGCTAAATCATATTCTTTAGTGAAAAATGGATGAACACCTAACTCCTTAGCGACATGTGTGGAAGACTTATCACTGAGATAATGGTATTTTAAAACTTTAGTAAAATAAGCAGTTAAACCGCCCACAATAACAACTAAAGGATGAGATTTGGGATTGGCCGCAAAATAATCGACTATTTGATAGGCTTTAGCTGGCTGTCTCTTGGCTAAGGCCGCATTGAACTCAAAAATATTAAAGTCTTTAGATATCCCAATATTCTTTTCAATATCTCCTAGGGTAATTTCTTCTGAAGCAGGAATATTTAAAAATAACTTATCAAGCTCATTGGCTACTTTCGAAAGATCCGTCCCTAAGTACTCTCCCATTAAAGCTGCTGCCTGAGGGTGTATAAGACGTTTATGTTCTTTGACATAGCTTGAAACCCATGCGGCAACTTTATCCTCATATAATTTATTCGATTCTACAACTAAGCCCTTTTTTTCAAAGGCTTTAAATATTTTTTTGCGTTTATCAAACTTCGCATATTTATAGGCTAATACCAAAATTGTAGTCGGTGTAAGATGCTCCGTATAACTTAATAATAGACTATCATCTGATTTCCATTTTAAATTTTGCGCTTCTTTAATAATAATAACCTGATACTCGGCCATCATGGGATATCTTTTCGCCGCATTTACTATCGTGGAAAAGTCCGTATCCTTACCATATAAGATGGTTTGATTAAACCCTTTTTCGGCCTCAGTAAGCACCTGTTCTTCAAGAGCATTAGTCAGCACATCAATAAAATAAGGTTCCTCCCCATGTAATAAATAAATGGGTTTGAAATTTCTATTTTTTATATCATTCAGAATCGGCGCAATATTCATATGCTACGAAAATACGAGTAATAAAATAAATTTTTCGTATTTTTGGAGATGTTTAAGCCCATTCCATTAAACTTACCTCCATTTTCAGCCAAATTAACGCAGGCGAAAGACGGCTTAATGATCTTTGATGTGTTGCGGAAGAAAAATCTCGTGCTTACACCGGAAGAATGGGTTCGTCAACATTGGATTCATTATCTTTCCATATCTAAAAAATATCCAAAGAGTTTAATGAAGACTGAAGGGGGTTTAATTCTGAATACTTTACAGAAAAGATCAGATTTACTGCTTTATAATAATATGGGGGAGAAAATATTATTAGCCGAATTTAAGGCTCCTCATATTAAAATTACGCAGGATGTCTTTGATCAAATTGCCCGATATAATACGGTACACAAAATTCCGTTATTATTGGTAAGTAATGGCCTGAATCACTACTATTGTCGGATTAATTTTGAAAATAATTCTTATGAATTTATTTCTGATCTACCCGATTATAGCGCGGTTTGATAGAAAAATAACATATTTCTGACAGGCTTTATAAAACATTAAAACTATATTTATCTTTTAAGAAAATAAAAATTAAATTAGTACTATAAATTCAAGTTCATATGAATATAGATAAAAACGAATTCAGAAAATATGCAATCAAGCATCACAGAATTGGAAGTCAACATGTTGACGGTTACATCTCTCGTGTGCAACAAAATATGCCAACTAATTTAACGCCTTATATTGTAGAGGAAAGACAATTAAATGTGGCACAAATGGACGTATTCTCTCGTTTGATGATGGACCGGATTATCTTTTTAGGTGACGGTATTAATGATCAAGTTGCTAATATCATCCAAGCGCAGTTACTTTTCTTACAGTCTACCGATGCTCAACGGGATATCCAAATTTATATCAACTCCCCAGGAGGATCGGTATATGCAGGTTTAGGTATCTACGATACTATGCAATATATTACACCAGATGTAGCGACTATCTGTACTGGAATTGCGGCTTCTATGGGAGCGGTTTTATTAGTTGCAGGTACAAAAGGTAAAAGAGCTGCATTAAAGCACTCTCGCGTTATGATTCACCAACCATCAGGTGGTGCTCAAGGGGTAGCTTCAGATATGGAGATTAACTTACGTGAGATGATGAAATTAAAAGAGGAATTATATACTATTATTTCTGAGCATTCTGGGCAGTCGTATGAATGGGTAGAGAAATCTTCAGATCGCGATTATTGGATGCGGTCTTCGGAAGCGAAAGAATTTGGTATGATCGATGAAATCTTATCTCCAAAAAAAGAGATTATTAAATAAATGAGTAAGAACAACAATAGGGACATTTTCTGTTCATTCTGCGGAACTAGCAAGAATGACGCTCAAATGCTGATTGCTGGAGATGGCGCACATATCTGTGACCGTTGTATTAATCAAGCTTCAGAAATTCTTGCTGAAGAGATGAAACAACGTAAAAGCAAATCTCTGCAGACAGCGTTGAAATTAATTCGTCCATTAGAAATTAAAGAGCATTTAGATCAGTATGTTATTGGTCAGGATGATGCCAAAAAAGTTATTTCCGTAGCCGTTTATAACCACTACAAACGTCTGAACCAAAAAGTGGGTAAAGATGATATTGAAATTGAGAAATCCAATTTAATCGTCGTTGGAGAGACAGGTACTGGAAAGACTTTATTAGCCAAAACCGTTGCCAAAATTTTAAATGTACCTTTCAGTATTGTAGATGCTACCGTGTTAACAGAGGCTGGTTATGTAGGAGAAGATGTGGAAAGTATTTTAACTCGTCTTTTACAAGCGGCTGATTATGACGTAGCGGCTGCAGAACGTGGTATTATTTATATCGATGAGATTGATAAGGTTGCGCGTAAGTCGGATAACCCATCTATTACACGTGATGTATCAGGTGAAGGTGTACAACAAGCCCTATTAAAAATCTTAGAAGGTACTGTTGTTAATGTACCACCTCAAGGTGGACGTAAACATCCGGATCAAAAAATGATCGCTGTGAATACCAGTAATATTCTATTTATCTGTGGTGGAGCTTTTGACGGTATTCAGAAGAAAATTGCCAATCGCCTACGTACACAGACTGTTGGATTTAAAATGTCCGATGAAGATGCTGTTATTGATTTAAATAATTTATATAAGTATATTACCCCTCAGGATTTGAAAAACTTTGGTTTAATTCCTGAGCTTATAGGTCGTCTACCGGTATTAACCTATTTAAATCCATTAGATAAAGAAACTTTATTAAGTATTCTAACAGAACCTAAGAATGCATTAATCAAACAGTATCAAAAACTATTTGATTATGAAGATATCAGCTTGAAATTTGACCCAGAGGTGTATCAATTTATTGTTGATAAAGCCGATGAGTTTAAATTAGGAGCTCGTGGTCTACGCTCAATTTGTGAAGCTATTATGTTAGACGCGATGTTTGAAACCCCTTCAACAAAGCCGGATAATAATGAGAAGACTTTACATATTACGCTAGAGTATGCGAAGCAGAAATTTGAAAAGTCAGACATTAAGAAATTACATGTCGCTTAGCTCAAATCCCTCACTTCGGTGGGGGATTTTTGTATATATAAAGGACTAGAGATAGTGAATCGTTAATTTAAATATTATTTTATGGCAAAGAAAAACTTAGAAAACAGCCCCATTATTCCAGGACTGAAAACCAAAGAGGACATCGTTACCAATTGGTTGCCACGATACACGGAGAGACCGCTAGAGGAATTTGGAGAATATATTCTACTTACGAATTTTAGTAAGTATGTACAGATGTTCTCGCAAATGCATGATAATGCCCCTATTTATGGATTAGATAAACCCATGCAATCTGTTACTGCTGGAGGTATTACCATTATTAACTTTGGAATGGGAAGCCCGATGGCCGCAACGATCATGGATCTACTTTCTGCGATAAAACCTAAGGCTGTATTATTCTTAGGTAAAGCCGGTGGCTTAAAGAAAAAAAATAAAATTGGAGACTTAGTTCTTCCTATTGCTGCTATACGGGGAGAAGGAACTTCCAATGACTATTTTCCAGCAGAAGTTCCAGCATTACCGGCTTTTGCTTTGCAAAAAGCGATTTCTACAACCATTAGAGATCATGCCTTAGACTATTGGACTGGAACAGTCTACACGACCAATAGACGCGTTTGGGAGCACGATAAAGACTTTAAAAAATATCTTAAAAATATTCGTGCCATGTGCGTGGATATGGAAACCGCAACCATCTTCTCTGTAGGCTTTAAAAATAAAATTCCTACAGGAGCTTTATTATTGGTTTCAGATCAACCGATGATTCCAGAAGGCGTAAAAACTGCACAGTCTGATGTGTCTGTTACAGCTAATTATGTGGAAACCCATCTAACAGTAGGTATTGAAGCATTAAAACAGTTAATTAATAACGGGGAAACTGTAAAACACCTGAAATTTTAAGGATGCAATTTTTAAAAATTCAATTTTAAGGATTTAAAGTTTAAAAAATTGAAATAAATAAAAAAGCATAAGTAGATCAATTCTGCTTATGCTTTTTTTTTTATAATTTCTATTTTGGATAAGAATATACCTAGCTCTATTGCTTATCGTTTATAGAATTACAATGAATTATAGTTCTCTTAAAGGAAAGCCAAAATAAAACCATAAGCTCAAAAGTTTAATGAATTCATTTTTTTTAGTTAAATTTAATTAGATCATATAATCTATAGACCATGTGGTATAATAATATTCTCGAAACAATTGGAAATACGCCTTTGGTAAAACTCCATACCATTACCAAACATATAAAAGGAACCATCCTGGCTAAAATAGAAACATTCAACCCTGGAAATTCCATTAAAGATCGGATGGCGATCAAGATGATTGAAGATGCAGAAGCTTCGGGAGCACTCCTACCTGGCGGAACTATTATTGAGGGAACTTCAGGTAATACAGGCATGGGTTTGGCTATTGCAGCTGTTATCAAAGGCTATAAATGTATATTTACGACCACAGATAAGCAGTCTAAAGAGAAAATCGATGCATTACGAGCTTTTGGAGCTGAAGTGATAGTCTGCCCAACGAATGTGGAGCCCGAGGATCCTCGCTCCTACTATTCTGTATCTTCTCGTCTTCAGCGAGAAATACCACTGGCCTGGAAAGCGAATCAATATGATAACCTATCTAATTCCTTAGCACATTATGAGCAGACCGGACCTGAACTTTGGGAACAGACGGAAGGCAAAATTACCCATCTGATTGTCGGAGTCGGAACTGGTGGAACGATATCCGGTACGGCACGTTATCTCAAAGAGCAAAATCCACAGATTCAGATAATAGGTATAGATACCTATGGATCGGTGTTTAAGAAATATAAAGAGACAGGTATTTTTGACAAGTCAGAAATATATCCTTATATCACTGAAGGTATAGGGGAAGATTTCCTCCCTGCCAATGTCGATTTTAGTCTAATCGATAGATTTGAAAAAGTCAGCGATAAGGACGCTGCTTTAATGACTCGAGAGATTGCTAGAAAAGAAGGTATCTTCGCCGGCAATTCAGCGGGGGCGGCTTTAGCAGGTTTACTGCAGCTTCAAGATCAATTTAGTGAAGAGGATGTCGTTGTCGTGATCTTTCATGACCATGGCTCCCGCTATATGGGAAAGATGTATAATGAAGATTGGTTACGTGAGCGCGGATTTTTGGAAGATGAAAAACTTACCGCCAAATCAATTTTAAAAAGGCGGGGTGATCAAGCGATTATTACCGTCGATGTGGAACAGAGCATATTGGAGACATTTAATTTTATGAAGTCTTTAAATATCTCCCAACTTCCCGTAACGCAGCAAGGCATGGTCATAGGTAAAGTCACAGAATCGGATATCCTCTCTGCCCTACTTGAAAATCCAGCTGTAAGGTCCAGCTCCGTAGCATCTATTATGAGCAAACCTTTTCCATTTGTGGATTTAAAAACTTCCATCGATCAGATTTCAACTTTAATTAATAAAGATACTCAGGCCGTATTAGTTGAAGATAGCTACGGGAAGATAAATATAATTACACAGTATGATATTATCGATGCGATTTCTGGAGCATAAAAAAAACGCTATAAATCATATAGCGTTTTTATTTCGAAGATTCTGAGGGGTCTTTATGGACCACAATATAAATATCTTCCTTCTCCTTCTTCATTTTATATTTCTCTCGAGCTATGCGCTGCACTTCTTCTGCATTATAGCGAATATTTTTAAGGGTACTTTCTATTTTTTCATTTTCAGTCATATAGAAATTCTTCTCCTCCTCCAGATTATTTTTTTGGTTTTGATAGCTATATTGAGTCGCTACATCATTGCGATCAAAAAATAACATCCATAACACAAAAGCGATAGAGGTAATAAAATATTTATTCTTTAACAGGTTTAATAAACGCTCCATAGTACAAACTTAAGAAAAAAAAAGGGAAGATATTATCTTCCCTTTCAATATGCTTTAAATCAACTATTTTTTAGCGAATTTGAAGTTTTTACCGATGAAACGTGCATTTTCACCTAATTCTTCTTCAATACGTAATAACTGATTGTATTTTGCTATCCTGTCTGAACGAGAAGCTGATCCCGTTTTGATTTGACCACAGTTTAACGCTACTGCTAAATCTGCAATAGTCGTATCTTCAGTCTCTCCAGAACGGTGAGACATTACCGAAGTATAACCCGAGTTTTGAGCTAAAGAAACCGCATTGATAGTTTCAGTTAAAGAACCGATTTGGTTTACTTTCACTAATATAGAGTTTGCAGTGTCCGTATCGATACCTTGTTGTAAACGCTTCGTATTAGTTACGAACAAATCGTCACCTACTAATTGTACAGTAGCACCAATCTTCTCAGTTAATAACTTCCAACCTGCCCAGTCATCCTCTTGCATACCATCTTCGATAGAGATAATTGGATATTTCACTGTTAATTCAGCTAAATATGCCGCTTGCTCTTCAGAAGTACGGATTGCTCCTTTATCACCTTCAAATTTAGTATAATCGTATTTACCGTTTACAAAGAATTCTGAAGCTGCACAGTCTAATGCTAAACTGATATCAGAACCTGGTTTGTAACCTGCTTGTTCGATTGCTTTTAATACCGTTTCAATCGCGTCTTCTGTACCGTCAAAAGTCGGTGCAAAACCACCTTCATCACCTACAGCAGTAGATAATCCACGGTCATGTAAAATTTTCTTTAAGTTATGGAATACTTCCGTTCCCCAACGTAAAGCTTCAGAGAATGAAGGAGCGCCTACAGGCATAATCATAAACTCTTGGAAAGCAATAGGTGCATCAGAGTGAGAACCACCATTGATGATATTCATCATTGGAATAGGTAATGTATTCGCATTAACGCCACCAATATAACGGTATAAAGGTTGACGAGACTCTTGAGCTGCAGCTTTAGCTACTGCTAAAGAAACGCCTAAAATCGCATTAGCACCTAAAACACCTTTGTTTTCGCTACCATCTAACTCAATCATAATCTTGTCGATTGCATTCTGCTCGAATACATCAACACCTTCTAAAGCTTTAGCAATTTTAGTGTTTACATTTTCTACTGCTTTTAAAACCCCTTTTCCTAAATATTTGGCTTTATCACCGTCACGTAATTCAACAGCTTCGTGCACACCAGTTGAAGCACCAGAAGGTACTGCAGCACGGCCTACAAATCCATTTTGTGTGGTTACATCTACTTCAATCGTAGGATTACCGCGCGAATCCAAAATTTGACGCGCGTGTACATCAATAATTAAACTCATTCTAATATTGGTCTAAAAGTTACTCATTTCAACTCTCACTTAGTGTAAAATCAACACTAATTGATTTAGCTGTCATGTTACTATCAAATATAGTAAAAATCCTGCTAAAAATATCATGTTTTAAATAATAAATCGGCTATTATTAATAAAAATTTAACATCAACCGGATTTTAAAGTTAAAAAAAGAGACAGCTAAATAACTGTCTCTTTATATATTTTACTTTTTCAAATTTTCAATAAAATCATCGAATAAGTAACGTGAATCGTGTGGACCTGGTGAAGATTCTGGGTGATATTGTACCGAGAATGCATTCTTACCTTTCACACGGATACCTTCGATAGATTGATCATTTAAGTTAATATGCGTGATTTCCACTAAATCGGAATTTGCAATATCTTCAGCTACCACTCCAAAACCATGGTTTTGAGATGTAATCTCACAACGGTTTGCAATAATATTTTTTACCGGGTGGTTAATTCCGCGGTGACCATTATGCATTTTTTGCGTGCGGATATCATTCGCTAAAGCCAGGATCTGATGTCCTAAACAAATACCAAACATCGGCTTGTCTGCCGCTAAAATTTCTTTTACAGTAGCAATCGCATAATCCATTGCTGAAGGATCACCAGGACCATTAGAGATAAAATAACCCTGAGGATTCCAAGCTTCCATTTCAGCAAATGTTGTCTTCGCTGGGAATACTTTAGCATACACCTCTCTCTGGTCAAAATTGCGTAGGATATTCTTTTTAATACCTAAATCAAGTACCGCAATACGTACTGCCGCATCTTCATTTCCATAGAAATAAGGTTCTTGAGTAGAAACTTGAGAAGATAACTCTAATCCAGCCATTGAAGGAACCTGTGCTAAACGCGCCTTTAATTCCTCTACATCGGTCGTCTCAGAAGAAATAATCGCATTCATCGCTCCTTTATCACGAATATGACGAACTAAGGAACGGGTATCAATGTCAGAAATACCAACTAAGTTCTCCTCTTCAAAATAATTCTGAATGGACGTATCGGCCATCTTACGAGAGTAGTTGATATTATAATTCTTACAAACCAGACCTGCGATTTGGATTTTTTCAGATTCCGTATCATTTTGAGTCACTCCATAATTCCCGATATGGGCATTTGTAGTCACCATGATTTGTCCAAAATAAGAAGGGTCGGTAAATATCTCTTGGTACCCTGTCGTTCCTGTATTAAAACAGATTTCTCCAGTTGTAGTACCAATTTTACCAGCGGCTTTACCCTGATAAACTGTACCGTCTTCTAAAACTAAAATTGCAGGCAATTTGCTGTAGTTGGTCATTATATAACTTGTTTTGAAATATTATTCAGTTTTATACCTTGTGAAAAGCTCGCATACAAAAATAGCCCTAAATGGGCTATGACATCAAATATAAATATATTGATCGATGAATACACCGATGTATTTTGCAGCTTGCGGGATATAATTTTCTCCATTTTTCACGGGAGACAAAGATATACATAAATACATAAAATCGATAATAAAATTTTATTTTTTTCAGTAAATATTAGATTCTATTACAAAATCCAATCTTTTAAAACATTATTATAGTAAGAAACGTTATATAAACACGAGTACACATAAAATATTTATTATATAAATCAACAACAATGGGAAAAGGTGATATTAAAAGCAGAAAAGGTAAAATTACTAAAGGCTCATATGGTAATAAACGTCCTAAACTTCAAAAGTATGGTCGTCTCAAGAAACAACGAGAAGCCGCTAAAGAGCAAGCATAAAAAAAAAGCTACCCGAGGGTAGCTTTTTTTATTAAAAATCATCTTCTATAATTTCGGCCACTCGACCGATAGAACCATCTTCCAATCGCACTTTAATGCCTCTACTATGATATGGAGCAGAAGTTAAAATGCTCTTTACGATACCCTCTGTTAAGTTTCCGCTGATTTGATCTTTTTTTAAGATGATATGTACTAACATCCCCGGTTTAATCTGTGCGCGTGTCTTTCCGTCCATCTATTTTACCAATTTAAAAATGTCATTTCCAAAGACAAATATCATTAAAGCCAGCAAGATAAAGAATCCAACCATCTGTGCTTTTTCTAAGAATTTTTCA
The DNA here is from genome assembly GCA_036786125.1 of Sphingobacterium sp. Classification (GTDB taxonomy): domain Bacteria; phylum Bacteroidota; class Bacteroidia; order Sphingobacteriales; family Sphingobacteriaceae; genus Sphingobacterium. Next base: position 25,604 of record DAIQRP010000005.1, read on the forward strand.
CTTAAAGGTTTTCCTTGAATCATCTCGATTAATAGAAAGACCACATGTCCGCCATCTAAGGCTGGAATAGGTAATAGATTCATAAAGGCTAAGGCCATGGATAACATACCGACTAAATTCCAGAAACGAACCCAATTCACCTCTTCGCCAAATAATGTGGCAATACCAATAGGTCCAGATAAGGCCTTATCGGCACGAACCTCGCCCTTAAATATTTTCCCGAAACCTTTGACATTATCTGCCACTACCGTCCAAGCGCGTGTAGCACCGATAGGTAAGGCTTCCATAAAACCATATGAAATAGTCACATAAGGGATGCTTGCATCTCTATTCATATTAAAGCCTAAAATACCATCCTCTGGGATTTTAGCATTTAAAATGGTGTCTCTACCGGCTCTAGAAATGGTGACATCTAAATTTTTATTGGTATTAGCTAATAAAATATCTTTATACTGATCGTAGAAATCGATTTTTGTCTCTCCTAAGTAGATAATGCTATCTCCTTTTTGAAGACCTATACGCGAAGCTTCAGAACCCGGCTGTACCGCAGCAACGGACATCACACGCTCACGTACAGTGACAAACTGATTGGATTTATGGTCAGCAACCTGATTTAAAATATCTTTAGGTACATGCACTTCCTGTTGTTGTCCATTACGTTCTATGGTAAGATTCGCATTCCCCATTAACACATTTGCCGACAAGATATCGGAGAAATTAACCACCTGCTTGCCGTTTATAGCCACAATTTTATCTCCGGTCTGAATCCCAATTTCCTTTCCGATAATACCGGGTACAACCCCATTGGTCAAACGTTGGTTATCGACATCAGTATCTCCATATTTAAAGGACAACATCCAGAATACAATAATTCCGAGGATCACGTTAACGATAATACCACCTAGCATTACAATCAGTCGTTGCCATGCCGGTTTAGATCGAAACTCCCAATCCTGAGGCTCTCCTTTCATCTGCTCAGTATCCATAGATTCATCTATCATCCCAGCGATTTTAACATAACCACCTAAGGGTAACCAACCTATACCATACTCACATCCTTTATAATTGAACTTAAATAATTTGACACCCCAAGCGTCAAAAAATAAGTAAAACTTTTCTACTTTGATACCGAATGCACGGGCAGCTAAGAAGTGTCCTAGCTCGTGTAAAACGATTAAAATTGACAAGCCTAAAACTACTTGTCCGATCATAATTAAAACACCCATTTATAATAAATATATTTAGTTTAGTTTTTTAATAATTCTTTAGTGACGATTCTACTGATCTGATCTGTCTCCAGATAATCTTCTAACGAAGGATGCTCAATATAATCTAATTTATTTAAAACCTCAGCAATGATATCTGACATTCCCAAAAAGCTGACACGGTCCTGAAGAAAAGCTTCGACAACGACTTCATTAGCGGCATTTAAAATGCATGGTTGATTTCCCCCCTGACGTAAAGCCTCATAAGCCAAAGCTAAGTTTTGACAAGTTTCCATATCGGGCTTCTCAAAAGT
>DAIQRP010000005.1:27132-27617 GCA_036786125.1 Sphingobacterium sp.
AATCCATAAAATTAAAACGCTCAAATGTATTTATACATCTGTTCGGGTAGGTCAATGCATATTGAATCGGTAATTTCATATCCGGTACCCCCATCTGCGCTTTAATCGACCCATCCTGAAACTGGACTAAGGAATGAACTATAGACTGAGGATGTACAATTACATCAATCTGATCGACAGCTAAATCAAATAACCATTTCGCCTCTATGACCTCAAGTCCCTTATTCATTAAAGAAGCTGAATCTATCGTAATCTTAGCGCCCATCACCCAATTTGGATGTTTTAGCGCTTGCTCCTTTTTAACCTGCTGTAAAAAATTACGATCTTTTCCTCTAAAAGGACCTCCAGAAGCGGTGATATAAATCTTTTCTATGGGATTCTCTGACTCCCCGGTCAGGCATTGAAAGATTGCTGAGTGCTCAGAATCTACGGGCAACATACGTACTTGATGCGCCTGAGCCAAGCCCATGACCAACTCTCCAGCG
>DAIQRP010000005.1:27698-30466 GCA_036786125.1 Sphingobacterium sp.
CTTTATTAGCCAGAGCAATATCTTTATTACATTGTATAGCTTGTATGGTCGGCTTTAATCCAGCAGAACCTACAATAGCATTTAAGACCATATCTATAGCCTCAAATTGCACCACTTCATTTAAGGCTTCCTGACCGGAAAGCACCTGAACTTTGGTATGTGCAAGAGCTGTTTTCACCTGCTCGAATTTCGACTCTTCTGTAATCACTACAGCCTGAGGTAAAAACTCTAAAGCCTGTTCAATTAATAATGTTGCATTTGAACTACAGGTCAATACAACTATTTCAAAATGTTCCGGAAACTGACGCGCGACATCCAATGTCTGCGTGCCTATGCTTCCTGTAGATCCTAAAACCGCAATTCCTTTTTTAATCAAAACTCTCCCTTTACTGGTTTTTAGATAATATTTTTTATAATCTCCGGATCGTCTCCTCCTTGATAATCAGAAATCATTTCCCGATAAGCTACTGTGACTACAATACTGGATAATGGAACGACTAAGAATGAATTCACAAAACTTAAAAGTACGGCAAATATATTATATCCCATAAAATTACAATACCATTGTAATAAATGTAATAAAGCAAATATCGCTAAGATCAATAATAATTTAGTCACATTCCCTTTTGTTAACGCAAAACTCATACGAATAGCGCGTATAGCCGATTCTTTTCTATCGATAATAAAAAATGGATAAAATGCCACCCGGATTATAAATAAAAAGGTGACTATAGCCGAACTTATTAACACCACATTCGCCAGACTAGAAACACTGACTTTGAGATAGATAATCGGAAAGCAAGCGACTGCTAGAATCATTAATAAAACAATAGAAATTGCTGCAATCGTTATCATCGCCGAAAAGAAGTACAGCAGCTCCTTCGTCGAAGGAAAGGTATCACTTACCCGAACTTTTTCATCTTTGTCAATTAAATGCAGAATATACTTAAATAGAGATAAGTTAATTCCAAAATATAAAATTGCAAAAAATAAAGCCATAAATAAGGAGAGCACGATATTGATGTCCTTAAAATAAACGGCTAAGGTGGAGGATAAATTGGATGTTATAAAGAGTAGTAAGCACAATCCTGCCACTGAAAAATAATTGTTTTTTAATAAATCTACCGACTTATTGAAAACCTCATTTACAGCAAATGTGCTCTCTTTGAGAAACTGAATCATTGAATAAATAAATAATTTTAGCAAAGATGAGATAATTTTTGATTTACAACAATTTAAAACAGATAAAATTGATGATTTTAACAAAAAAATTATTTTATCTAATTACTTTAACAAATAGATAGTCAAAGAGTTCTCTATATGGAGATTGAAGATAAAAAAAGCTACAGCAAAAATTGCTGTAGCTTACTTGAAAACAGAATTAAAAATTACCTACCGATATTCGGATTCGTATATCTCCCGAAGAAAATAGCATTTGTTAATAAGCGATCCGTACCATGCCAGTATTTACGGTGTGTAGGATCTTCGGCAAATAGAATCACAGTTCCAGCTCCTACCGGATTGGTTAATATAGTCGCCTTATTAGCATATGGTTTTAATCGATCGGAGGATATATATCCCGATACATAAGGTGCTTGGGTAAATTGTGCCACAGTAGAAAAACGATCTTTGGAAGGTTCAAAAATAACCTGACCTTCTACATTCACAAAGAGATCACGGCGTCTTAAGCCGAAAGCTACCGGATTGGTAATATCAATATCCGCCTGGAAGATATTTCCAGACATACGCGCTGGAGATAAGGCCTCCAAACGCTGGTCGAAATTCGTACGAGGGTATACTTTCTGCAAAGCTGCAGAATCTACATAGATCTTCTCCGTAGAAATGCCATTTCGAATCGCCCATTCTGAGGCCCCTTTAATGGTAATTAAATTCCCCCCGTTACGTACCCAAGTTTTCAAATCCTGAATAGTTTCTTTCGACCAGTTATACTGACCGGAAACTAAAATTAAGGTATTGTAGGAAGATAAATTAATACGGGCAAACTGGTCCGGGTCGATTTTAGTAGCCCCGAGTTTCAGCTGTTCGGTTAATAGAAACCAAACTTGTCCGGCTTCCGCAGAACTCACCCCCTGCCCTATGACAAAGGCTAGTTTTGGATCCTCCACGCGACGAACAGAAGGAGAGCCTAAATCAATGCCCTTGGTAGAAAGTCCTGTAGCCGTAGCATGTAAGGAAACTTCTGCGGCATCTGCAATGCGTATAAGTTCAGCATGTAGCTGATCCGCAGCAATAGGCTGATTTGCTACAGGAATAATAAGTGTACCATGGCTAAAATCTAATTCTCCAGCCTCCGTCTGAGTGGAAAATGGTTTGTAGGCCGCCTTCACAATTATATTTTTAGCTAATAAGGCTGGAATAACTTGAGCCGCATGATATTCCGACCAATCTATAAGGTAGGCATATTTCGCCTGAGCAATTTGATTTTTAGATGCATATACCGGCACTGCGCTTACTTTTTCCCCTAAGGAAACGGCTGTTTTAGATTTCACATACTGTAGGCCATAGGCATGAGCTATAGCATAGGAGGTTCCGGAATAAAATACCGAATCCGTCACCGGAGGGGTTTCTTCAAAAATAGAGTGCACCATTCTAAATTGAGGCTGCTGCGCTGGAACGACATAAGCTTGATTTTTTTTGAAGCTCTTGCCTTCCGCAGTATAGTCTGCAGGTAATTTGTAGACATCGATTTGATGTAAAAGAAGCAGATCCAGCAACTTATTCGTCAAGGATTGATCCTTTTCATCTCC
>DAIQRP010000005.1:30476-32852 GCA_036786125.1 Sphingobacterium sp.
AAAAACAAAGGCCTTCTTGGGATGTGCTGCCGCCTGAGTTAATGCCGATTTAAAGAAATCTTTCTGCAGCTTAAATAAGCCTTCACGCTCAGCTACCGCGCCGCGGATGCTCGCAATACCTACATTCAGTTGATTTCTAACGGTAAATTTAAATTCCAATAGACCGTTGGCAGTTTCCTGAACGATGCCGCGAGAACCGGCCTGCTCCACTGTCACCCCTACAGCTCCATGGAAATCGGGGTAGGTAGAGCCATAGATCGGCGAAAAGTTGTCATATAATTCTTTGGTAAAATAGAAGGAGCCCAATCCATCTAAAGCTTCCTGATGATATTTCCCTATCACCTCATTAAAATCATAAGAAGCTTTAGGAATTAATGGGGAATGCATAGATTTCGGGGAAGGCTCAAAATAGTAGGTACTATTTTTTCCCATCTCATGAAAGTCGATATGTACATTCGGATACCAGGTATGGAAGAATTTAAGTTTTGGTTTTGTTTCCTGTTGAGTCGCGGCAAGCCAATCTCGGTTTAAATCGGTTAAGTAATGGTTCGGTCGACCTCCAGGGAAAGGTTCATTATGTTCCTTATCATTTGGATCGCTAATCGATGGACTATTGCTATAGGCATTTAAATAATTAACGGCACGATCTCTTCCATCCGGATTTTGGGAGATATCAATAATAATTACCGCTTGGTCGAGGAATCGCTCAACCTCTTCACTTTGATTCGCTAAAAGGTAATACGCTTGTAAGAGCGAAGCTTCTCCAGAAGAGACCTCACCCCCATGAACGGAATAGTCTAAAAGCACAACTACAGGATTATCCTGTGGATTTAATGCCGCCGCTTGAGGGTCTTTCTGCGTCAGATGACGCTGACGGATCTGCTCTAAATTCGCTTGATCTTTAGCGGAAGTGATAACCGCTACGGCCAAGGTTCTATTTTCATAAGAACGCCCGATTTCCTGATAGGTTAATTTGTCTGAAACCTGAGCTAACTGTTTAAAATAAGCTATAATCTGGTCGTGTCTGGTATAATAGGAGCCGATATCATATCCTAAGAAATTTTTAGGCTCAGGAATACGGGTATCAAATGTTCCGCTTGCTTTGGGAAAATAATAAGGGTTCTGTGCTAAAACATCAGAACTCCATAAGCTTGCTGCAGCGAGGGCTGCAGCAAGAATATACGATGTTGATCTTTTCATATCGCGTTTAGATTGGGTTGATTCAGGGTTAGGTTATCTATTAGTATCCAGGGTTAGGTTATCTATTAGTATCCAGGGTTCTGTTCGACATCATCCTTATCCGATTGCATATCTGAGAAAGGTAATGGGAATAACCAGAAGTTGGTATTGCTAAGCCCTAATACATCGCCTGCACGTTTGGTGCGTACTAAATCAAACCATCGGTGAGCTTCAAAAGGAAACTCCCAAGCGTTTTCATTTTCAATAGCGAGTAATAAGCTGGCTTGATCTTGAGGTACAAAGGCCGGCACCTGGGCACGTTGTCGAATCCGATTAAGATCTGCTGCTGCTTCAGTTAGTTTATGTTGCTGTGCGCGGGCTTCGGCACGTATTAAATATAATTCGGCGATACGAATGACATAAGAAGGATCTGTAGAACTGGCTGTCGTATGATACAGTACGCCATAATACTCATTTCCAAAATTTTTAATTAATGACTTTCGAGTACCTCCAACCTGAGGATCCAAAAGCGCTGTTACCAATTTTTGCGTTGGTTTAATCGTCCATTGTCCTCCTAAAGCACTCGGTGTCCAAAAGCTCCAATATCCATTTCTACCATTGGAATTATAGGTTAACTCAAAAACGGATTCAGCGCTTAAAAATGGAGCTTCAAAAAAACTCGCATAGTTTTCTACCAATTCATATTTGCTGTTGGCAATAACTAAAGAGGCATAACGCTCCGCCTCAGCCCAGTTTTCCTGATATAAATGTAAGCGTGCTCTCAATGCTCGGGCAGCAGACTTCTGCGCTCTATTGCGCGTGGAATTATCTTCCGGCAAGAGTTCTTCTGCTTGAACTAAATCTTTTAATACCTGTTCGTAAGTGAGCGCTAAGCTGCTGCGTTTAATTCCTTTAATCGATTCAAAATTTTCCGTAGGAGTCAGTTGCAGCTGTACCCCTCCCCAGCCTCTACCTAAATCAAAGTAAGCTAAAGCACGGATAAAGTAGGCTTCCCCTAAAATTTTTGATTTCTCGGCTGCAGATAAGGTTGCATCTTCAACCCCTTGCACCTTAGCAATCACAGAATTTGCAATATTTATAGTTCTATACAGGGCTTTATATGCCGAGACTGTGGTTACATTATCAGTAGGAATAGAGTTTTGATCCAGCTGTAGATACTGTGTTAAAGATCCATTA
>DAIQRP010000005.1:32862-41769 GCA_036786125.1 Sphingobacterium sp.
GGGAAGCATATACAGACTGTAAGCTCGAATATGCACCAGTAATAGCTGCTCGTGCGGTAGATGCATCTACAATGGAAACTTTATCTGATATGGCGCCTGTAGGCAGTAGGTCTAATTGCTTTTCACAGGATGCAAAAATAGATCCTGAAACTAAAGCGAAGACGGTATATATATTTCTAAATTTCATTTTTCAAAAGATTATAAAGTTACTTGAACACCAAACTGATAGGTACGAGGTTGCGGCGTAGTAGCCCAATCATATCCCGCTGTATTTTGATTTCCTCCAGTTGCAGAAACCTCCGGATCTAAACCGCCATAATTTGTAATGGTAAAGATATTGGATGCTTGAACATAAGCACGCAGCTTCGCGAAGCCTATTTTCTGTGCTGTTTTTGAGGGCAGGTTATAACCAAAGCTGATATGTTTTAGACGGATAAATGACGCATCCTCCAAATACCGAGAACTTAAGCTAGCTACATTTCCCGCATAGTTATTGGCCGAAGAGTTATTTGCTGTAGGGTCATCTCGGAAAGTAGTCATCCTCGGAATATCCGTGATATCTCCAGGTTTCTGCCAGCGGTCGAGCTGTCTCGGCAAGAAGCCTATATTAGCTTGTGTCCCCCCATGCACTAGGAAGAAGTCTTGCATATTTAAGACCGAATTTCCTTTGGTAAAGAAGAAGAAGAAATTAAAATCAAAGTTTTTGTACTTGAAGTTATTTGTTAATCCTCCAGAGAAATCTGGAGCAGCATGACCTACGATCTGACGATCCGCTGTGGTAATCTTTCCATCTCCATTGACATCTTCATATACGGCATTTCCTGTTTGAGGATCTACATATAACTGCTTATATAAGTAAAAAGAATTGATAGCATATCCCTCACGCAGGATAGATGTATTTCTTCCAGATGCTCCAAGGGTAATATCCGAAGCTAACTTTTCAATTTTATTTCTATTCCAAGAAATATTAAAGTTGGTAGACCAGTTGAAGTTTTCCCGATCGATATTTACCGTATTAATACCCAATTCAAATCCTTTATTTCTAACGGATCCATAATTTTGTAGAAAAGTGTCAAAACCGGTACGATTAGGTACGGGAACATCCAGTAATAAATCGTAGGTATATTTATTATAATAATCAGCAGTAACTGAAACCCGTCCTTTTAAAATCGATATATCTACTCCGGCATTAAACTGTCTTGTAGTCTCCCAGGTTAAATTTGGATTTGCTAATTGAGAAGGTTGTGTTCCCGCTTGGCCGATATAATTTGAACCTGAAGACCATAATCCTAAAGAAGCATAATTTCCAATTCCATTTTGATTTCCGGATAAGCCGATTGAAGAACGAAACGTAAAATCATTAAAGAAATTTAAATCTTTCAAAAAGGACTCTTCGGCAGCTCTCCAGGTTACACCTGCAGAAGGGAAATATCCCCATTTTTTATTGACTCCAAATTTTGAGGAACCATCAGTACGTAAGCTGATATCTGCGGTATACTTATTATTATAGGTATAAGTTGTCTTTCCAAAGAATGAAATTAATCGAGCTTCTGAGCGGCTCGAAGTACCTGTGGTAATGGCTGCTACAGAAATATCTTTTAGATTATTTGTCGCAAATCCTGTTCCTGTTGCTCCGGTAAACTGGTTGAGGTTATAGTTTATTGTATTTCCAACTAAAGCATTAATTTGATGTTTATTGCCTGCCCCAAAAGACTTGATATAGGTCAAGACCTGCTCATTTAATAAGGTTTGGCCTCTATTTTCATAGGCTGCAGCATAACCATTTGTCGCGCGACCTGCTGAAATAAAGGTGTTCGCATAGTTATTCTCAGACATATTATTATTATCAATAGACCAAGAAGACCTAAGCTTTAAATTATTGGTCAATGCATACTCTGCAAAAGCATTGGCAATTACTCGAAAACCTACGGCATTATTATCCAAATGATCGATTAATGCATTGGAATTATCAAAGCTACCCCAGGAAGCATACGATCCATCGGCATTAAAGATGGGTAAATAGCTACGTGTAAAAATCGCTGAGTTAATGACTCCTTTGGCATTATTATCATTCGAACTGACATTTCTATAGGTTCTAGAGATAGCGACAGAAGTTCCAATTTTCAACTTATCGGTCACTTTATTATCCAAATTAACCCGACCGGAATAGCGATTGAATCCCGATGGTCTAACAATGGATTGCTGATCGGTATATCCAAAAGAGATAAAATAGGAAGTCTTTTCCCCTCCTCCGACAACGGAGGCATCATATGACTGATTTCTCGCTGTACGGAATAAATAATCTATACGATCATAACTTTGTTGATATTCGGGATTAGGCAATATAGGAGCTACCGTAGCAGGGTCTTTTCCGGCTGCAATGGCAGCATCTACTGCCGTATTATATTTTGCTTCATTAGATAAGAGATCTTGTGTCGGGCCATCTAAAGGATTAAACTTCTTAATCGCATTCGCCCATCCTTGGGTCGTGCCGAAAGTTATTTTAGCCCGATCATTTAGTTTTCCTCTTTTAGTCGTAATTAATACCACCCCATTTGCTCCTAAGGATCCATAGATAGCCGTCGCATTCGCATCCTTAAGCACCTGGATATCTTCAATATCTGCAGGATTAATATCGGATAAAGGATTGGACTGTGCCTGCCCTCCTAAACTCGTAGATATATTCTCCCGATTATCTACAAATACGCCATCGATTACATATAGGGGTTCATTGGATGCATTTATGGAATTCGAGCCACGGATTCTAAAATTTATCCCTGCCCCTGGCGTGCCACTGTTCGCGGACACCTGCACCCCAGCAATACGGCCCTGCAGCATTTGATTCACACCGGTCACTGGAGTCGCCACAAGCTCTTCTGCTTTAATACTCGAGATAGAACCTACAATATGTTTTCTCTTCTGTGTAGAATAGCCTGTTAAGACCACCTCATCCAATCGCGCATTCGAAGGTTTTAAAATGATATGCACGGTATTCGAACTGCCCACAGGCACTTCCTGATATTCATATCCTACAGCGGAAATCACTAAAATATCTTCTTTCTGTGCAGGAATTTTAAATTGTCCCTTGGCATCTGTGCTGGTTGAGCCTTTTGCATTTTTAAGGCGTAGGGTAACATGTGAAATCGATTCCCCTTGTTCATTTTTAACTGAACCTAAAAGATCATGAACTTGTTGCGCATACGTTTGTTGCGACAGGAATGCCAAGGCTCCAATAAACAAGCCCTTCTTTATATTATAAAACATAAAAAATTATCTATATAAAATATAATTATTGATAATAATAAATTGCTTAACCTAAAGTTAAGTGTAGTTATATAGCGCTGCCATTACATAAAATGCAGATCTAAAAACTTTTAAAAAATTAAATGTGGGATTGGGTCGCTATTAATAGGCAATTAACAGCACATACGCATTCGCATAGCGCAGAAAGAAGTAATGGTGTTGGTGCAGGTTGTAGGGTTGAAAGTAGTTGAGTTGATTGTAGTGGTGTGATTGTTAGAATCTGTCGTTGCTCGATTTAGAAGGTACGGAAGATTACGTGTTTTAAAGTTCATTATTTCCATTTTTAATTTTGTTGTGAACTGTGTCACCAGTGTGACTTGAATAACGACACAAATGTAATCATTAAAATTTAATCTACAAATTTAGTAGCCATTATTTTATTACTGTATTACGATCTAAAATTATTCTGAATTAATAAAACTAAAACGAAATAGCATATCTTTTAAAATTTCTGCAATTTCCAAAAAATATTTGCTTATTTACCAGCTGCAAGAATCTATTCTATATAATCGGTGTCTCGATTGGAGACCAAATATTATTTTATAAAACACAATAGATAAGAAATAATAAAAAAGAATACTCCAAATGTTATTGCTCGTCCAAGAGACGTAAAATAAAAGTATTATTTATGATATTTCTATTTTCATATTTTTAAAAAATTTTTTAAAAAAAGAAGGCCAGTATACGAACTGGCCTTCTATATTATAGGTTTGCTAAAAATACCTATCTATTCGATTTAAATTCCGCAGGTAAGGGCTTTTCTAATAAATATTGAAAATAGAAACGAGCACGCTCATTCGCATCATACTTAGATTTCGATCGCGCGAATCCATGACGTGAGCCTGGGTAGATCATGAGTTCAAAAGGAACCGCACGATCCGTTAAAGCATCCACCAATTGAATGGTATTTTGTAAATGTACATTATCATCCATATCACCATGCATAATACGTAAAGTACCTTTATAATTATTTACATAACTTAACACAGAACCATTTTTATAACCTTCGGGATTATCTTGCGGTGTATCCATCCAACGCTCCGTATAATGGGTATCATATAACTCCCATGATGTAACTGGCGCTCCAGCAATACCGAAATCAAATACATCCGCAGCTTTCGTTAAAGCTAGGCAGGTCATATAACCCCCATAGGAATGTCCCGTAATTAAAAACTTATCTTTGGCTACATAAGGTTTAGCTTTAAACCATTTGGCGATGGTCACATAGTCGACAATCTCCCAATGCCCTAAATTCCGGTGCATTAACGCGACACCTGCTTTACCGAAATGACCAGAAGCGCGGTGGTCAGCGGCCACTTGAATAATGCCTTCATTAGCCCAGTATTGATTGGCAGTACCTTTCCATGTATTTTTTACGGAACCCGCATCAGGTCCACCATAGATGCTAAATACCACTGGATATTCCTTATGCTCATCAAAATCTCTAGGGTATGTTACTATCACCGGTAGATCATACTGCCCATCATCTGATTTGATGGTAAAATAGCTGGTCTTCCCAACATTATATTCATTAAAAGATGCAGATTTTGAATCTGCTAATTCCTTAACTATTTTCCCTGTATTGGAAACTAAGGCTACCCGATTCGGGCTGCTGACATTGGAATAGTTTGTAATAAAATATTTTCCATCCGGAGATACAGATACCTGATGCGTATAGTCTCCAAAAGTCAATCTTTTTAAATTCTGACCTGAATAATCTACGCGATATAAATCCTCCGTTGCGGAATTTTCTTTTCTTGCAGTAAAATAAACGACTTTATTCTTCTCGTCTACTAATTTTAACTCCTTCACCTGCCAATCTCCAGTGGTTAGTGGATTTAATAACTTGCCATCGAGCGTATATAAGTAATAATGCGCCCATCCCGTCTTATCTGATTTTAAAATATAATGTTTATTATCTCCTAAATAAGTAATACGTTCATCATGATCTAAATTAATCCAAGAGGGCTGTTTTTCATCATACACTTCCTTTTTATGACCATCCACAGGATTTACTTCATAGAATTTCAAATTATTTTGATCTCTATTCATCCATTGCAGCATAATACTTTTTGAATTATAACTCCAATAAGGTTGACCGAAATACTGATCATCATGTTCATTAAAATCTGCCCAAGTCACGGAACTGCCCTGTGCATCTACAAAACCTACTTTCACTGTTGGATTTTTATCTCCTGCTTTTGGATAACGGGTCTGTTCTAAAAATCCATGCTGCCCTACCGAGCTATAAATTGGGAACATAGGTACTTCTGTATCATCGAAGCGCATAAAAGCCAATTTTTTGCTATCCGGAGACCACCAAAAAGCCTTATAGTTCGTCGATCGGCCTAAAATTTCCTCATAATATACCCATGAAGAATAACCATTATAAATTACGTCTGTGCCATCATGTGTATAGCGAACTTCAAGCCCATCACTCGTCCGCACAGCATATAGGTCGGAAGCTCTGGTAAATGCGACATATAAACCATCAGGCGATAAGGTCGGATTCTGCTCAGGAAGATCCGGAGAGTGGGTTAATTGTTTTGGCTGATCGGAACCATATTGAATAAATATATCGTTATCCTTACTAAACACACGCACATTAGATTGAACTGGAGCGATATATATAGAACGTCTACCTGTTTTTAGATCGACTTGATAAGTTTGCTGATCAGTGACATCATATTCTATATAATGATTGGCATCTGCCCAACCTCGATATTGATTGATGGGATTAGTAAGTGAGCTTTTTCTTCCCCAAGATTGATCGAAGTCCAGATTTCTCTTCTGAGCGATACCTTCTTGAACAAAAAGAAGACAGACAGCTAAAAAGGCTGTGGATACTTTATTCATATTGATTTAGTTTATGCGTTTATTTTTCTAAAATAAACATTTCAGCTGATTTATGGTAGTCCTAGCTCAGAAGTTCCCTATAGATATCACAAATTCAGCCAATTTGGTTAATATTAGGATAAAATAAATCATAATTTCAACCCTGGGGAAGAATAGACCTAAGGTTTATTGCTCCAGCTAATTTCGAACAATCTTTAGGACGGTATTACCATTTTCCAAAGGTTCCGCATTTCTGCCCCCTTCTTTATTCGTTACATAAATGGCTCCTGAATTGCTATCTAAACTAATGGTATTGGGTAATCCATCTGTCTTTATGCGTTCTACAACTTTATAATTCGCTGCATCAATGACAGCCACCTCTTGTTTATTTCTATTGGCGGTATAAATCATATTATGCTGTGCATCATACACCAGACCTATAGGCGAGGAATCGTATCCTAAATAGACCTTATCGATTATTTCTCCTGTATTTCCATTTAGAACAGTAATATTATTATCATTCGACTGACTGACAAATAATCTATTGTTTTTATAATCTATTGCAATATTCAATGGACAATAAGACCAGGTCTTAAAACTCTGCTCTAGTTTTTGGCTATCCGCATTAAACACCAAAATATTGCCTTGCATATTTCCAGCATCGCTCAAGTATATTTTACCCCTTTTGGAATCATTCGCCAGACCTAATAAGTACCCATCTGGATAAGAAACAGAATTTTTTACGGTATTACTCTGACCATCTACAATCCATACCGAGGGATCCCCATGGTCTGAAACATAGACTACATTACGGTCTTCATCTACACTGAGTTCCCGAATTTTAGATTTCTCCTTTCCACTGGGAATTAAGGTTTGCTTTTTAGTACGGATATCTATTGCACTTATCGCATTCTGCATGGAATGTCCTACATATAAAGTCTGCGTTTTATTATTTAAAGCTATTCCAAAAGGCATGTTTTTTCCTACAGCAATGGAATCTACTAAAGATAAATCCTGCCCATCCAAAACATAGATAAAATTATCGGCATCACGCTTAAATCCCTTTTTAGGACCCGCAACATAGACCAAATTATTACTTGGATTATAGACTAGCTGATAGACTTCGGAGCCTAACTTTTGAATTTTATCGATAGCGTATAACTCCGCTCTCCCCTGTGCTTGTACTCCTAAACTGGCGATTAAAAATCCAATGCCTAAAAAAATTTTTTTCATGATATATGCTTTATTAATGACGTTAAATTAGACTCAATAAAAATAGAGCCTTTGATATATGTAGCTTAAGCGGCAAATCTCCGAAGGTCGCTTATGGAAAAAAAAGAAAACAGACATTAAAATTACAAAAGCAGCTGCTTAACATAAAAAAAACGGGAACCTTAAAAAAGGTTCCCGTTATAATGAGGCCATCCCGTTTGGGAAAAATCAGTTTCGAGCAGATTAATTTAGCTCACAATATTGACGATTTTACCTTTTACAAAGATAAATTTCTTAACCGCTTTACCATCGAGATGACGCTGTACATCTGCATGAGCAAGTACAATTTCCTCTACAGCTTTGGCATCTAAATCCAAGGCTAGCGGGATATTTAATTTCATCTTACCATTAAATGATACTGGATAAGCAAATTCAGATTCTACTAAATATTCCGCATTAAATTTAGGGTATTCAGCAAATGATATCTGCCCAGCTTCATTACCTAATAAAGACCATAACTCTTCGGTAATATGTGGAGCATAAGACTGTAATACTATAATTAAAGGCTCTAAAATAGCTCGTTTGTTCGATTTTAATTCCGTTAATTCATTGACACAAATCATAAATGCCGAAACAGAAGTATTAAAAGAGAAACGTTCAATATCCTCTTCCACTTTCTTAATAATCTTATGTAAAGCTTTATATTCCGCTTTTGTAGGCTCCTCATCAGAAACTACGAAGTTACCTTCTGTATCGTGGAATAAACGCCATAATTTACGTAAGAATTTATAAACCCCTTCAATACCATTGGTATTCCAAGGTTTCGCTTGCTCCAAGGGACCTAAGAACATCTCATACAGACGTAAGGTATCAGCTCCATAGGCTTCGATGATATCATCTGGATTAACGACGTTAAATTTAGATTTAGACATTTTCTCCACTTCGGTACCGCAGATATATTTCCCGTTTTCTAAGATAAATTCTGCAGCCTGATAGTCAGGGCGTGAAGCTTTAAATTTTTCTATATCCAAGACATCATTAACGACAATATTCACATCCACATGTAAAGCCATCGTATTGTACTCCGATTTTAGACCATGGGAAACGTAGGTATTTGTACCTTTTCCTTCCTCGTCTAACACACGATATACAAAGCTGGAACGACCTTGAATCATTCCTTGATTGATTAACTTTTTAAACGGCTCTTCCTCTGTCACATAACCTAAATCTTTTAAAATTTTATTCCAGAAGCGTGCATATAATAAATGGCCGGTAGCATGTTCAGATCCACCGATATATAAGTCTACCGCTTTCCAGTAATTGACTGCTTCAGCAGAAGCAAAGGCTTCTGTATTCTGAGGATCCATATATCTATACCAGTACCAGCTAGAACCTGCCCAACCTGGCATAGTGCTTAACTCATAATCATATTGATCTTGATATTTCCAGTTCTCAGCTCGAGCTAATGGAGGTTCTCCCGACTCCGTAGGCAAATACTTATCTACCTCAGGAAGTAATAATGGTAACTCCTCTTCTTTAATTAAATAAGGAAGGCCA
>DAIQRP010000005.1:41779-42557 GCA_036786125.1 Sphingobacterium sp.
CTCTCCCCAATAACGTTGACGACCGAAGATTGCATCACGCATACGGAAATTCACCTTGGCTTTTCCTAATTTTAGGGAAGCTAATTTTTCAATTAATGCAGGCACTGCTTCCGCATATGTCATTCCATTAATAAATCCAGAATTAATATATCTACCGTCTTTATTAGCATCGGCTTGCTCCTCAATCTGCTGTGTATCTGAAATAGCAACTATAGGGAGGTTAAAATGCTTGGCAAAAGCATAATCACGCTGATCACCAGAAGGAACAGCCATCACGGCACCTGTACCATATCCTGCTAACACATAATCCGCAATCCAAATTTGTACTTGCTCACCCGTAATAGGATGTTTTGCAAATGAACCAGTAAATGCACCTGAAACGGTTTTGGTATCAGACATACGATCCAGTTCAGACTTCTTCTTCGTCGCAGCAATATAAGCTTCAACGGTATCTTTCTGTTCTGCTGTAGTCAACTGAGCCACTAAATCATGCTCCGGAGCCAATACGACAAAACTCACTCCAAAGATCGTATCTACACGTGTCGTAAAGACTTCAATTACGGTATCTGCTGACACTTGAGGAACTGGGAATTTCACCAATGCTCCTACGGACTTTCCAATCCAGTTACGTTGCATCTCTACCAGAGGTTCCGGCCAGTCGATGCTGTCCAAGCCGCTAAGTAAACGATCTGCATAAGCCGAAATACGCATCGACCATTGCATCATTTTCTTCTGCTCCACCGGGTAGCCCCCGCGCTCGGAAACGCCTCCAATAACT
>DAIQRP010000005.1:42567-53736 GCA_036786125.1 Sphingobacterium sp.
CACACCAGTTTACCGTACTTTCCCGCAGATAAGCTAATCTATATTTTAATAACTCACGTTGTTGTTCTACTTCACTAAAAGCATTCCATTCTGCTGCTGTAAATTCCAATACATCCTCATCTGAAGCCGCCTGAATTCCAATAGAACCTTGATTTTCAAAATATTGAATAAGGGTATCTATAGATTCCGCTTTATCGGTAGCTGTATTATACCAAGCATTAAAAGACTGCATAAAGATCCACTGAGACCATTTGTAGTATTCGGGTTGCGAGGTGCGAATTTCTTTTGACCAGTCGAATGAAAAGCCAATATTATCCATCTGTTCTCTATAACGATTGATGTTCGCCTCTGTGGTAATCTCCGGATGTTGTCCCGTTTGGATGGCATATTGCTCCGCTGGTAAACCAAAGGAGTCATATCCCATAGGATGTAAAACGTTAAAACCTTTTAGACGTTTATATCTTGAGAAAATATCAGATGCAATATATCCAAGGGGATGCCCCACATGAAGCCCAGCACCGGAAGGATAAGGGAACATATCCAATACATAATATTTTGGCTTATCGTGGGATTCTTCAGTTTTAAAGGTCTGCTGTTCCGCCCAGAACTTCTGCCATTTTTTTTCTAATGATTTATGATTGTACTCCATCTATTATAAGGGATTGAATAAGATTGCGAAATTACGATTTAAAAGGCATAAGTACTAAAAGTTTTCATTTTAAACAATAAATTAAGTCCAAAATTAGTTAACTTAGATAATCCTTGTGATTTGCAGAAGTTATTCGTAGAATAATTCGTAATAATGCGAGCAAATCCTTAATTTCGCAAACAAAAATACTTTTATTGCTTATGTCAGAATACGAATTAAGCGGACAGAAAAAAAAGACAAAATCAGTTTACATCTCCACAGTAATAAGTATTGCTTTGGTATTAATGGTTACTGGCTTATTAGGTCTTATCTTAGTGCACGCTAAGAACTTATCCAAATATGTTAAAGAAAATATCGTTTTAAACGTTATTGTTAATGATGGAACCTCTGAAGGGGACGTACTTACTTTACAAAAGGATATTGAGAAAGATCCTTATACTCTACGCACCGAATATATCAGTAAAGAACTTGCTGCAAAAAATCTGAAAGAAGATTTAGGTGAAGATTTTATTGAGTTCCTAGGTCATAATCCGCTATTGCCCGCTATCGATGTGTATATGAGGGAGGACTATGCCAATACCGATAGTATTCAGACTTTTATCAATAAGATTTCTAAAAATGCAAAGATTAAAGAAGTGGTATACCAAGAATCTTTAATCGATATGGTCAATCATAATATTCGGGTGATCAGTATTGTCGTTTTAGCCTTTGCTGCAATCTTATTAATTATTGCCATTGCCTTAATTAATAATACCATTCGTTTAGCCATCTATTCTCAGCGTTTCTTAATTAAAAGTATGCAATTAATTGGAGCGACGAAGGGTTTTATCCGCAAACCATTTATCACCTATGGCGTGGTACATGGCTTATTAGGTTCCCTAATTTCCATCCTTTTATTGATTTTAATTTTAAAATTCGCACAACAGCAGGTTCCTGAATTAATCTTCTTACGTAACTGGTATGAGTTCGGAGCCATCTTTATAGGTGTGATTATATTAGGCATATTAATCGCAGGTTTAAGTACATACTTTGCAGTAACGAAGTACTTAAAAGCGAAATCAAATGATTTATACAGATAATTTCCAGTTTTTAAATTATGTCACAAATAAGAAAAACAGAAGGTGCGAATAAGGTAAATTTCGTATTTCGCAAAATAAACTATCAATTACTTATTGCCAGTATCCTTGTCGTTGCTTTAGGATTTATCCTGATGATGGGAGATACAGATATCTATAGTTTCACAAAAATTACCGTAGCCCCTATTGTGGTTATTTTAGGCTTTGCCTTGGGTTTTGTTTCTATATTATACAAACCTAAAAATAAATAAGCTCAGTGAATATTTTTGAAGTTATTGTATTAGCTATTATTGAAGGATTAACGGAATTCTTACCCGTTTCATCCACGGGGCATATGATTATTGCCACCGCTTTAATGGGGATTGAACCATCCGAGTTTGTTAAATTATTTACGATTGCTATTCAATTGGGAACGATTCTTTCTGTACTCGTTCTATATTATAAGCGCTTTTTTAAGTCTATGGACTTTTATTATAAACTTGTTATAGCAGCTATTCCAGCTTCTATTTTAGGTTTAGCTTTTAATGATTTTATAGACAGCCTTCTGGAGAGCCCCCTGATGGTCGCTATTATGTTAGTTATAGGTGGGGTGATCCTATTATTTGTGGACAAATGGTTTAATAAACCCAGCACAGATAACTCCGATGAAATTACCTATGGACAAGCCTTTAAAATAGGTTTATACCAATGTTTGGCCTTAATCCCAGGAACTTCTCGCTCTGCCAGTACTATTGTTGGGGGGATGACGCAAAAACTCACCCGTAAGGCAGCCGCAGAATTTTCATTCTTCCTGGCGCTACCGATGATGTTTGGCGCTACAGTAGTCAAATTGTTAAAGTTCTATAAAAATGGAGCTGTTCTTTCTGGAGAAGAAATCAACTTATTACTCATTGGAAATGCGATTGGATTTGTAGTGGCTATTATTGCTATAAAATCATTTATTGGCGTGTTGACAAAATACGGATTTAAAGCATTTGGATGGTACCGCATTATTGTCGGTCTGATCATTATTGCACTTTTACTAAGTGGACATAGTCTACAAATTATATAATGGAAAATACAGAATTAGAACAGGAGTTTAGCTTTGCAGAAGGGCAAATGTTATTAATTGATAAGCCCTTAACATGGACAAGCTTTGATGTGGTTGGAAAGATTCGAAATTCTATTAAACCGATGAAAGTTAAGGTAGGCCATGCTGGAACACTCGATCCTCTGGCTACCGGTTTATTAATTGTCTGTACAGGAAAGTTTACTAAACAGATAGACAATTATCAAGCGGAAGACAAAGAATATACAGGTACCATTACCTTAGGTGCTACTACCCCCTCCTTCGATTTAGAAACAGAAGTGGATGAAACATTTGATACTTCTACACTGACAGAAGAGGCAATCTATGCTGCTGCTAAAACTTTTGAAGGCGATATTGCTCAGTATCCCCCAGCACATTCTGCTATAAAAATAGGTGGAGAGCGTGTCTATGAAAAAGCTAGACGTGGAGAGACTGTAGAATTAAAAGCCCGTGCCGTTAGAATTAACTCTTTCGCTATAGAAAAAATTGAACTGCCTGTTGTGCATTTCCGAGTTTCCTGTAGCAAAGGAACCTATATCCGCTCTTTAGCGCATGACTTCGGCAAGGTGTTAAATAATGGTGCACACTTAAGCTCCTTACGCAGAACGAAATCGGGAGATTTCCATGTGGATAAGGCTTGGAACCTAGAAGAGTTAATTGCTCAAATTAAAGCTCATAAAGAAACATTAATCTAATACATTAAGATTAAGATAAAACCATGAAAATATACAGAAGCTTAGATGACTTTACGCCATTAGAAAATGCCGTAGTCACTATTGGAACTTTTGATGGTGTTCATATTGGACACCAAAAAATATTGAGTCATCTCAAAGAGTCTGCAAAAAAAATTAATGGAGAAACCGTATTACTTACGTTCTATCCACATCCGCGATTAATTATCAATCCGAATGACGATAGCCTCCGCTTAATCAATGATATTGAAGAGAAAGTACATCAGCTGGCTTTAGCGGGCATCGACCACTTAATTATCACGCCTTTCTCTAGAGATTTTTCCAATCAGACACCAGAGGAATATATCTCCAATGTCTTGGTCGGCAAATTAGGTACTAAGAAAATAGTTATTGGCTATGACCATCATTTTGGAAAAGATCGTATGGGTACATTAGCAGACTTAGAAAAATATGCACATATATTTGACTATTCGGTCGATCAGATTCCAGAGCAAGATATCAATGATGTGGCTGTCTCCTCTACCCGCATTAGAGAGTCTTTAATTAAAGGCGATATCC
The DNA here is from genome assembly GCA_036786125.1 of Sphingobacterium sp. GTDB lineage: Bacteria > Bacteroidota > Bacteroidia > Sphingobacteriales > Sphingobacteriaceae > Sphingobacterium. The sequence goes on from DAIQRP010000005.1 coordinate 46,612, forward strand.
ATACGGCTAATTTATATCTAGGCTATCCTTTTGAACTTACGGGCACCGTGGTTCGCGGAGACCAAATTGGACGTACTATTGGATTTCCTACAGCCAATTTAAATGTTAAAGAAAAGCATAAACTGATTCCAGCTTATGGTATCTATGCGATAGAAGTTGAAATTTTCGACCATATTGAAGATGTCGTTACTGGACATTATGTAGAACCTGTACCTGTAGAAGTTGTACGGGGGATGGGCTATATCGGCACCCGTCCTACTGTAGATGGCATGAATAGAACGATTGAAGTCAATCTATTTGATTTTAATAAGGAGATTTACGGAAAAAGCTTAAGCGTGAAATTCATTCACTTTATCCGTCAAGATGAACGTTTTGATAGTTTAGAGGAGATGATGAAACAAATTCAAGCTGATGAAGTGCAGATTCGAGCGATCTTCAAAAACAAAGAAAATTAAAATAAAGAAATAAAAAAAGAACGCTAAGCGTTCTTTTTTTTTACAATGTTATGGAAGCGAATTTTTAAACAACCGATTGCCTCTAATCTTAGAGCAGAATTTAATACCAAGTAAATTTTTAGATTAAAATATCTTATTAATTAATTATATATTCCATTCAATTAACTCTAAAAATTATGAACGTATTAAAAACCATTTCAGGTATTGGTCTCTTGGCCTGCCTTAGTTTTTCCTGTACCAAAACCACGCCCATTAACGAAGCTGAAATTATCGAAATTACAGATACCTTAAGCATAGCATTAGCAGGAAATGCCTATATCAGCCAAGCTCCAGCGAACTCTTCCACCTTAATAACTTCAAATGGCCTTGCCAATTGGAATAATGCTGCCGTTGTCACTTCGGTTTATTTTAAAGTCGGAAAAGCGGGAACCCTAAATTTAGCTATCAAAGGACGTGTACCCAGTGGCTCCTCTACGGCTAAAATTACAGTACAAGGACAGACCGATAGCATCCATATGTCCGAAAATATCTCGAAATTATATCCTATAAAACCGATTAAAATTACTGAAGCTGGATTTATTCAAGTGGATATTCAAGGCTTAACTAAAACAGGAAGTTATTTTGGGGATATCTCAGATATCCTTATATCAGGTTCTGCCACTACCGCCGAAGTGATCTATGTCAATAATCCAGACTTCTATTATTGGGGACGTCGTGGCGCTTCTACCCACCTGAATTATACCATGCCTACAGCAAAAGATATCCTTTATTTCTATAATGAAGTTACCGTCCCTACGGGGAATGATGTTATTGGATCTTACTTTATGGCCAATGGATTTTCAGGCGGATATTTCGGTATGCAGGTTAATAGTGCCAGAGAGCGCCGTATCCTATTTTCCATCTGGTCCCCTTTTCAAACGGATGATCCCAATGCAATTCCAGTAGAAGATCAAATTATTCTGAATAGAAAGGGTACAGATGTATATACAGGTACTTTTGGTAATGAAGGCTCCGGAGGACAAAGTTATTTAGTATATCCTTGGACTACGGGAAAGACTTACCAGTTTTTAACTAAGGCAGAACCCGATGGCAGCGGAAAAACGGATTTTACGGCTTGGTTTAAAGAGAGCTCCGCGACAGAATGGCAACTGATTGCAAGTTGGAAAAGACCGAAGACGGTAAGCTACCTCAAAAACTTATATAGCTTTTTAGAGAATTTCAATACCCAAACCGGGCATCTTACCCGTATGGCACAGTATGGCAATCAATTTGCGTACAGTACCGATGGACAGTGGCATGAAGTCGTAGATATCTATTTTACAGCAGATGAAACAAATCGAATGAATCAGCGTGTAGATATTAAATCTGGAGTTCAAGACAATAAATTCACCTTACAAATCAATGGTTTCTTTAATGACCATATTGCTCCAAAGCAATATTTCTCTAGAAATCCAAATGGTATAAGCCCTATTATAGACTTCAATCAGCTGCCTTAATCAAGCATATGATTTCCATAGTCGTAAATTTATCTTCAAAAGCATCTATATACGACTATAAATAAAAAAGCCCTATGTCCATCAGGACATAGGGCTTTTTCTTATCAGTAAGCTAGAAAGCTTGTTTAGCTTGTTTAGCTTGAAAAATAAGCTCTTACATTCTTTCCTTCTACCCAATTCATAAAGGCTTTATTAACGACTTTATTTCCTCCTGGAGTAGGATAATCTCCAGAGAAATACCAGTCTCCTTTATGATCAGGACATGCGATATGTAAATTATCTAATGTTTGGAAGATCACCTGAACATCTGCTTTTAGGTGATGAGGTTTCACAATTTTAGCAATTTCTTCTGAAATTTCATCGTCTGTAAAAGGTTCATAGATCGCTTTCACATAGTTTTCAATTTCATCTGTTGGTTTAATTATAGAAGCGACACATTTAGCATACACCTCATCTACAATATGTTGTAAACCGCGTTGTTTTAATAAAGAAATAGCTGCTTCAAATGCAATAAACTCACCCATTCTAGACATATCAATACCATAACAGTCTGGATATCTAATTTGTGGAGCTGATGAAACAATAATAATCTTTGTCGGATTTAAGCGATCTAAGATGGTTAAGATACTTTGTTTTAATGTCGTACCACGAACAATAGAGTCATCTATCGCAACAATGGTATCTTCATGATCTTTTACAATTCCGTACGTCGTATCATACACATGCTGAACCATATCCGTACGGTCTGCATCTTGTGTAATAAAGGTACGCAATTTAGCATCTTTCACATTTAATTTCTCAAACCGAGGCGTGATACTTAACATATCATCCAATTCCTCATCGGAAATTTTGTCGGAGCGTTTTAAAAGAGCTTCCTTCTGGAAGTTACGTACATAGGAATTAATACCTTCCATCATTCCATAGTAAGACACTTCTGCCGTATTTGGAATAAATGAAAATACGGTATTCTTGATATCGTAGTTAATAGAATTTAAGATTTGAGGACATAATAAATGACCTAATTTCTTACGCTCCTGATAGATATCTGCATCTGATCCTCTAGAGAAATAAATACGTTCGAAAGAACAAGCTTTCTTCTCTACAGGCTCCCGGAACATTTCTTCAGTTACTGTACCATCCTTCTTCGCAATTAATGCATGTCCAGGTTTAATTTCCTGTACAGCAGAGATTGGAATATTAAATGCAGTTTGAATCACTGGACGTTCTGACGCCACGACTAACACCTCTTCATCCTGGTAATAAAATGCCGGACGTATTCCTGCTGGATCACGCATCACAAATGCATCTCCATGTCCAAAAATACCTGCAATAGTATACCCCCCGTCCCAAGTCTTTGCTGAGCGTCTTAAAATCTTCGGAACATCCAGATTCTTCGCAATTAAAGAGCTAATCTCAATATTAGAGTAGCCTTCGCTTTTGAATTGATCGAATAACTGTTGGTTTTCATTGTCCAGGAAATGTCCAATTTTCTCCAATACGGTTACTGTATCTGCCTGTTCTTTAGGATGCTGACCTAATTCATAGAGCTGTTGTAATAACTCATCTACATTCGTCATATTGAAGTTCCCGGCAACAACTAAGTTTCGAGACATCCAATTATTTTGACGTAAGAAAGGATGACAACTTTCTATACTATTTTTACCATGCGTACCGTAGCGTAAGTGCCCTAAAAGGACTTCTCCAGTAAAGCTAACATTATCTTTTAACCACTGCGTATCTTTAGATTCCTCAGGATATGCTTTATTTACTGCGGCAAATTTCTTCTGTACATACTCGAAAATATCGGCTACAGCAGAGGATCCCATAGCTCTGTATCTCGAGATATAACGAGAACCGGGTTTCACATCAAACTTGATTGTAGCGATACCAGCACCGTCTTGACCACGATTGTGCTGTTTTTCCATTAGAAGGTACAATTTGTTTATGCCGTAGTAAGGCGTACCGTATTTTTCCTGGTAATAAGATAGGGGTTTTAGCAGGCGAATTAGTGCGATTCCGCACTCGTGTTTTATAGAGTCACTCATGTCTTGAATTGATACCACAAAATTAAAAATATTTAATAAGAATATGGCATATAAATTATTATAAAATAAACATATGCATCCGAGTATTGTAAAATTTCAAATCATAAAAAAAATAAACCCACAATAGACGAAGCTACTGTGGGTCATAATCTAGGTTATTTGGAAGGGAAATCTTATAATTTCTCACCATGTTGTGAACAATCTAAACCCAGTTCTTCCTCTTCTAGGCTTACTCGCAACGGCGATATGAGATCAGTAATTTTTAATAATATAAAAGACATAATTAAAATAAAAGCTGTAGAACCAACTAGACCGATGATATGAGCAACAAATAGGTCTGTCTCTCCATAATAGAGACCATTACTTTCTACGGCAGCATTAATCGACTTATGTGCAAATACACCTGTCAGTACCATGCCGACCATGCCCCCTACGCCATGACAAGGAAATACATCTAAGGTATCATCCACTTTAGATTTAGTGCGCCAATCGACCACAAGTCTAGAGATAATAGCGGCCAATGCTCCTATAATTAATGAGTGAGGTACTGTAACAAAACCTGCTGCAGGAGTGATGGCGACTAAGCCGACTACCAAACCGATACATGTCCCCATAGCGGAAGGTTTTTGTCCCCTAGCGGCATCGAAAAATATCCATGTCAAAGCCGCTGCTGCAGATGCGGTAGAAGTTGTTGCTAAGGCCGTTGCGGCTAAAGTAGAGGCTGAGAATGCGGATCCGGCATTAAAGCCAAACCATCCAAACCATAACATACCTGTACCTAAAATCACATAAGTTATACGTGCTGGGCTATGATGTCCGGCATCTGAGCGCTGTTTTAAATAAATGGCTGAAGCTAAAGCCGCCAGTCCAGCAGACATATGCACCACTGTACCGCCTGCAAAATCCAATACCCCAAGCTGTGCTAATACCCCATCTGGATGCCAGGTCGCATGGGCTAATGGCGCATAGATAAAAACAAAAAATAAACAGATAAATAAGATATATGAAGTAAATCGAATACGTTCCGCAAAAGCTCCCGTAATCAGTGCAGGTGCAATAATGGCAAATTTCAACTGATACATCGCAAATAAAGTTAAGGGAATCGTAGGAGCTCCTTCCCAAGGTGTACCTCCAATTACATCTTGAAACATAAAGTAGGTCATTGGATTTCCAATTATCCCCCCAATGGAGGATCCAAAAACCAAACTAAATCCAAATACTACCCAAATTACAGCAACTACAACCATACAGATAAAACTTTGCAACATGGTAGAGATGACATTTTTCTTTCGCACCATTCCACCATAAAAATAGGCTAATCCAGGTGTCATAATCAAAACTAAAGCCGTGGAAGTTAACATCCAGGCAATATCCGCAGCTTCATACTCATGACTAAGGTTATTTTTAGGTACCGAAGGAAATATTAATGCTAAAACTACAATAAACAACATTAAAATTAACGGAATTACTGATTTTACTGGCTTCATTTGCTTTTTTGATAAATATATAACTCAAAAATATTAATATTTTTAATAAAACAATGATTTTTTTTTAAAAAAAATATAAAATAATTGATTTTATAAATTAAAAACTATCTATTCATCATTTTTTTAAATAAATAGGTAGTTAAAAACACATTTTTAACATATTATATAGTGAAAAATCTATATTAACATGATATTTTAAAATTAAAAAGACTATAAAAACCTAAAACCTTGCTATAAGACTAAAATAAAAGCAAAAAAAAGAGCTGATCTATATAGATCAGCTCTTTTTCTGAATTAAAAACTATAATTAAAATTGTTTTTCTAATTTTTCTGCTAAAACTGATTTAGGCACAGCTCCAATTTGTTTATCTACAATTTCTCCATTTTTGAAAAACAATAATGCAGGAATATTACGGATACCAAAACGAACTGAAATTTCAGGATTTTCATCCACGTTTACTTTTCCAATAACTGCTTTATCCGCATAATCATTTGCTAATTCTTCCACAACTGGACCAACCATACGACATGGACCACACCATTCTGCCCAAAAGTCAATTAAAACAGGTTTATCTGCTTTTAATACAACCTCATCGAAGTTGCTATCTGTAATTTCTAAAGCCATATTATTAAGTTTTAAAAGGATACCATCCTTTATGTTACAATATTATTTTCTGATAGATTAACCCTACAAATATAAGAATCATTTATACTTATAAATTGCATGTTAATGTAAAAAAACTAATTCAGCTTATAGTCCACTCCTTCCAAAAGGTCTACAGCCTGAATAATTTCATTCGTCAAATTGATTTTCAAAGATTTAGCAGGCATTTCTATGTTAATTTTTTCTTCTGCATCAAAAATTTTGAATTTCAGCTGACAATATGGGACTTGACCTTCTATATGATTCGCTTCAATAAGATTTTTGATCATTTCCAAAAACTCTACATTTAACTTTTGCAGCTGAATCATAATGGTAAAACTTTTAGCCAGCTTCTCACGCAGGTCAGATAATAGGTTTATTCCCTTTAATTCAAACCCCCAATTTCCAACCTGTCTAAATCGCTCTTGCACTAATCCTCGAAGTTGAACAAAAAATCCCTCTTGCAAGTACCCTTGAAATTTAACATAATCCTCTCCGAACACCATAATTTCAAATGAATCGGAATAATCTTCAATAATAAAGGAAGCAAATGGCTTGCCAGATTTCGCTACCCGATGGGATGCTTGAGCAATAATTCCACCAATTACCACTTCTTTATTTTTAATCCGATTGAATTCTAAGCTAACCTCCTCTTCGACCTCGGAGGCTTTCATTTTATTAATTAATTGCAAATCGGATACACGGTTAGCGCAAAAACGCTCTAACTCCAATCGATAATTATCTAAAGGATGGGAAGTAAGATAGATCCCTATCACATCCTTCTCATATTTTAATTTTTCAATTAATCCCCAAGGGGTACATGGACTTAGCACAGGTTCTGGAAGATCAATAGCTGCATCTCCCCCAAATAGGGAAGCTTGGGCTGAATTTTCATTTTCCTTAAAGCGATGTCCAAATTTTACAGCCTTTTCTAAACCCGTAGATCCATCTCCATCAGAATGGAAATACTGAGCCCGATGGGTATCTTTAAATTCATCA
>DAIQRP010000005.1:53746-54007 GCA_036786125.1 Sphingobacterium sp.
AACCGCCAGCATAGGCTAAACTTTCAAAAGCTTTCTTATTGGCAGCACGAAGATCGATACGTTTTGCCAAATCGAACACCGATTTATACGGTCCTGATTTTCTACTTTGTACAATTGTATCTACAGCACCTGCCCCTACTCCTTTGACCGCTCCTATACCAAAACGAATGGCTCCCTGATCATTAACCGTAAATTTATAATGAGATTCATTAACATCCGGACCTAGGACACGAAGACCCATCCGTTTGCATTCCTCCATAA
>DAIQRP010000130.1:0-293 GCA_036786125.1 Sphingobacterium sp.
ATTCATGAGTTACTTTGAATTATTCATGAGCTTACTTTGAATTATTCATGAGCTTACTTTGAATTATTCATGAGTTACTTTGAATTATTCATGAGTTACTTTGAATTATTCATGAGTTTCTTTGATTTATTCATGAGTTTCTTTGATTTGTCATGAGTTCCTTTGATTTGTCATGAGTTTCTTTGAATTATTCATAAGCTTACTTTGATTTATTCATGAGTTTCTTTGAATTATTCATAAGCTTACATTAATTTATTCATGAGCTTACTTGATGATTTCAAATACTTGACATG
>DAIQRP010000130.1:432-7083 GCA_036786125.1 Sphingobacterium sp.
TCCAGTTTTACGGTCTGTGGAGCATCTATTTTCTCATCATTAATTATATTTATAAGACCTTTCATCCCTTGTAATCGCTGCTCAAAACGAGATAAAGAAACTTCTTTAGATTCTTCATTCCCATTTAAAAGCACCATTACTGTCTTATCATCGGTATACCTGAAATAAACATATACTCCATCTTCAGGAACATATTGCATCACTTTCCCCGTTTGCAACACCACATTATGCTTTCTATACTGAGCGAGCTTTTGAATATGTCTAAAGATTTCCTGCTCCTCAGGAAGTCTTCCTGCTTCCACAAACTTATTAATGGGATCGCCTGGAAATCCACCTTTAAAATCATCTCTTAACAGACCATCAGGATTGGAGAAATTCTTCATAAGTATCTCCGCACCATAGTAGATTTGAGGAATTCCACGTGTGGTTAATAACCAAGACATTGCAGATTTATATTTTTCCATATGCTCTCCGACAACAGAAAAGAAGCGATCTTTATCATGATTATCCAGAAAGATAACATGCTGCTCCGGATGTGGGTATTGGTAATCTGAAGCCAGGGTATTATATAATTTATTCACGCCTTCCGTCCAATCCGGCTTCTGATTTAAGGCCGATTCAATACCGTATAAAAGCTGAAAATCAGTCACGGCCATTAACTTTGTATCTACCGTCTGCCCTACCTTCTGAGCTCCTAAGAAATAGGCTTGATTGGGAACAGTATGCACCCAAGTCTCTCCAAAAAATGTGAATTTCGGATATTCAGCAACGATACGATCCGTCCATTCCGCCATAAATTTCAAATCATTATATGGGTATGTATCTATGCGAAAACCATCTACCCCAGCATATTCAATCCACCAAATATGACTTTGGATAATATAATTAGCCATATATGGATTATTCTGATTTAAATCGGGCATAGAGGCTACAAACCAGCCATTCTGCATTTTTTGACGATCCGCATCTGCGGCATATGGATCGAATACCGTTTGGTCTTTATAGGAAGTCTGTGTAAATGAAGGCCATTCATGCAACCAATCTGAAAATGGTTTTTCTATCACCGTCCAATGGTATAATCCCACATGATTGGGAACCACATCGTGAATTAACTTCATCTGACGACGATGTAACTCTTGACCTAAACGGCGATAGTCTGCATTGGTACCAAACCTCGGATCGATATGATAATTTTCTGTATTGGCATATCCATGATAAGAGGCTTTAGGCATGTCATTTGTTACCACAGGAGTCATCCATAAGGCCGTAATACCTAAATCATGCAAATAGTCTAATTTGGAAATCACACCTTCTAAATCTCCTCCATGTCTATAATACATAGAGTCTCGGTTTAGGTCAGTTTCACGCATGCCTTTGACCACATCATTGTTTTTATTTCCATTGGCAAAGCGGTCTGGCATCAGCAGGTAGATAAAATCTGCCGAAGTAACGCCCTGCGCTTTAATTAAATTGGGATCTCTCGCTAAAATGGGATAGGCATATTGGGCAATCTCTTTTCCATTTTTTGTAAATTTCAAGGTGTAATTTCCGGGCTTGGCCTGAGGATCAATTTCTAAATCCACAAATAAATAGTTGACATTATCTCCGGCTTTAGAAGCTAATATGCGCACCCCCTCCTGTTTTAACGCTACGGTACTCTCTCCAATTCCGGGGCCATAGACAATTAATTGAACTACAGGATTCTGCATGCCTACCCACCAATTTAGGGGTTCTACCCGTTTAATCTGTGCAAAGGAAGACCCTATAGAAATGACACAGAGTAAGCAGAAAAGCATTGACTTAAGCTTGATCATAATAAGTGTATTTAATGTAAAGGTTTATACTGGTTATATTAATTGGGAACGTTCCCGTATTTTATTAAAATTTTATTTTTTTGCTTAGCCACTGGAAGCCTGATAGTTTAAGGCTGAATCCAGGATAACTAATTTTTTCGATCCGGACAGTTTGGGGTTTTTAATTAAGGTGAAGAGCTCCTGAGCAGCGACCTGACCCATTTCATAGGCGGGTTGCTTCACTACGGATAATGCGGGAGCTAATAAATCGGAGATATCTAAACATGAAAAACAAATTAATTTAACCTGTTTAGGAATATCGATATGATGCTTTTTAGCCACTCGAAGTACGTTCATTGCTAAACGCTCTACGGCAGCAAAGATGCCATCAGGTTGAACGCGTAACATAAATTCTTCGATATCATTAAAACTCAGCTCGTGTTCGTTAAAAGTATCTAAAACTAAATCCGGATTGAAAGGCATTTGAAGATCGCGTAGTGCATCAAGATATCCTTGCATACGTACTTTACCAATAGAAATATCTTTATTAATAACAAAGTAAGCCACTTTCTGGCATCCATTTTCCAAAAGATGTCGTGTCGCTTTATAGGCAGACTCATAGTCATTACCGGTGACCGAAATGGTCGGAACATCTTCATAATACCGATCGAAAAATACAAGTGGAATACCATTTTCCCGAAGTAAATCTACATGAGAATGGTCTTGCCCCTCTCCCGAAGCAGACATTAAAACCCCATCCACACGACCATTTGTTAATGAGCGAACAATAGATTCTTCATTTTTGGCTTGATGTTCTGTCACGTAAATTAAGGTATGGAAGTTCTGAGAACGAGCGACAGATTCTATACCTTTAATTGCTTGGGAGAAAAATTTATTTCCAAATTCTGGAAGGATAATGGCAATAGTAGAACTGCGATTACCACGTAGATTACTGGCGTAGATATTGGGAAAATATCCAAGCTCCTTCGCTTTCTCTAAAATATATTCCTTTGTCTTCGGGTTAATATCTGCATTATCCCGAAAAGCTCGTGATACCGTTGATTTAGAGAGTCCTAATGCGGCAGCTAGTTCTAGTATAGTAATATTTGCCATGGATGAATTTTGGTTTAAATTAATTAATCAAAGATATTAATTTTAATGAAAGAGCCGTTATAGAACGGCTCTAACCTAGCAACCAATTTAATTTATTTTTTAACCAATTGATACGTTTTTAAAGCGGGATTATTCAAATCTAAAATAATCTCATAGGTACCGGCTTCAGAAACCATAATATTATCTCCGCCTTCTATTATTATATGCTCTTTTCCTGAGGATCCTAAATTAATTCCCCAATCATCATTAGCCCGAAATTTTAGTCCTCCTGCGACTAAAGCAGTCGTCAGCCGTAAAGTTTTAGTAGGTAAGTCATATTGAAGATCTTGATCGACCTCCCAACTACCTACAGCATCTCCGATAACACCAAAGTTCATTTTTTCCATTTTATAGGTCAGCGTATTTAAATCCGCTGTCATGAGAAAATGTCCAGGACCTGCAACTTGAATATTATCGCCACCGGAAAGAACTAATTTGTTCGTTCCAGTACTTCCATAATCCGCTGCCGACCAATCGGGCACCGTGGTTAATTTAAACTCATTTTGAGCATCCGGAAGATTGATATAGCCGATATAGATATTTTTAAATGTGATATCTGATAAAGTCGGTGCGGTAGCCGGATTCCAACCTTGATGAGAACCGGGCACATATAATTTAGGGTATACCACATTTGTAGAAAATGTAGTGACTTGCAGCTCTTCTACCTGAGAGATGGCTGTCGGAAATGAAGGAGCAATACTGGCTTTAATTCGATAAATTAACCTTGCAGCTTCTTCGCCCTGTAGTTCTAAGCGGCCTAACAGCTCATTAAATTTCCCTGCTGTAGCCTGATAGGAAGTTACAGATTGCATATGAACCTGAATCGGATTTGCAAATGCTGTATCCGCAGCAGCAGCAAATTCTAAAGTATAAGCAATACTGGCTGCATAGCCAAAGTCTGCTGCTTCCCAATTAAACTGAATGGTATCTAGATCCGCATTTTCGGCTAAGAGCACAATATTTTTAGGGTTGGAGCTGGAAAGCTGTGCTGCTTTTACTTCTCCAATTTGAACTTGTTGTTCCTCTTTCTTACAGGAGAATACTAAAAGCAAAACAAGGCTATATACTAAATAAGAAATATTTTTCATGGCTTTACAATTTAGATTAATAACCTGCATTTTGTACTAAATTTTGATTTGCAATAATATCTGCAGCAGGGATTGGATAGAGTGTTCTAAAGGATTCTACTCCTCTTCCAGACGCAGAATTTCCTTTCCATGGCCATACGTAAGCTCCTTCTACAAATCTTTCAAAACGGATTAAATCCGTTCTCCGGAAACCTTCCCAATATAATTCTTTACTACGCTCTTTAAATACATCTTCTAAGGTCAGAGCGGTGAGATTCGAGTTGCTATTACCATAAGCACGCTCCCGTAAAGTATTGATATAGGTTAATGCCGTAGCTGTGGAGCCTGAGCCACCACGTAATACTGCCTCGGCATAAATCAGATACTGTTCCGCTAAGCGGAATAATGGAAAGTCTGTAGATGCATAAGACCCACCTATAGATTCGGCGGTATCTCCATTGGATTTTTTATTCGTAAATTTCACTACAGCAACACCTTCTTTATAGGTATTTGGATTCTCAATATTTGGTGTCGTTCCATAGAAAATAGCCCGCTTGTCTGCCGAATTTAAATAATCTCCAAATAGCAAAGGTAATGGCGAGCGACTTCTATTTCCCCCCCAACCACCATTAGGAATTCCATAATCTGCAGCGTTCATATCTCCACCTATTGCGGCATTAATCAGGTAGGTCATTCCGCCGAAATTTTGCGTTCTAACGCCATCGTAATTGATTGTAAAGATGGCTTCTGGATTATTGATATGATTATCCGCCTTAAATAAATTTGCATAGTTACTATGCAAACTATAAGGTCCCTGAATTACTTTCTCCGCATAACTTGCTGCCTGATCGAAATAAGTTTGCCCAGTATACACCTTCGCATTTAAATATAATCGAGCTAATAAAGCCTGAGCAGCAGCCTGTGTAGCACGTCCATATTCATTGGTCGTTTTTAATTCGCTTTCTATAGCTAACAATTCAGACTCAATATATTTAAACAGTTCTGCACGTTGAATTTGCTTTGGTGCTTCCTTTCCAATTGCATTTTCTTCAGTTACAAAAGGAGGATTTCCAAAAAGATCCATTAATACCCAGTATTGAAAAGCTCTTAAAAAACGTGCTTCAGCACGGAAGTATCCAATTTCCGTGGCATCAGCTCCAGTAATATTTCTAGCCGATAATTTAGCATCTGTACTTTCTCTTAAGAATTCATTCACTAGAGTAACCTGGTAGACACTTCGAGCATATGCTCCTAAAAGCATTACATTCGTAGAGGTCCAACTCATAAAGTTTAGGCCTGGAATACCGTCATCTGTCCAGCTACATAAAGCTTCATCGGTAGGAAGTTCCTGAGCCATCCAATACAGACGTAAGAAATCCGATGTTCCTGCATCTATTCCTCCCAAATCTCCGGATCCGGAGCCTTGATTTCCAGTAGTTGCAAAACTACCATACACTTTTGCCATTCCAGATCGATAGCCTGCAGGCGTACTGTAGGCCACATCTGAGGTAATATCATTCGTCGGTTTTAGATTTAATTCATCATGCTTACAGGCATTTAAAAACAAGAATGAACATCCCATAGCCAACGCTAAAATTTTTCTATTTTTCATCTTATGCAAACTTAAAATCCAACATTTAATCCAAATGAATAAATACGAGGTCGAGGATATAAACTATAATCCACACCATTGAAAACCTCCGGATCTAAACCCTTGTATTTTGTAACTACAAAAACATTTTGAACACCTGCAGAGAGCGTTAGATTTCCTGTATTTCGGAAGATGTTCCCTACATTAAAGGCCAAATTCAAATTGTCCATGCGTAGAAATGAAGCATTACTAATATAGTAGTCCGAGAAATATTGCGCTTGTTGGAAACCTGAATTAAATACATCTCGAGAGGCATTATTATTAATTCCGGCACCTGAATTTAATAGGTTGTTAATCGTCCCGAAATTCGATGCCACATTATTATACAGGTAGTTTCCAAAATTAGCCCGTAATACGGTGCTGGCTGTCCATCTGCCATATGCTACAGAGGTAGAAAAGCCTAAAGTAACTTTCGGCATCGGCGATTTATAAAAATACCGGTCGTCCGAAGTAATCTCACCATCTCCATCTCGATCGACGTAAGCCCCTTCAATAGGCTTACCAGATTCATCATAAACCTGTTGGAAAGCATAAAATGCATAAGGGGTTCTATTTAATGTATGATAGGAAATTGAATTTCCTGTAGAACCTGTAATATTCGTTGCCGCAACTTTATAATTTGGATCAAAAGCATCGGTCAAATTTTTCACCTTTAAATCGTTATAGGTTATATTAAATCCTACATCCCAATTGAGCTTATCGGAAACTATGGGTTTAGTTTGAATAGCGAATTCTATCCCATTAGCTTCCATATTTCCTACATTGGTCAATAAGGTATTCGAGAAATTCGACCCTATAGGAATAGGAATAGTACTCAATAAATCTTTCGTTTTCTTCTTAAAGAAATCCAAGCTACCTACGATACGCCCATTTAAAAAGCCGTAATCCAAACCTAAATTATAGGTCGTTGTAGTTTCCCATTTGATATTACTATCATAAGCCACCGGCGCATTCATATAGTAGAATGTATCTCCGAGCTGATACATGG
>DAIQRP010000130.1:7093-8159 GCA_036786125.1 Sphingobacterium sp.
GTAAGAATAGTTAGCAATTCCATCCTGCTGCCCTGTCACACCATAACTTGCTCTAAATTTTAAATCCGTAAGCAGGTGGCTATCTTTAAGAAAAGATTCTTGATTAACGCGCCAAGTAAAGGCTGCAGAAGGGAATAAACCCCAACGGTTATCTTCTGAAAAACGGGAGGAACCATCCGTTCTTAAAGTTCCGGAAAGAATATACTTATTATCCAAAGTATAAATCATCCTTCCATAGTAGGAAATCAACTTATTCTCTGGAATATCAAATGGAAATATAGGCGTAGAAACAACGGTTGTTTTATCAGCCTCATAGGTATTAAAATTATTATTTGTTGTTTTATTCGCATAATAACCATAACCTGCAATCACATTAATATTGGAATTAATGCTACTTAAATCTTTATTATAATTTAAATAAAATTCAAAAACTTTATTCGAGATATCATTTTTATATTCCTTATAATAACCATTGGTCGCGGCATTCTGTGCGGCATATTCAGGAACAAATGTCTCCCCTTTGCCTTGAGAAATATCATAGCCAAAATTCGCATTGGCTCTCAATTCTTTTAAAAAATGAAAAGTATAGTCTAATTGTAAATTACCAAAAGAACGTTTCACATCTCCGCGATCTGTTTTTGTTTCTAAGAGGGAAACTGGATTTCTTGGGGCATTAGGATTTGGAACGCCTCCAACGGTCACCCATTCAAAATAATTACCATAGGCATTATCCGTATGAACAGGTTGTGTAGGGTCAAACTGAATCGCATTGGCTATAGCGCCTTGATTTCCGAACTTAGATTTCGTCAATGCTCCATTTACATTTAAATCTATTTTCAAATGATTATCAAATAACTTAGGGCTTAAATTTAATAAAGCCGTAGAACGTTGAAAATTATCCGTCTTTAATACCCCATTTTGGTTTAAGTTTCCTACGGAAAGGCGGTAAGGTATTCCTTGAGTAGAGCCTGCTACTGATATATTATTGTCCGTACCAAATGCTGATCTATAAATTTCATCCTGCCAATCTGTGGAAGCTTCGCCAAGCAAGGCAATACGATCTGCA
>DAIQRP010000131.1:0-6826 GCA_036786125.1 Sphingobacterium sp.
ATCTTTCTTTATCTCGGGTGGTTTAACAGGATTATTCTTGGGTAATGCAACTTTAGATATTAACTTACACGATACGTATTTCGTAGTAGCCCATTTCCACTTAGTAATGGGTTCTGCATCCATCTTTGGTATGTTATGTGGTGTATATCACTGGTATCCTAAAATGTTCGGACGTATGATGAATGTCAAATTAGGTTATTTACATTTCTGGTTGACATTTATTGGAGCATACTTAGTATTCTTCCCAATGCACTTTATGGGTATTGATGGTGTACCACGTCGTTATTATGCATTTACTGAATTCCCTTTTATGGAAAAATGGATTTCTGTAAACGTATTAATTACTTGGGCAGCAATTATTGCTGGATTAGGACAGTTAGCATTCGTTTGGAACTTTTTCTCTTCCATTTGGTTTGGTAAAAAAGCGACTCAAAACCCTTGGAACTCAAATACATTAGAGTGGACTACACCAGTAGAACATATTCATGGTAACTGGCCAGGAGAGATTCCTGCTGTTCACCGTTGGCCATATGATTACAGTAAGCCAGGGGCTGAAGAAGATTTCATCCCTCAAACTGTACCATTCTCTCAAACGATGAGTTCGAATATGCCTCATGATTTCGAAGGAAATGAAGAAGCAGAGCGTATCCAAGAGGAATGGAATGCACAAAACAAAAAATAAATAAACTGTATATAGGGTAAGCGCAATGCTTACCCTCTTATTAATCTTTAGAGCTGTCTACTATGTTTCCTGCTGCTGAAAAGCGTTTTATTCGAATTAATAGATTAAGTATAATCGTCTTATTCTTAGTAATTATTGCAGGAGGAGTGGTTAGAAGTACGGGCTCAGGTATGGGATGTCCGGATTGGCCAAAATGTTTTAGTCGCATTATTCCGCCGACCAGTATCTCGCAATTGCCGGAAGGATATGAGGAACATTTTATTGAAGGTAGAGTTCGAAAAAATGAACGTTTTGCGAAAGTGATTCATGCTTTAGGATATCGAGAATTAGCATATAAGATTCGTACGGATCAGTCTATTCTTCAACATGAAGAATTTAATGTCGCTAAAACTTGGACCGAGTATATTAATCGTTTAGTCGGAGTACTGGCAGGTTTCTGCTTGTTATTTACAGCCATTTTTTCATTTACCTATATAAGATCAAAAAAATCGATTTTTATCTTATCGCTCTTAAATTTATTTGTAGTTGTCTTTCAAGCTTGGTTAGGATCTATTGTCGTATCTACGAATTTAACTCCTTGGGTTATTACCATTCATATGTTACTAGCTTTAGTAATTGTATGTATTAGTATATACACTTATTTTGTAGCAACTTCATATAGAAATAAATCGATATTGATTAATCATACAGCGAAGTCTGTGAAGTTAATCGCCTTATTATCGTTGATCTTATTAACAGTTCAAGTCGTTATAGGAACGGGTGTTAGAGAAAGCATTGATCATTTAGGTGCTATTGATAATATACGATCGACTTATATAGAAAGAAGCGGTCAAGTATTTGAAATTCATCGGTGGTTGGCATATGGTTCTTTGATTTTTATTGTGGGATTATATTTTATTATTCGCACACGGTTTTCAGGACTTTCAGTACAGGCGCGGTATGCATTAATTACATTAATTCTAGTTGGAATTCAAATGTTATCGGGAATTGTACTTTATCGTTTTGATGTGCCAGCTTTTGCTCAGACTACTCATTTAGTAATTGGAAGTCTTCTTTTTGGAGCCCAATATTATTTAATGTTATTATTAGGAAAAGCTAAGCGTTAATTATAGAAATTAAGATGATGTTAATAGATAAATTCTTGGGTGGAATTTTTTTCCAAGGTGATGCAAGTGCGGAGGGCTTTAGAATTTAATGAAGCAATTTATCGCAGATTTTAACAAATTAGTTAAATTAAGATTAACGTTAACAGTAGTATTTTCTGCTTCGATATCATTTTTAATTGGTGCTAAGCAACAAGGAGATATTATTTGGATCAATTGGTTGATCTTAACTATTGGAGGATTCTTAATAACGGGTGCGGCAAATGGTTTTAATGAAATTATTGAAAAGGATCTCGACAAGTTAATGACACGTACGGCAGATCGTCCATTACCTTCGGGTCGGATGACGACAGGCCAAGCCTTGGTTTTATCAGTCTTTATGGCTATTGCAGGAACCTTGGTTTTATTACGTCTTAACTTTGTAGCAGGCTTGCTTTCAGTATTCTCCATTATTCTGTATGCCTTTATTTATACACCATTAAAGCAAAAGTCACCTATAGCTGTATTTGTAGGAGCATTTCCGGGTGCTTTGCCACCTTTAATTGGTTATTATGCTGCTTTTACGCAGAATGATTTGGCTTTATATAGTCAAATTAATGCTGGAGCGATAGTTATAATACCATTAGTATTATTTGGAATTCAGTTTTTATGGCAATTTCCACATTTTTGGGCTATTGCTTGGGTTGCAGATGATGATTATAAAAAAGCGGGTTTCCGTTTATTGCCAACGACAGAGCGGGATAAAGTTTCTGCATTTGCGGTATTAGCGTCAGCTATATTAATGATACCGGCAGGTTTTATACCGTATTATTATGGTTTTGGCGGTATCCTATTTACCGTTGTGTCTGTCATCGGAGGATTGATGTTTGCCTGGTATGGATTTAAGTTTTTCCAAACACAAGATATACCTGCTGCAAAGAAAGTGATGTATACATCATTTATTTATCTTCCAGTAACACAATTGGTATTATTGTTTGACTTTATACCTTTGAAATAATGGTAGAACATATGCAGAGTAACGAAATGATTAGAACTCAAAAAGCACAGAAATTTAATCTGTGGCTAGGGCTAATTGGCATGTTTATGATGTTTGCAGCACTTTCATCAGGCTTTATAGTATATACGGCTTCAGGTGTTGACAAGGGGATTAAAACGACATTACCAAATACTTTTATTTTAAGTACTTTGGCAATTATAGCAAGTAGTATTACTATACAGCTTGCTTTTAATGCAGCAAAGAAATCAAATCCAGCGAAACAGAAGTTATTTTTAATAATAACTATAGTCTTGGGTTTAATCTTTTTTGCTTCGCAAATTCATTCTTGGAATGTATTGGCTGAACGAGGAATATTTTTTGTCACAAATAATGCTTCTCAATCTTTCCTTTATATCTTTACAGGAATGCACCTTGCACATATTATTGCGGGATTGATCGTAATAGCTAGAGCTTATGTAGGCGTATCTAAAAATATTCCTGCAGAGAAAAGTTATTTCCGCATAGAGCTTGCTAATATATTTTGGCATTTTCTCGATCTTTTATGGATTTATATTTATGTTTTCTTACTTTTGAATCAATAATAGTAAACAATGAGTACAACTGTATCACAATTGGATAAGGTAAAATCCGGTCCTTGGAATGGTGGTAAGTCACCTTGGAACATGGAATATGGAAAAGTCATGATGTGGTTTTTCCTAGTTTCAGACGCTTTCACATTTTCTGCTTTCTTAATTTATTATGGAGCACAACGTTTTGCACACATTACTTGGCCTGATCCGGATAAAGTATTCCAATCGATCCCAGGGATTGCAGAACATGGATACCCTTTAGTATTCGTAGGTATCATGACATTTATTTTGATTATGTCTTCAGTTACTATGGTATTAGCTGTAGAAGCAGGGCATCGTAATTCAAAACAAGAAGTCGTAAAATGGATGTTATGGACTGTTTTAGGAGGTCTTCTTTTTATTGGCTGTCAAGCTATTGAGTGGACACATTTACATCATGAAGGATTTTGGTTCGGAAGAACGCCAGCAACAGGTTTAGAAGGAGATGCTGTTAAATCAGCTTTACAGCCATTCTTTACACATGATATTTCACAAACTTCGGCTTTACAATTTGCAAACTTATTCTTTACCATTACTGGTTTCCATGGATTCCACGTTTCTATAGGTATTATATTAAATATTATTATTTTGTTAATGACATTAAATAATACATTTGAAAACCGTGGATCTTACTTAATGGTAGAAAAAGTAGGTTTATACTGGCACTTTGTCGACTTAGTTTGGGTGTTTGTATTTACATTCTTCTACTTAATCTAATTGTTCTAATCAACTTATAATTTTTAAGAAATGTCAAATCATCACGATCATACAACTGCTGGACACGAAGCTCACGAGCACGGAGAAGGAATGGATAAAAAAGGTATCTGGAAGATATTTTTCATCTTATTAGCATTAACGGCATTAGAATTCTTTATCGCACTAGCTTTAGTACACAAAGGAATTTTAGCGAAAGGAGCCTTAGTCAATACCATTTATATTGCATTAACAATAGTTAAAGCATATTATATTGTGGCTTATTTCATGCACTTGAAATTTGAAAAGTCTGGATTCATTGTTACATGTGGTATTGTTTTTATTTTTATTATATACTTCATTATTCTATTGTTAACAGAAGGTTCATTTTTATTAAATGAACTTCACCCTCATGAATTGTGGCCTAACAACTAATTAAATGAATAATAATACTGGAAGAAATAAAGGTATTAGCACATTTTTAATCCTGGTTATCATCTTATTGGTACCAGGATTTTTGTATTTTTTACTGAATAAAAATGGTTCTAATACTTATGTTACCTTGCCTATTTTTGGGCCTAAAGAAGTTCCTGGAACGACGCATAGAAAATGGGGTAGAGATATTCCAGATACAATTTATCATCAAGTTCCAGCGTTAACTTTTACTGATATAGACGGAACTAAATTAGATTTTTTAAAGAATGATACACTAGTTTCGGTTGCACATTTAATGTACTCTCGGGACTCTTCATTTTCTAAAACTATGGTTTCTAGTTTAGATAAAATTGTAGAGCGTTTTGTAAATAACCATAAAGTTCATTTCTATTCTATTTCTGTAGATACGCTTAATGATGATACCGCAGTTTTGGCAAATTATGCTAAAAACTTTAAACCTTTATCCAGAAAATGGCATTTTGTTTCCCATCTATCTAAAGATGTATTTGCCTTTGCCAAAGATGATTTATTAGTTGATGCGATGCCTTTAGCTAATGATTCAACACGTTATATGATTGGGTCTTCCTATATTTTATTAGATGGAAAAGGTCGTATTAGAGGTTACTATGATATTAATATGAAAACTGAAGTGGATAGACTTCAAGATGAAATAAAATTATTATTGGTGGAAGAGATTAGAAATAATCCAATGAAAATTGAACAGAAATAATTATGTCACAAAGTTTAGAAGAAAAAAAATATAATAAATGGATAGTCCTGTTATCGGTTGTAATACCTGTAGTAGTCGCCATTTTATTTGGAGTAAATTTAAAACAGTTAGGCTATAATGTTCAGCCCTTATCTTTTCTACCTCCAATTTATGCGGCTATTAATGGCTTAACAGCAATTTTATTGGTAGCTGCAGTTTGGGCTATCAAAAGAGGTAATATAAGAAGACATGAAATTTTAATTAAAATTTGTATAGCTTGTTCTATCGCATTTTTAGGAATGTACGTGGCCTATCATATGACCTCTGATAGTACGCCTTTTGGCGGTGAAGGACTAATTAGACCAATTTATTTCTTTATTTTAATTACGCATATTGTACTTTCCATTATTATCATTCCTTTTGTATTGATTACTTTTGTTCGTGGTATTACGGGCTCATATGAAAGACATAAGAAAATAGCTCGTATTACGTATCCCATGTGGTTGTATGTAGCGGTTACTGGTGTTATTGTCTATTTGATGATTTCCCCTTATTACGTACATTAATTATATTTTATTATGGCTAGAGTTTGGATATATCAATCGAATAGAATATTGACTTCAGTAGAAGTTTCATTTATTCGTCAAGAATTAGATCTGTTTTTATCAGAATGGAATGCTCATGGAGCTGCTCTGACTGCTCAAGCTGATATTCGTTATAATTTATTCATCATTATAACTGTGGATGAATCTAAGACTTTACCATCTGGTTGTTCTATTGATAAATCCGTTTATCTGCTTAAATCTATTGAAGAAAAATTACATATCAGTTTATTTGATCGTTTTCAATTGGCTTATCGAAATGAGGAAGGTATTCAAATTGTAAATCGATCCACATTTGAAAGCTATTATCAACAAGGATTAATATCGGATGAAACTATTGTTTTTAATAACTTAGTATCTAATGATTTAGAGCTAATGGAGCGATGGGAAGTTCCGCTAAATAAAAGTTGGCACTATCAATTCTTTAAGTAGACGAAATATTAAATAGTAATAAACCCGTTGTATTATAAATACAACGGGTTTTTTTTGTGGTTAAAAAAATTTTTTAATTTTTAACTGTTAAAATTTGTTAATTTCTAAAATCAAATATTATATTTGTAGCTAAAATATGACAAATATCACTTTTTAATGTGATAACACTTATATTTTTGATAACATCTACATTTGAAAAGACATCTACCATTAAATTAGAACCCCAAATTCTATTTTAATTTCTATCAAATCGCGATTATTATCTATTTAATTAGTAATTAATGAATTACCTGAATATATAATAGTGAACCTATGAAGACAACTTCAACTATTAAAAAGTCAATACATCGATATTTGATGTCTGTTGGCTTTATCTTTCTTATTATGTTTGCTCCTAGTCATACCTGGGCTCATACTAATAAGCTGTATGCTAATGTGAAACCAAGCATTGGAAAAAATGGCTCGATTCGTGATGTCAATGAGCCAAGTAATGTAATGATTGCCGACAATCCATTATCCATATATGCTGGTAATTCAAATTCAGTGTTAAAACGTGTGGATCCTG
>DAIQRP010000131.1:6836-8039 GCA_036786125.1 Sphingobacterium sp.
ATGGCTCGATTCGTGATGTCAAAGATCCAATGAATGTAATGACTGCCGATGATTCATTTGCAATATTATATTCTGGTGCTTTTGGTTCGAATTGGATTCAATTAAAGTTTCCAGAAAAACGTTTTAGTAGCCAAAAAGTATTTGTTAAATTTTCTAATCACGATGAAAAGGGAATAAATCTTAATTTAGGCGGTCTTTTGGGCTTATCCAATGATTTATTTAATATATCTTACTATAGGGATGCCTCTGAAAGTTCTAATGGGAGCGAAATTTCTTCATCTAAAATCAAAACTGAAGTTTTCATAGATCGTAATAATGAATCTTATTTAGTGATTTCATCTGATGACCTTTTTGACTTTAATAGTATACGGTTTAGCCTTAAAACAACCTCGATTTTGGGAGGTTCTAGTATTAATATTCATAATGCTTTTATTATAAATGATGATAGTTCCTGTGGAATGGCTTCTTATACTAGTTTCTCGACTACTGGCCTTAATGTTGCATTGTCAAGCCTTGTTACTAATCCATCTTATGCTATCAATAATAATTCTGAACAAGCATCTACCCTTTCATTTGCCCTTGTGAATGTAGCAAGTAAAATCACTCAAAATTTTCATTTTTCTGGACTATCTTCTCCTCAGGATTATTTTAAAGTGAAATTAAAAATTGGAGGTGGTTCTTTATTAAACTTAAGTATTCTTGGTAGTTATAGTGTAAATGCCTATAATGGTAATGATTTAGTTTACTCGCAACAATTAGGCGGTGCATTAATAAATGGTTTAGATTTATTAGGCTTATTACAAAAAGGAGAGCCAGTTACAATTCCATTTGGACCGGGGAAGCAATTTGATCGAGTTTCTGTTGAAATGTCATCTACAGTTGGACTGTCTTTATCCAGCAATCCATTATCCATATATGCTGTGGAACGTTATGCTGGTAATCCAAATTCAACGTTAAAGTGTGAGGATCCTAATCCTATTCAGTATCCTGTAGCTACAGATCCTATTTTAAAGGGGCTTGAATGTGCTACAAACTTGATAAATTCTCTAAATGCAACCTTTCCTTATAATGCCATATCAGGGAATAATGAACAATTTGCTCTCTTACAGTCATCATCAGGTGCACTATTAGGTATTGGCGGTAAAGAAAGTTATATTACTTTGGGCTATGATGCTGAAAAGACAGCTTATACTAGGTCATTTA
>DAIQRP010000006.1:0-2930 GCA_036786125.1 Sphingobacterium sp.
TTTCAAAATATAGGACAGGCTTATCAAGAGCTTAAGTAATATCTGAAAGTCAAATAAAAAAAAAAGAGTCTAAGTATTACTTAGACTCTTTTTTTTATCATATATCGATTTATAAACCGAGTTTTGATTTGATATCTTTTTGGATTGCATTTTTATGCAATAAGATGGAAATGGTTTTATATCTCACAAATTCTTTAGTGACATACATATAACCTTTGTAGTCATTCGACTCTCCCCAAGAATTTTTAACGATATAATATTCTTTGCCAGTTTGATCTTTTACTAAACCTACGATATGCATCCCATGATCATCAGTAGTCGTATAATCGTCGAAAGCAGCTTGACGTTGCTCATCTGTGATTTTAGGTTCTTCTTTAGGACCTACGAACATTTCCGCTTTCTCTGCATCTGTCATTTTCTCAAATGGTTTTGTAGGGACATAAGCCACGCCATTTTTCCAGCTGAAACTTTTCTCAGAAACATCAGTAGCCCAAGCCACTGTATATCCTTTTTCTAGGGCATGATCGATAATTGAGGTTAAATCATTGATTTGAACATTATAGAAACTATCGAAAGACCAGTTGTCTGGAATTAATAAGACGAATTTGCTATAGAAAGGATGATCTTTAAATGAAGATATACCTACATAGTCATCTGGATTAATACCAATGACTTGATCGGCAAATGTACGCGGAGTATATGATTTTCCTTCATATTGGAAAGTTGTAGGAACTTCTCCTAAATACGAATCCATAGCTGCTGCATACGATTTAGACCAGTTTGGAGTTAACGTTTTAGATTTAATAACGGCCCCTAACATCGCATCTAACATCGAAGTCATCTCTCCGAAGTTATTTTTATCTGAACCATAGTGAAGACCTGTATAAACTTCACGAGGTACAGCTCCGTATTTGCGGTAGATATTTAACACATCGTGTAACTGACCACCTTCTCCTAAAGATAATCCTCCATGCAGGCGAACATAGTTTTTCGCTTTTTCTAAATAAACCTGACGAGCAGTAAAGATTTGAGAAATTTCTACTGGTTTTTTACCCATACGAATCATCTCAGATTCGATAAATGAATTTCCAGAATAGGACCAACATGTTCCTGAAGAACCTTGATTCTTAATCGATGTATTTCCTAAATTTATAACCTCAGTAAAAGTGAAACCAGCTTTACTGTTGTCATTTTGATTCGCTTTTAAAGCATTTATTAAATTGTCTTGTGCTTGTACTTGAAAGGAAGCCATAAAAAAACTGGCTGCAAGTATGAGGGATTTACTCCAATTCATATGTCATATTTTTAGAAAGGCTAATTTATAAAGAATTTTAAGGATTTAAAGATTTATTAAAGCAGGAATTGTAAAAATATTATCATACAAAAAAGGCCAATTTAAAATTGGCCTTTCTCTTATGTTGATTTTATTTCTTTCTTCGGAAATAGGAGTGAAGCTATAATGCTTATTCCCAAAATGCCCACAATGACAATTAAGGAATGAGATGTGGTAAATCCGATATCGGATAGCCAGTCATGGGCTAACATTTTGATACCGATAAACACGAGTAAGAAAGCTAATCCTACTTTTAAATATTGGAATTTATGAATAATATTAATTAATAAAAAGAACATAGAACGTAAGCCTAAAATGGCGAATATATTCGAGAAGAATACAATATAAGCATCTTTAGTGACCGAGAATATAGCCGGAATAGAATCTACGGCAAAGATTAAATCAGTAAACTCAATAACTAATAGGACCAGGAATAAAGGGGTCATATATTTGACTCCATTTTCCACATGGAAGAATTTTCCTTGATCTAATTTCGGGGTTACTTTAAAGTATTTCGAAGCAAACTTTACGACAGGGTGATTCTGTGGGTCGATTTCTTCATCTTCATTTCGCTGAATAAACATTTTCACGCCAGTGAATACTAAGAAAGCACCAAAGACATAAAGAATCCATCCGAATTTCGTAATTAATGCAGCTCCTAAGAAGATAAATATAAACCGCATCACTACGGCTCCTAATATTCCCCATACCAAAACTTTATGGTAATAGCGTTCCGGAATTCAAAAGGAGGTGAAAAGTAAAACCATTACAAAGATATTATCCACAGAGAGCGCATATTCTACGACATAACCCGTAATAAATTCTAAGGCTAGATTTTTATTATAGGCCTCAATACTCGCCTCTAGATTCCCAGGTATAATTTTAACATCATGCAGATGGGAGCTGATAACCTGCTGCAGGTGGGCCAGATCTTGAATATCGTGCAACTCATGGCCAAAATGACGAATCAACCAGTAGAAACCTAAGGCTAATAAAACCCATATGGCACTCATAATGGAGGCTACTTTTAGGGAGACCGGTTTGTCTCCTTTAGTAAATAAGCCTAAATCTATCGCCAGCATCAGGGCAATAAAAAGGAAAGCTTCTTGTTGATAAGCTAGCATCCGCTCTTTGGCATAATCTAATCCCCCCGAGTGACGGACGAATTGAATCACCTCGCTGACCTTTTTGGGATCTTCATTATGATTCTTTACCAGGTTGATAATATGTCTTTTCTCTGATTTAGAAACTTGGTTTAACGCATAAATCAAGGGTAAGGTCATCTTTTTTTCCTTAATATCATTCCCTAATGGTTTGCCGACATCATCTATGCCAAAATCAAAGAGGTCGTCTTTAATTTGAAAAGCGATACCGACCTTTTCTCCAAAGAGGTGCATTTTTTGAATTTGCTCTTCTGAGGCTCCCGAGGAGGCTGCCCCGCAAGCACAGCATGCGGCAATTAAGGAGGCCGTCTTCTGACGTATCACCTCAAAGTAAATATCTTCCTGAATATCGAGCTTTCGCGCTTTTTCAATTTGAAGCAGCTCGCCCTCACTCATTTGTTCTACAGCTTCAGAAACGATTTCTAACAGATTGT
>DAIQRP010000006.1:2940-30577 GCA_036786125.1 Sphingobacterium sp.
ATAATAAGAGTCCCTTAGCTAGCAGAAAATCGCCTACTAAAACAGCGACTTTATTTTTCCAAAGGGCATTGACGGAAAAGAACCCTCTTCTTTCATTGGCATTATCGACCACATCATCATGTACCAAGGAGGCCGTATGCAGCAGTTCGACTAAAGAAGCTCCCCGAAAGGTCGATTCTGTAATTCCCCCACATAGTCCGGCAGAGAAAAAGACGAACATGGGGCGCATCTGCTTTCCCTTACGTTTGACGATATAGTGGATAATTCGGTCTAATAAAGGGACTGAGCTCTTCATGGACGCTTTGAATTTACCTTCAAAAGTTGCCAATTCATTGGCAATGGGTTGTTGGATTTCGTTTAATTTGAGCATGAATATGGGTAAAAGACCGAAATAAATATGCGTTATTTTTTAAGATAAACTAAGTTATATGCTGCTTACAGTTAATTCTAATTCTTTATACCAGTCTTCTCCATATTCGCGGATTAGTGGATCTTTTAAGAATTTATATACTGGAACTTGAAGCTCTTTTCCAAAACTGCAGGCATCTTTACAGATACTCCAACGGTCGTAGTTAAGCACATCAAATTCTGGGTATGCCGTCGTACGAATCGGGTATAAATGACAAGAAATAGGTTTTTTCCATGCAATTTCACCAAGCTCATAGGCTTTTTCAATAGCACATTTGGTAATCCCATTTTCCCAGGTTACATACGCACATTCTTTATTTCCATCTACACAAGGTGTCGTAAGGTCACCATCTCGATCTATTACATGCGTTCCCTGCTCTTCTATCGCCTGAATACCCTTCTCTGTCATATAGGGTTTAACTTTGGGATAGATTTCAGCTAAAACAGCTAATTCACTCTCTTTTAAAGGTGCACCCGCATCTCCTTCAATACAACAAATACCTTTGCATTTGGAAAGATTACAGACGAAGTCATTTTCAATTAAATCTTCGTGTACTAATACATTTCCTACTTCTATCATTTTTTATTATTTAGAGTAACTTACTTTTTGTCCCAAAGTATGTTTCAATCCTGAAGCTTTGGTTAACTCTAGTGTTACTGATCCGATTAAAATATCAACTTGGGCTTTTACAGGAATTCGATTTCCATCATTAGTCACCCAAAGAAATAATTGGCTATTTTTTTTAAATATACGTCCAGGTTTAATGTCTGGAGAGAATTTAATACATTCGAGTACGCCAAGACTCGTTTTAATTTTTTCTATTCCGATATACTTTATCCCTAGAGTAGCAATCTCATCATTTAGAAAATAAGTCATCTTAAAAGATTGCCCTTCTTTCACGGAAGATAAGTCTAGGTTTCTACAGAAGTAATACGCTGAAAGTAAATCAAAAGTTTGCGATACGGTACTTTTAAACGTTCCTTTATTTCCTGAAACAGTCTTTGTACTTTGATCATAAGTTACTTTATCATTTCTCCGATACTTACCTTCTTTGATATTTTCCGTATAGTAATAGGGAAGGAAGGTCGATCCATCTATATAGGAATTGTATTCATTATGTACTGTATAAAATACGGAAAAGGTTCCTGCTGTCTTTCCTGAAGCATATAAATGAAATGCTTGTTTATTATTTCTTTTGGTATCGCTTACCGTCAGCTGCCCTGTGGCTGCGGAGATCAGTCCGTAACGTAATCTATAGTCTAATTTTTCACCAGCTTGAAAAGATGGATCCTTTAGAAATGGCAATACCTGGGCTTCTGCAAATATACTCAAGCAGAATACAAATAGGGTTACAGCGAGTAATCTTTTCATACCATAATGATACAAAAATATTTTTATATCCGGATTAACCTTTTTTTTATTAACCTTTTCGTTTAAAGACAGGTACGGTAGAACAAGGCTCCCCATACATAATAGATTTTGCAACCTGACTTAAGCGTACCGTAAGTTCTACAAAGGCTGTTTCTGGTACTTTGATATCACCACAGCCTTTGACCACTATACGTTGGTCTTTATAAACCGACATATCAATTTGAGCAATAGCCTCTCTGTAATGCAGGGTAGATAGGTCCGTTAAGTCTCCAAAGATAATGCGCTTAGCCACAGGCTCCAGCTTGTTCGCAAGCAACATATAAGCCCAAGTCGGGACGATAGCGTCTGTGCTACAGGTAATAGCCACTTCCTTACCGGTATATATAGACCAGTCATGCTCTTTGATAAATGCTCGAAAATCTTTCTCTTTTAAGAGCAGGCCATGGAATAAATTATCTTTAATATCATATAAGACAAAATCTTCTGTAGCGGGAGCATAGGTAGCGAGGTCGATTGTAATCAATCCACTTAATGCGACTTTATTGACGATATTTTCTTGAATTTCCATTTCTTAAGACATAAAAAAACCGGACAATAATATATTGTCCGGTTACAAAGTTACTTAATAATTCTTAAAAGAATTTCACGCGGTTGTCAATGATATCCGCTTTATCTTGTAATGCGCGGAAAATAGAAGCCCAAGAGCGTTGTGCTTTTCCTGCTAACATTTGTTTTTTCTGTGCATTGATATCTGTCGTTCCTGCTGGATTAACAAAAGATTTCACCTGAACTACAAATACCCCTTGGTTACCTTTAATTGATTTCGAAGGTTTATTTGGTTGTAGACCGAAGATAGTTCCTACTACAGCATTCTCTAGAGATACTCCTGGAATCACTGGGTTTGCTAATACCACGTTTTCAACGTCTACAGCAGATTTACCTAATTTCTGAGCGACTTGATCGATAGAAGAAGCTCCAGCTAAAGCTGCGTTAGCTTTTTCTTGTAAGCTACGTGCTTTCACTAAGTTTCTTACCTGAGGTTCAATATCCGATTTTACAGCTTCTATAGGAAGAATACCTTTCGGGTTGATGCCTGTTACTTTAGCCACAATATAGGTGTTTTCCGTTTCGAAGATACGTTCCGTTACTTCACCTTTTTTAGCTTCGAATACCCATTTCACTAACTCACGAGGAACTTCATTTGCATCGAAGGCATTATCCATACCCAATACATTTTTAGCTTCTTGAAGTTTTACACCTGTTTTCTTTGCTGTTTCAGCGAAGTTATCTGAATTTACGGCTGTTAAGAACTCATTTGCTTTGCTATATGCTGCATTTAAAGTTTCTTTACCCGAAGTAATGGCTTTATTGACAATAGCAGCTTTAACGACTCTAGAGTTTCCAATTTGATTTTCAATTTTGATGATATGTACACCAAACTGAGAATTTACTACCAGAACATCACCTTTTTTACCATTAAATACCGCATTTTCAAACTCAGGAACCATACGTCCACGAGAGAAAGTACCTAAATCTCCACCATTAATTTTAGAACCTTGGTCTACAGAGAATTGTACTGCTAAAGCAGAGAAAGAATCTCCTTTTAAGATTAAGTTTTTAATAGAGTCAGCTTTTGCTAATGCTTTCGCTTGTCCACCTTCTTCATCAATATTTAAAAGAATATGAGCAGCTTTCACTGAATCTGGGCTGAAACGAGCATCGGAAACTTTAGCAATTTCATAAGTTCCATTCGATAAAAATGGACCTACAGTAGAACCTACAGCAGCATTAAATAATACCGAATCTAAAGCAGGGTTAAGTTGACCTTTCTTTAAATAAGTGAAAGGGTATTTCGTATCTGAATTAATCGATGCAAATAAAGAGTCATTTGTCGAAGCTATTAATTCATTTTTTAACTTCAAGATATTTTCCTGAGCGAACGTACTGTCTTTAGCAGTAGGACGACCATCAAAGATTGCATATTCTACAGCACGTGTTTCTTCTGCATTTTTGAATAGGTTTTTATTCTCTTTGTAATATTCATTATAGTCTGCATCTGTTAATTTAACATCAGCATCCTTGATTGAAGCATAGTCTAATAATACGTATTTGAAGTTCGCTAACTTATTACGTTGAATATAGTCATCGTTAGCTTCTAATGAAGTCACATAAACGGAATTCGATAATAAATTAGAATACTTCGTACTCAAACGCTCATCTTTAACTGCTTCTAATAAAGCTTCCCATTGAGCAGCAGCTTGAGCATTACCTGCTGTAGCAACTTGAGCAATAAAATTAGCTAATTGAGCGCGGTCGAATTGACCTGTTTGTGGATTCGCAAAAGCTTGTTGAATTTGGTATGATGGGTTAGGACCTGAAACCAAGTCATTCAACTCATTTTTACCTACCGTTAAACCAATCTTTTCAATTTCTTGTTTTAAGATTTCACGTGTTACGTATTGGTTCCAAACTTGTTGTACAGCATAAGTTTTCATTTGGGGAGTAAGGCTACCACCACCCATTTGTTGTTTAAACATTTCTGCTGTTTGATCTACTTGTTGGTTAAATTCTTGGTAAGAGATGCTCTCCCCATTAATATTTCCAACTTGATTTTGGTGCGCTGCCCAAAATGGTGTACCCGTTCGAATGGCATCACCTAACAAAAATGCAATAATTGCTACACCCATGACGCCCAACATTAGGCCGGCACGATTTCGCAAATAGCTCATTAATCCCATAGTGTGTAAACTGTGTTTATATTGTTTAAATGCTTGTTATTAGTTTTTAATCTATAAGTACCCTAAAAACGAGGTGCAAGATACAATTTTTATAAAAAAAATAGGAATTTTTATTCCGCTAAGCGATAATAATTAAAAATTGTATCATTTTCTTAGCTATTGACCGAATTTAGGGAAAGCTTTAGAATCTTGAAAATAGTATATTCCCGTAGAATTCTGAATATTGATATTTTTAAAATCCTTATCTGAAGTAAAGGAAGAGCCTTGTATATTCCCTCGATTATCTTTAAAAAATGCTTGAATAGGCTGATGATTATAAAAAATCTCCTTTCCTTCATCGTAAATTAACTCTTCCGTTTTTATAATCGATCCATTCGCCATGGTCACGACCACATTTTTTTTAAACTCCGTTAATTTTTCGTTTACCCGCTGTATGGCATAATCCGAAGTGATACGTTGTGATTCTACCGTATTATCATCGAAGAAGATTATTTGAATACCCTTTCTAAATTCATAGGACTGTAGACTATCGTGAGACATACGTAACTCTGGACTTGTCATCTCCGCTTTGACCCGTGCGGAGTCCGAATAGATAACAGTAACGCCATAAGAGATATCTACAGCTTCTTCCTTTTGAATATTAGAGAGTTTATCGACTTCTTTTAAGTCGGTCTCACAGGCACTGAATGAGATTGCCCCTAGCAAACATAATGTTGAAAGGGGCAAATATTTTAAAAGCGATATGCTTGATACTTGATGCATATGTTCCTGTAGATTAATCGTATGTACGGCGAGTGAACCAGCGGTCATTTAAGGTGAAACCTAGGTTTAAATTAATATAACGCTCGCGTACAAGTCTATTTTTTAAGGTTCCCATCTGTCCGAGTTCTGCAGAGACATTGACCTTAGAAAAAGCGCCTGAAAATGCTGAAGTCGGTAAAGGTAATCCGACACCTAAGGTTAGAGCCATATCATTAATTCGGGTTTTATTCACCTCATATTGACTTTGGTTATAGCGGAATCCAAAACGGTAATCTATAACATTATAGTAATGCATGGAATTAGGTTTTGGGGTAAACTGACCCCCTATAGCTCCTCCGATATTTTTATTTAATTTATCCTCTCCAGGACGTACATTAAATCCAGACCAGTCTGCATATTTAAATTCCGCACCAATTAACCATTGATTTGTTTTAGCTAAGGTAATCCCGATATTATGCTTTAACGGTAATTGTAATTTACGGCTAGCATTGGGAATATAAGAAGTCGTATCTAAAGGCACATTTTGATTATCTGGATCTGAAGTCGGCAAAATACGTGAAATAATCTGTGAAGACAGATCTTTAATCTCATTATTTAAGGATCCTGAATATCCTACTGTTAAGGATAACTTACCGTTTAGCTGTTTGTAATACTGTAGACCATAGTCTAAAGAAACGCCAGAAATTTCTCGGTGGTCCGTTAGACGCGTGTTATATCCAGAGAAATTCACAGGAAATTCAATGCTCGTATAATCATTTAGGGTACCAAAGAGATAGGAAACATTAGCTCCAACAGAAAGGTTTTTGGTAATATTCACCCCATATCCGAAATATGCTTTAGTCAATCCCCCTTCACCATTAAAGTTTTTACGAAAACTGATGGTATCTAAGTTGTGCATGCTATTCGAAGAATAACCTACATCTGAATAGGGTAATATACCAATACTTACCCCACCTGCTTTACCTAAAGGAATACCCATGGTAATATGTGAAAAGGCAAAATCTGCCGTATTATCGCGTGCGGAACCTTTTTCTAATTGCGTATAGTTTCCATACAGACCAGCATCAAATACCGTATGATGCAGGGCAGAGTAGGAAGCAGGGTTTCCTGGATTTAACGTATTGACTCCGGAGATATAACGGATACCTGAAGAAAGTCCTCCCATAGCTCTATTCTGTGGAAGTAAATCTTCACGCATTTGACCAATTCCAAATTTTGAATAAGGTGATGCAGATGTGGATTTTTGACCAAATACTGTTGCCGACGAACATAAAAGTCCGAGTGCCAACCAGATTTTTGGCGATTGAATTTTTAATTTACTTAATATGCGTTTCTGCATGGTATAATTTTATAATTGCGATATCCTTTATATGAATAATGAATGATGTATGCCTCGTCACAAAACGTTCCTAATTTAGAGAAAATCCAGCTTTTAAAGGAATAGTTTTAACAGTCTTTCTCTGTACAAAACTATTTAATTTTTGCGACCTTCCTATTTTCATTTTGTTAAAAAAGGTTAAACAGCTGTAATTTAGCCTGTTAGAAATATTGAAAATAGAAAATCGTCAAGATGATTACAGCATAAACAGACTCAAAAAACCATTTTTTCTTCGCATATGTAAAATAATAGGCTAAATATACTGTAATTGGAGGAGCGCACATTAAAAAATGATTGACGCTGAGATCTGGTTTCCAAT
Organism: Sphingobacterium sp.; assembly: GCA_036786125.1. Classification (GTDB taxonomy): domain Bacteria; phylum Bacteroidota; class Bacteroidia; order Sphingobacteriales; family Sphingobacteriaceae; genus Sphingobacterium. The sequence continues at coordinate 9,918 of DAIQRP010000006.1, forward strand.
AGAATGATGCCATGGATAAAAGCAACATAAAAAACAATAATTGGAAGGATTTACGGATATGTACAATAGATTTATAAAAATATTCTTTTAATATAATTAAGAACAGTATTAAAGTAAATCCAATTGGAATTAATACGAGGTAATCATAGATATCCACTTTTAATGCGGTAGGAAACTTATAGGTCAGGGGAATCCAAATTTCGTAGAAATCATTGATTCTGCCCATCCAAAGATAAATTACTGCAAGAATAAAATAGATGGTTGCAAAACCGAAAAGGGGGGTGAACCATTCTCTCCAATTAAAGGGCCTAAAGATTAATAAGCTAATCCAAAGCAGCAAGAACATAATAATAAATGGAAAGTAGACTAAACTTCCAAAAGCGACAATCATGCCTAATTCAAACATTAAGCCCTTAATATCCACCTGACGGTAGATATTCAGCAATTTGCTTAACATCCAAATGGATATAAAATTACATATCAAAGTAGGGGAGAGCACTAAAAAGGGAAGAAATAGACTCGCCAAGGTCATATACATTAAGGAGGTTAGAAAACTCGGTTTCCCTAAAATATTAAAGTGATTGACCACCCGGTTAAAGATCAGGGCTTGTAATATCGTCAGTCCCAAGGTTACCATTACATTGACCTGAGGAGTTAATGCCGAAAACTTATCTATTCCTATAAGATTGCTTAATGCAGGTTCAAATAAAATCGGAGTAAGTTGTGTCGGTAAATGTAGATATACACCCAAACATAATAAAAAACCTACCAGGGCAAGCAGGGCAAAATTAAAGGGACTGTATTTTCTAAATTGCGTAATGAACATGAGTCTTTTCTGGTTATAGGAAAACAAAGCCAATACTGCGCTGCAATATTGGCTAATTTTGGAGGCTGAAAATCTATTTGATTTTTTCTTGTTTTTCCAATTTTGTAATGCGGCGATCTAAGCCAAATAGGAAGATGGCTAAACCTAGAAAGATCACTAACATGACTAAGATGACTACATAAATCTTTCCGGAGCTACGTAATCCTGTGGCCATATCAATCTCCGACTGTGCCCATGTATTTAAGGTGCTAAATACTAATAAAGCGATGGATAAGATAAATTTTTTCATGCTTCTATATCTTTTTTCGAATTAATCGATTTGGTTTTGTTTGTTTTCTATTAATCGTACACGGTATCTCAATGAGCAGATCCAAGATCCAATCAGTATCCAACCGACTACTGATGTGTAAAAGATTGGACGTAATTGATTATTCATATCTATACTTCCAAAGGTGGAATTTCCGCCATTTCCAGGATGTAATGAATCTGTAAGTCGAGGTAAGATATACAATAACACAATCATAATTGGGAAGGCAAAGATATTATATACTGCAGAGATTTTCGCTCTTTTTTGCTCTTCTTCCAGCGCATTTCTAAGGACTAAGTACGCTAAGTACATTAATGTAGAAATAGCCGAACTATTTAATTTTGGGTCATTCGGCCAAGGATCTCCCCAGGTAATATTAGCCCATAACATGCCCGTGGCTAAGCCCATAAAGCAAAACATAATTCCGGTATTTACGGCTTCTACGGCCATAATATCATATTCCGTCTTTCCAGTATTTAGATATTTTATAGAATATATTACGGAAATAAAATACAGGAATAACATGGCGAACCACATAGGAACATGGAAATATACATTTCGAATGGTCTCATGTAAAATTGGAAGTACAGGCACAGGTCCCAATAGACCTACGATAATCACAGCTGCAATTAAGACTACGCCTACTATTTTCCACCAAATTTTTCTCATTTCTCTTGAAATTTATGAATGTAAACTCGTGTTTTAATCTCGCCAAAGATAAGGAAATAACAGTAAAGAAACGGTAATAGTTATGACATTAATAGCGAGTAGAACCAAGATTTCATTCCAACTAGAAGCACGGTCTAAGCCGTCCATAGCATTCTTAGAAAGTTTAATCAAAACAATTAATAAGGGGATGACTACTGGGAAACTCAATACAGCCATTAGGGTACTATTATTTCCCGCTTTGGAGCTGATTCCTGATACCATAGTAAATATGGTCGCAAAACTGATGCTACCGAGTATAACAGCCAAAAAGTATAAGGCTGGATCGCCTAAAGGGTTTCTAAAAATTACAGAATAGGTAATATAGGCAATTAAAGCTAAGCCGATCATTAAGATCATATTATAGATGATCTTAGCGAGTATAATAGCTTGAGCTGAAACTAAACTGTAATAATAAAGTTGGCGATTTTGGCTTTCTTGGACAAAGCTTTTGTTAATCGCACTGACGGATGCAAAAAGCATGATAATCCAGAATAGGGCATTCCATGTGATAGGATCTACGGTCTTGAATGCTTGATAACAGACAAAGACCGTAGATACTACATATAGTAAGATTCCATTAATCGCGTGTTTAGAACGCCATTCTAGAATCATGTCTTTATAGACTAAGGTTTTTACTTGTTGTAGTAAATTCATGCAAAGCAAAGATACAATTGTATTTCTTTAGTTTGAAGAATAAAGCTGACAACAAATTTATTCTAATTAAGCATTAGAAATTTTTGATTTTGCGCTGTCAACTGAATCATCAACTTTATCCGCTAAGTCATGTGCTTTATGATTTGCTTTATCCAGTAAATCTTTGCCATGTTCTTTAGCTTTTCCTTTTAATTCATCAATTTCTTCAGAGGCACGTTTTGCAAATTTTGAAGCACGTTTACCTTCTTTTTCTGCTAAGCCTTTAATCGATTTTGTCAATCCTTTGATTCCGTCATTTGCACGCTCTAATTGTTTCTTACCATCGTCTGTACCTAGTAAATAATAAGCTGCAACTCCTGCTGCTAAACCAATTAATGCAAATGCAATTACTCCATTTTTATTCTCCATGATCTTTTAGATTTTAATTTCCAACTGTATTAATGCAAACAGCTAGACTATCAAAAGGTTTTGAGAAAATGAAAAATTAACAATTTTTTACAGTTCTACTTGACTATGGGATTGTAAGGAAAACAGGTGTTTATAGATTCCATTTTCTATGGCTATTAACTCCTGATGGTTTCCTATTTCAGCCACAACTCCCTGATCGATAACCATAATTTTATCGGCATCAAAAATCGTAGAAAGACGGTGTGCAATAATAATCGAGGTTCTATTTTTCATTAATTCCTCTAAGGCGGATTGTACCTGTCTTTCCGATTCAGAGTCGAAAGAGGAGGTTGCCTCATCTAAGATTAAAATCGCTGGATCTTTCAGAAGTGCACGGGCGATAGCGATACGCTGACGCTGCCCTCCGGAAAGTTTAATGCCACGCTCGCCCACTAAGGTATCATATCCTTCCGGGAAGTCCATAATAAACTGATGTGCATGTGCGCGTTTTGCGGCTTCAATAATTTCATCCGCCTCGGCAGTTAACTTTCCATAAGCAATATTTTCCCGAATGGTACCACCAAATAAGAGCACATCCTGAGGTACAATAGCGACCTGATTACGGATATCCGAAAGCGCATAACTCTCTGCAGGCTTTCCATCGTAAAATATCTGCCCTGTATTGGGTTTATAAAACTGGAGAACTAAGGATGCTAAAGTCGACTTTCCTGTTCCAGAAGGTCCGACGATCGCAATTTTCTCCCCTGCTTCAGCTTCAAAATTAATATTTTTTAAGGTTTTAATATCCGGGCGTGTAGGATATGAGAAACCTACATTTCGAAATGCTATAGCACCTTTTATAGGCTGTTGTATTTCTTTACCATGTTCACTTAAGTCAACATCTTCCTGCTTTTCATCTAAAATTTCTAATACTCTTTCCGACGCTCCTAGAGCACGTTGAATATTGGCATATAATTCTGGGAAACTGCCCATGGAACCTGCCACAAACATAGAGTATAAAATATAAGTCGTTAAATCCCCAACCGTTAATTCGCCGGCAGCAACTAGGGATGCCCCATACCAAATGACAGCTATTACTGCTCCAAACACACAGAAGATAATAAAAGAGGCAAATATCCCTCTAAAGGTCGCGCCTTTTACGGCGATCTTAACGACATTATCTAATTTTTGAGCATACCGTTTGGTTTCGTAGCATTCATTGACAAAAGCTTTCACATTGGAGATGCCTTGTAAAGTTTCCTGAATGACCGTATTGGATTCCGCAAGTTGATCTTGCGCCTGACGCGAGAGGTTGCGGATAAATTTTCCAAATATAATAGCGGTAACAACCATGATCGGCAGGATACATAAGTTCAATAAGGCTAATTTTGCGGATACCAGAACTAATAATACAACTCCTAATACCAAGGAGATTAGCTGTCTTAAAATCTCCGCTAGCGTGGTGGTCATCACATCTTGAATCTGTCCCAAATCGCTCGATAGGCGGCTGTTGAGTTCACCGACTCTGCGGTTGGCAAAAAATTCTACAGGAAGGGTAATGAGTTTATTATACGAGTCGCGACGAATTGCTGCTAATGCCTTTTCAGAGATTTCAACAAATAAGCGCACGCGAAAAAATGAGATAAAGGAGGTGCACATCAATAAGATAAAAGATAAACCTCCAATATAAGCTACGGAATTCGGTAACCACGAATAAGTTTGATTGCCCTGTGCTGCATTAATCATGGCTCCTAAAAGAGCCGGCAAGGTGAGCATAATCAAAGAAGATAAGACTAAAAAGAACATTCCAAATGCAAATTTCACTCGGTATGGTCTTATGTAACCTAGAATTTTGGAAGCTTTTAAGAGAAGTTCTTTATTGAGTTTTGGTTTTGGCAGTTCATCTTCTTGCTTATTTCCACTATTGAATCCTTTAGCCATTTGTACGGTACTTTATATTATCCTGCAAATGTAAAAAGATTCCGATAAGGACATATCACTTTTTCGTCAATTTTTGCTGTTTAATAAATAGAAAGCCTAATATGGCATTCACAAATAAGGAAATATAGAGCCAAGCGGAGCCTGAGGAGCTTTCATTTTCTAATTCATCGAGTTGTTGACGTAGTTTTTCATTCTCATGCTGCAGTTTATTGACCGTTTTCATATAGGCTGTAACCTGATCGTCATACTCTACGGCTAATTTTTGAAATTTTTCACGCTCAAAATCCTTAAAATCTAATAGTTTTTTGGTTTCTAGAAAGATATTATTGTCCGTTAAGACTACTTGTTTTAAAATATCTATGGATTTCTGCATATCTTCCTTGGTTTTAAATAAGCCAAAGATGCCTGTCTTTTTTTCTAGACTTAAATCATACTCACTAAAACGCTCGGAACGCTCTTTTAGTAACTTATTCAGATACTGTCTTTGTTGTTCGTAACTGGTCGAGTCTGAAACTATCGCCTGCGCAGGAAGTTGAATACCTAAACAAATAAGCAGAAAGAAAAATATTTTTTTGTTGAACATAGTGATGTCTAAAATAATTTAAAACCATAGACACAGAATTCATACCAAAGTTTAATTGTTATGGAATTCTACGCGTATAATATTCGCATCATCGTCATGTAAGCCTAGAAGTTGGCTCGCATTTCCTTGGTTTATGGCGATTTCTAAGAAGTTGGAAATCCCAAATAAGCAGAGCTTTTCACCTTCATATACCTCATTATAATGCCAGCTTAATTTAGTGATGGTTTCATTACGTTTGAAGTATAGGGTAAAATCTCTACCTGCCTGAATTTTATTAAATAGGTCTTTGGAGATATTGGTGATTACATTTCCAAAAGAATCTACATAGATCACATTCCCGCGGATCATATCTTTATCGAAGATGGGCTGTAGCGTTACTTTTTCCAAGGTCTGATCGACAGGAACTCCAATAGTAGAAAGTGCAGCACCCTGTGCAATAGCACAAGCGGATTTAGAAAGAATATCTGCTAACGGGAAATGTAAGTACCGTAAGTCCTGCATAATATTAATTTCTATCATCTCTTCCGGCTCATCTTCCCCTAAAATTAAACTGAAGATACCATTGTCCGCTCCGATAAAATAATGGTTATTATAGCGCATCGCCAAATATTTGGAATCGTCTTGATACAAGGTGTTAATACCGATAATATGTACGGTATCCGCTGGAAAATAGTGGTAGGCATTACGCAGTACAAAAGCTGCACGCTGAATATTAAAGGAAGGGATCTCATGAGTAATATCCACTAGGCGAACTTCGGGCATAAGGGATATAATGCTCCCTTTCAAGGCAGCTTGATAAAAATCCTTATGTCCTAAGTCTGTGGTTAATGTAATTACGCCCATATAACTAAATGATCCTGCTCCGTTCATGCTTCTAATAACAATTAGAAGACAGTTTCAACTGCTAATAAAATGCCTAGTCAGTTAATTGATTAAAATTAAAATCCTACAAAAATAAGAGTTAAATATGGTAATTGTAAGTTATATACAAGGAATATTATGCTTTTTTTTTGTAGACCTTACTTTCTGTTGATTTTCACCAAAATACAAAAAAAAATGGAAGCAAATACGCTAATTATATTTCGAATAAACAAATTTTAGTACATTTATACTGTCATTATAGACGGACTTGTCCTAGACAAAGCGTGGGAAAATCATGAGGTATCACAATTAATCCGAAAAATTTGAACGATTTACAGATTACATTAGAAGGTGTCAATTTAACGATGCTCTGGGGAGCACAAAATGAACATTTTGAATTTATCAAAAAACAATTTCCCAAATTGCGTCTCGTGGCGCGAGGAACTATCCTAAAAGTACTTGGAGAAGAAGACGAATTGCAGGCTTTTAAAAAGTTGATGACCGAGGTCTTTGACTATATTGAGCAACATAATAAACTCAATATTCAAGATCTTGAGAATATCTTCGGAGCTAAAAGTATTCCTTATAATCCTACCGATAAAACCACAGCAGCCTTTAGTGGAGAGCCTATCGTATATGGGCCAAATGGTATTGTCGTTCGGGCACGCACACCCAACCAACGTAAGATGGTGGATAGCATGGCCAAAAATGATATTCTATTTGCTATAGGACCTGCTGGTACTGGAAAGACATATACTGCTGTAGCCCTAGCTGTGCGTGCATTACGAAATAAGGAAGTCAAACGCATTATTCTGACCCGTCCAGCTGTGGAAGCTGGAGAGAGCCTAGGTTTCCTTCCTGGAGATTTAAAGGAAAAGGTAGATCCTTATTTACGTCCCTTATACGATGCTTTGGATGATATGATTCCAGCGGAAAAGCTAAAAGGATATATTGAAAATCGAATTATCGAAGTTGCTCCTTTAGCCTTTATGCGTGGCCGTACTTTAGACAATTGTTTTGTGATTCTCGATGAGGCACAAAATACAACGGATATGCAGTTGAAAATGTTTTTAACCCGTATGGGGCCAACGGCCAAGTTTATCGTTACGGGAGATTTAACCCAAATAGACTTACCTAAAAAAAATCAATCCGGCTTGGGGAATGCTTTACAGCTTTTGCAAGGTATTGAAGGGATAGATATTATCCAACTCTCTGGAGCCGATGTGGTAAGACATAAATTAGTGAAACGTATTCTTGAAGCATACGGTGATATTTAATAAATTTGAAGAATTTATATTAAAAGATGGATATAACCATCAGCATAATACTATGAACGCGATTAAGGAAACAAATTTCAATTTTGAAAATCAGACGGCTTTTTACCGAGGAAAAGTGAGAGACGTGTACACCATTGCCAATGAATATTTAGCTATGGTGGCTTCTGATCGAATTTCAGCATTCGATGTGGTTCTACCTGAACCTATCCCGTATAAAGGGCAGGTTTTAAACCAGATTGCTGCCAAATTTTTGAAAGCTACGGCTGATATTATTCCAAACTGGGTTGTTTCTGTGCCCGATCCATCTGTGACTATCGGTCAGATGTGCGAACCTTTTAAAGTAGAAATGGTGATTCGCGGTTACTTATCAGGACATGCTTGGAGAGAGTATGCGGCAGGTAGACGTGAGGTTTGTGGAGAGGTTTTAGTAGAAGGCTTAAAGGAAAATGATAAATTACCGAAACCCATAATTACACCGACTACAAAAGCTGCGGTAGGCCATGATGAGGATATTTCGCGAGCTGAAATTTTAAAACAAGGTATTGTCTCTGAAGCGGATTATATCCAGTTAGAACGGTATACTCAAGCATTATTTGAGCGAGGAACGGAAATTGCTGCTGAACGCGGATTAATCCTTGTCGATACAAAATACGAATTTGGTAAGAAAGATGGGCAGATCGTCCTTATAGATGAGATCCATACTCCAGATTCTTCTCGTTATTTCTATGCCGAAGGATATGCTGAGCGTCAGGCGGCTAATGAACCTCAAAAACAACTTTCTAAAGAGTTTGTACGTAAGTGGTTAATTGAGAATGGATTCCAAGGGAAAGACGGTCAAGTTATTCCAGAGATGACGGAAGAAATTGTAAATTCCATTTCAGAACGCTATATTGAGCTTTATGAACATATTACTGGAGAGCAGTTTGTCTACCCAGAACCTGGGCAGGTCTTAGCTCGAGTGGAACGTAATGTGGCTGAAGCACTCAAAAAATTAAACTAAATAACTTAAACGAATCTGATATGAAATTTACTATTGAAAAACACGAGAGATATGTAGTTATTGAACCTCTAACGGAATGTTTAAATGGCGAGGTCGCTGCTAAATTGAAAGGAGAGTTTTTATTACGTAATACTGGTGGTCAACGTAATATTGTATTAGATTTATCTCAAGTTAAAACTGCCGATGAGCAAGGGATCCGAACAGGGGTGCTTGCTCATCGTCTTTGCCATGCTGTAGGTGGCGTATTTATCCTCTGTCATGTCTGTGAGGAAGTCTTAGCTTTATTGAAGGTAGCCAAATTGGATCATTCTTTTCAAATTGTTAAAGATTTACAAAAAGCAGAGGATATTATTTTTGCAACAGAGGTGGAAAGAGCAATTAGAGGAGAGGCTAAATAATGCGATTTGAAGTTCTAGTCTTAGGAAATAGTTCTGCTACGCCGATGTATGATCGGCATCCCACGAGTCAATTGATTAATTATAACGAGCAGTATTTTTTAATCGACTGTGGGGAAGGAACGCAGATGCAAATGTCTAAATATGGTGTGAAGAGTAATAAGATAGGTCATATTTTTATTTCTCATCTACATGGAGATCATTATCTAGGGCTTGTAGGACTTCTTTCATCCATGCATCTAGTCGGAAGAAAATCCGATTTACACCTCTATGGACCTGTAGGATTAGATGAAATTTTGCAGATTCAATTTAAATATTCGGATACTCAAATCCGTTATCAAATTATTTTTCATCCCACCAATCCCGATACTGGAGAAGTAATCTTTGAAAATAACAGTATGCGTGTGAGTTCCTTTCCATTAACGCACCGCATTCCATGTACGGGTTTTAGGTTTGATGAGCTACCAAGGCCCCGCTCTTTAAGGATAGATGAGGTGCTGCGTCGGGAAATTCCAAAAGTCTATTATCCGATGCTGAAAAGAGGAGTAGATTATCAAGCTTTAGATGGCACCGTACATCGGGCCGAGGAATTAACGAATCCAGCTCCAGCTTCTCGAAGTTATGCGTTCTGTTCCGATACAGTGCGCACAGAGAACTACTTGCCTTATGTACAAGAGGTAGATTTAATGTACCATGAAGCGACTTTTCTACATGAGTTGCAGGATCGGGCGAAAGAAACTTTTCATACCACTTCCTTAGAAGCTGCAGAAATTGCGCTGGAAACGGGTGCTAAAAAGTTATTATTGGGACATTATTCTGCACGCTATAAAGATTTAAGCCCTTTATTAGACGAGGCTAAGCAGGTTTTTGAACATACGGAGCTTTCCTTTGAAGGTAAATGGTATTTAGTATAGTCTTTTTGTAGATTTTTGTTGATATTTACAATTTAAATATTAACAATAAAATGGCAACTCCATTCAACTTAAGTAATTTATTACGGGAAAATATTAAAAATCTCGTACCCTACTCTTCAGCAAGAGATGAATTTAAAGGGGATGCATCGATATGGATTGATGCAAATGAAAATGCATATGGCTCTCCTTTATCTGTCCATTATAACCGCTATCCTGATCCTTTACAGCATCAACTTAAACATAAATTAGCGCATATTAAAGGAGTACCTGCTGAGCATATTTTCTTAGGAAATGGATCGGATGAAGCTATTGATTTATTATTTAGAGCTACCTGCAGACCAGGAATAGATAATGTGATTGTCGTTCCTCCAACTTATGGGATGTATGAAGTTTCGGCTCAGATTAACGATGTACATTTAAAAAAAGTCAACCTCAACTCTGAATTTCAGTTAGATCTGGACGGTATTGCCGAGGCAATTGATGCACAGACAAAAATTATTTTTATCTGCTCGCCGAATAATCCGACAGGAAATTCTATCAACCGTCAGGATATTGAAACTATCTTAACGAATTTCCCGGGTTTAGTCGTTGTCGATGAGGCTTATATTAATTATGCGAAGGTGAAGTCCTTCACACAGGAATTAGCAGAGTACCCGAATTTAATTGTGTTACAAACCCTATCTAAAGCTTGGGGTTTAGCTGCTTTACGTTTGGGCATGGCCTTTGCCAGTCAGGAGATTATAGCGCTATTTAATAAAATTAAAGCGCCTTATAATATTAGTCAGGCTACGCAAGATATTGTATTAGAAGCATTGGATCATGTCGATCAGGTCAATACTTGGATTAAAGAAACGGTAGCTGAGCGGGAGAAACTGGTCGAAAATCTAATTACATTTCCCTTTGTGGAGCGTGTATATCCTTCGGAAGCTAATTTTATTTTAGTTAAGGTAGCGGATGCTCAGGCTTTATATACCTACCTGGCACAGGCTGGAATTATCGTTCGAGATCGTTCCAAAGTAGCACTTTGTGCGGGCTGCCTACGTTTTAGTATAGGCACTCCGGAAGAAAATAGATTGCTCGTAGAAAAATTAAAAGAATATTAAAACCTAACCTACATATACATGTCCAATCAGATGAAACGACTATTGTTTATCGATAGAGATGGAACCTTAATTTTAGAGCCAGAAGATCAGCAGATTGATTCTTTTGAAAAATTGAAGTTCTATCCTGAAGCATTACAATATTTGCCAAGAATCGCAAAAGAATTAGATTTTGAACTTATTTTAGTTTCTAACCAGGATGGTTTAGGAACGGATGCTCATCCAGAGGCTAACTTCTGGCCGGTGCATCATTTTATTATCGATACTTTGGAAAGGGAAGGCGTGAAGTTTGCCAAGCAGCATATCGATCGAACTTTCCCCCATGAGCAAGCCGATACGCGTAAGCCAGGAATAGGTATGTTAACGGAATATTTCAATGCGGAATTATATAATCTCGCGGAATCCTTTGTTATCGGAGATCGTATTAATGATGTTATTTTAGCTCAAAACCTACAGGCTAAAGCCATATGGTTACGTAATGACGACAGCCTTGGGGCGCAAGAAGCGCTGGTTATAGATGATTCTGTCATTGCTTTAGAGACTAACAATTGGAAGGATATCTACGAATTCCTAAAATTAGGAACACGCAGTGTACAGCATCACCGTAAAACCAATGAGACGGATATTCTTGTGGAAATAAATTTAGATGGTACAGGGAAGTCTGATATAAAGACAGGTTTACCATTTTTCGATCATATGTTAGATCAGATTGCCAGACATGGGAGTTTAGATTTAAAAATTTATGCGCAAGGGGATTTACATATTGATGAACACCATACTATTGAAGATACAGGCTTGGCTTTAGGGGAGGCATTTCTTCAGGTTTTAGGAGATAAGCGAGGGATAGAAAGATATGCCTACTGTCTACCTATGGATGACTGTCTGGCGCAGATCGCTTTAGATTTTGGAGGAAGGAACTGGATTGTCTGGGATGCGGAATTTAAGCGTGAGAAGATTGGAGATATGCCTACGGAAATGTTTTTCCATTTTTTTAAATCCTTTTCAGATGCTTCCAAGTCCAATTTAAATATTAAGGCCGAAGGCGATAATGAGCATCATAAAATTGAAGCTATTTTTAAAGCTTTTGCTAAATCGATCAAAAAAGCCGTTCGCAGAGATGCCGATAAGATGCAGTTACCGAGTACGAAAGGAGTATTGTAGATGATTGGAATTATTAATTATGGAGCCGGGAATATCTTTTCCCTGACGGCAGCCTTAGCGCGTTTAGGTCTTTCATATGGGATGATTAATAAGCCGGAGGACATTGCGATTTACGATCGTATTATTATTCCTGGCGTAGGTCATGCTGGATCTGCGATGCAAAAATTACAAGAGTCTGGACTGGCTCCTTATATTCCTGAAATTCAAAAACCTGTATTGGGAATCTGTGTAGGCATGCAATTAATGACTTCCTTTTCTGAAGAAGGACATGTCGATCTATTGCAGTTATTTCCGATGAAGACTTTAGATTTTACAAAACGCATTGGATTAAAAGTTCCTCATGTGGGTTGGAATTCCGTTTCCGCAAGAAATGACTCTCCTTTATTTAAGGATATAGCAGATAATGCTTATTTTTATTTTGTGCACTCCTATTTTATTGAATATGATGTTCAATATACCGCGGCAGCCTGCACATATGGACTGGAGTTTTCAGCGGCTATACAGCGGGATAATTTTTTTGCAGTACAATTTCACCCGGAGAAGTCGGGTGCTGCTGGGGAACAGCTATTATTAAATTTTTCAAACCTATAAGGACCATATTTTATGTATATCATACCTGCAATTGACGTTTTAGATCAGAAAGTCGTACGCTTACGCGAAGGAAACTACAGTGATGTAACCACCTACGATATTAGTTTAGAAGAACAAATAGAAAAATACCATGCAAATGGTACTGAAATGGTCCATATAATTGATTTAAATGGAGCAAAGGGTGATTTTTCGAATCAGCAATATCTATTTGATATAATTCAAAAAACGGAAATGAAAATTCAATATGGCGGCGGCGTTCGCAGTATTGAAAAAGTTAAAGAATTAATAGATGCTGGAGTATACCGTGTGATTGTCGGTACGCAGGCAATTACAAAACCAGATTTCTTAACGGAGTTAAGTAGATTAAATGAGGGTAAAGTAAAGTATGCCGATCATATTGTTATTGCCATTGATGTATTAGACGAAGTCATTAAATATTCGGGTTGGTTAGAAAGTTCACCGATCAAATTAATTGAATATATTGATAAATGTCTGAAACTGGGATTTTTCAGATTTCTATGTACCGATATCTCTAAAGATGGAAAATTAGGGGGTGCTGGTGTGGAACTCTATCAGAAACTTATTGCCCATTCTCCAATTATTAAATTAATCGGATCGGGAGGAATAAGTTCCATGGATGATATTCGGAAACTTCAAGAAATCGGTGGGGTGGAGTCTTGTGTTGTTGGAAAAGCTATCTATGAACATAGAATTTCTATTGAAGAAATTAAAGCTTGGAACTTAAAAACGCTGATTTCTCTATAAGATGCTCGCAAAAAGAATCATCCCTTGTTTGGATGTAAAAGATGGACGTACCGTTAAAGGCGTTAATTTTGTAGATTTGCGCGATGCTGGAGATCCCGTAGAATTAGCTTGGCAGTATTCTGAGCAGGGAGCTGATGAGCTTGTTTTTTTAGATATTACAGCAACCCATGAGGGGCGCAAAACCACAATAGATTTGGTGAAAGCTGTGGCCAGACAGGTGAATATTCCATTTACCATAGGAGGGGGAATTAATGAGCTTCAGGATGCAGAAATTCTGCTTAATGCTGGAGCAGACAAAATTTCTATAAACTCTGCTGCGGTTAGAAATCCAGCTATAATAAATCAGTTTGCCGAAGCTTTTGGAAGACAATTTATTGTTGTTGCTGTAGATACACGTTCGGTAGATGGAGCTAACTATGTGCACCTTTCGGGAGGACGTATTAAAACAGATATCCAAACGGAGGATTGGATATTGGAAGCTCAAGAGCGTGGTGCTGGAGAGATTTTGCTGACTTCTATGGATCATGATGGCACTAAAAATGGATTCGATAATGGCTTGTTAAAACAGATTAATAAGCGTATTTCTATTCCATTAATTGCTTCCGGTGGAGCCGGAAATCAGCAACATTTTGTAGATACTTTTCAGCAGGCAGATGTGGATGCAGCTTTGGCAGCTTCGGTATTTCACTATGGAGAAATACGCATTCCTGAATTAAAGGATACCTTAAGAAAAAATGGGATTACCGTGAGGTAATCCTTCAATATAAAAACTATGTTAGATTTTGCAAAAAGTGACGGACTTGTACCTGTAATTGTTCAAGACGCCCAGACACTCGAAGTTTTGATGTTAGGCTATATGAATGAAGAAGCATGGCATAAAACGGAAGCAGAAAAGCGAGTAACTTTTTTTTCCAGAAGTAAAAATCGCTTATGGACTAAAGGGGAAGAATCCGGAAATTTCTTAACCGTAGTCAGTACACATATGGATTGCGACCAGGATACCATTCTAATTAAAGCGATTCCGGCAGGACCTACCTGTCATACAGGATCCCGCTCTTGCTTTCAGACCGACTATAATCAGAACTTTATTCTGGAGTTAGAGCGGATTATTAAGCATAGATATGACTTCCCTTCAGCGGATTCATATGTCAATCGCCTACATGAAAAAGGGGTGCATAAAATCGCTCAAAAAGTAGGAGAGGAAGCCGTGGAAACTGTGATTGCTGCGCTCTATGAGACGGAGAAAGAATTTATTTCAGAATCTTCCGACCTTCTTTTTCACCTGATTGTATTATTACGTGAAAAAGGAATCTCTTTAGAAACCATTGCTAAACATTTAGAAAGTAGACACCAATAGCAGGAATACTTGTAAAGGCTTTATAAAATGCCGTATATTTGTAGATATACGGCATTTTTTATGGAATTAACTACAGTTACGTTAGCACATACTTTAATCGGTCACCAGAATCCAATTTATGCTTTGGAAAAGGGTTACGATCCCGCTGTACTTTACAGTGCTGGAAATGATAAAGGTATTGTAGAATGGGATTTAGAGACCGGTAAATTTAAACGTATCTTATGTTCGGTAAGCTCTTCTGTATATGCTTTGAAACAATTTTCATATGCTAATATCCTCGCTGTAGGCTTACGAGAAGGACAGGTCCTCTTAGTCGATCCGGAAGCGCAGAAGCTAATCGCGAAATTACCTACAGATCGCGCCGCCGTTTTTGCATTAGCGGTATTGGAACAGAAAAAAGAATTAATTGCTGTCGCTGAAAATGGATATGCCTATGTCTGGTGCCTACAGGAATATAAATTACTGTATAAGTTTGAGGTTGCCAATGCGGCCTTACGGTCTTTAGCGATACATCCTGAAGGATCGCAAATTGCGATAGGCGATAAAAATGGAGCTGTGCACCTGTATGAGGTCTCTTCCTTTCAAAAAGTTCAAGTGCTACCCTGGCATGCTGGAATGGTAACGGCCTTATGTTATGCGACAGATGGAAATAGACTCTATTCGGGGAGTAAAGATGCCCATCTGAAGGGGACAGATTTAAAAACCTTCCGCCTAAAGACGGAATTTATTCCGCATATGTTTACAATCTACAGTATTTCTACCCATCCTATATATCCCATCTTGGCGACGGTAAGCCGGGATAAAACCATTAAAATCTGGGATGCTGAAACATTTAAACTGATGAAAAATATTTCGGTAGATCGTCGATATGATAGTCATAGATTATCTATCAATACCTTATTATGGCATCCTTTCCAGGATCAGCTGATTACAGCTGGCGATGATAAGCTGATTAAAGTATGGGCTATGGAGTAATGGATACCTCTTCATACTCTAGCTGCTTATTTTCCGTATGCGCATATACCCGATAAAAGGCATATAAGGTCGCTATAAAAGTCAGTCCTGTGAGCACTAAAATAAAATAACTAAAGTGGATATGTACTAGAGGCTTGTGGATGATATTAAAATAAATTGCTGCCAATGCCCAGGTATAGGAAACGCCTGTAGAAGGGAGGTTTTGGGAAAATAGTTTGTAGAAAACCAAAGCTGTACAGATCGATATCGCCAAAATAGCGGTGGTATACAGCTGTTGATCGGAGTTCATCTGTAGATTATACTTCAGATATATGGCTGTATTAAATCCCAGTGCGGCAATAACCCATCCAGAATAGAGACTAAAACATACTCGTGCATAGAATGAAGCAATTCCTACTTTTGTCTTTTTTGAAGTCTGTAATTTCAAATGTATCCATTCCAAGTTGATATATAATAATACCGTAACTAATAATGGAGAAAGGGTGTAAGCATGTAATTTTAACGTGGTATATACCGAGAGTAGAATTAAGTTTATAATAAGCAAGGAGCCCATATTCTTAATATTATCTAGATTCTCTTTATCCCTATATTTCGTCATTGTTCCCATATATTGGTAGCATAACATGGCTAAAGTTGAAACTGCTACCGCATTCCATATGCTTAAACTATAACTTGCCGGACTCAATAAGGAATCATACTGAATATATATATCAGCAAGACTAATACCATATACCTTAAATCTATCCATAAAATAGATCCATGAATAACATATAATAACCATAATCAGGTTAAAAAAGGCAAATACTTTAATCCGGCACATAATTGGTTAACTCAATAGGGATAAAGAAATTCTAATCACTTCTAATTTAAGAATTATTTTAAAAATTAATAGAGCAGCTGAACTATTTTCTCCAGAAATATTTTGTCTGTCTGGTCGAAGCTATTTAACTCATCAGAATCTACATCTAAAATAGCGACAACGCGCCCTTGATCGAAGATCGGTACGACAATTTCAGATTTCGATAAAGAGCTGCAAGCTATATGCCCAGGGAACTCATCTACATTGGGCACAATTAAGGTCTGCTGCTCTTTCCAAGAACTACCGCATACACCTCGTCCCATTTGAATTCTTGTGCAGGCTACAGGTCCTTGAAATGGGCCTAAAACCAACTGATCATCTGCTACAATATAAAATCCTACCCAGAAGAAATCAAACTGCTGTTTTAAGGCAGCGGCCATATTCGCCATATTGGCAATCAAGTTATCTTCTCCGGTTAGTAAAGCTTCAATCTGAGGAAATAGCGCTTCGTATTTCTCTTGCTTATTTCCTGTTCCTAATGTTAAATCTTCTGCCATAAGGGTTGCATTTTGATCGGGTACAAAGGTAGAAGAATATCCTATTCTACTATTCCGTTTTCCCGTAAATAATGGTTTATCTTTTTAAAGTGTAAATATATGACTACATAATTAGAGCCGGAGTAGCTGCTTGTAGTTCTATTGTCAAAATCACTCTATAAAAAGCAGTAATTTCATTTTAACAAGGGCAGGTTGAAGAGAGCAATAAGGGCATAAAAAAAGGCTTTTGAAACTTCAAAAGCCTTTTTTTTTGTTATTGGAATAAGATGCGTAGATTAATCCCAAAGTTGGTATAAGAGGTCGCATAAGTTTGTGATGTATATGGTCGAACCGCATTGGTATTCATATAGATTCGGATATTATACATCTGATTAATCATATAATCAATAGAAGGATTTAAACTAATGCTTTTATTTCCGGCTGATATTTCCGATTGATTGACATCTGAACGGTATACCAGGGTTTTACGATCATTGATCGCTACATCTAATTTAAAGTTTAAATCGTTATTCATCTTACGGTCAGCAAACCAGCCAAAAGGTAATCTAAAACCATTTGCCCGATAACCCATTCCTAACACAAAGGCATTTTCAGACATCATGGCTAATTGACTATTTTGAAGACTGAAGTTTAACATTCTGCTGCGGCGGTATTCCGAATTCAGCGAAACATTATTTTTAAATCGAGTGTCTATACCTATTAAAGGCACAAACTGATCTATAATGGAAACCTGTTGAAATTGATTTTTAGGCAAGAAATTATTATTCACATCTCGCTCCGATGGGGCTCCTCCATTTTCATCATATCGAATAACAGAATTATATCCATTGACCGCATATTGTGAATTATAAGAGTGCAGGATATTGATGGAATTAAAAATCTCTTTTAAAAGCGGTAATTTGCTTAATCCATTATAGTTAATTCTCCAGTTTGGAAGTGGAATTCTCGGGAAAGTCTTCATCTTACTGCTCCCCGGATCCATTCCTAAGTAAGTAGCTAAAAAGGCATTGACAACGACATCCTGTTGATTCTTACCATAGCCATCAGCGAAAGCTTGCGCATCTTGGCCTACAGAATTAATATTACCCGCAGCCAAACGTTGGGAGATAATTTGTCTAGCCGATTCAAACTCTTCAAATAGACTTTGATGATTTTTAAAAGATGTTTTTATAGCAATCTGCGTGATATTATAGTTACCTGTAGTAAACGGAGTTTGAAATTCAAACTGATTTGTAGATGCGTCAAAGTTAATTGTAGAACTAAAGTTTTTATTATCTGCACGTACTGCTGTAAGCTCGATATTTAGGCCTTTTATAGGTTCCATAGATGCCCGTATAGATAAATTCTCTGAATACGTATTGGTATAGATATTCGCTTGAATTGTATCTGTTGTCAACCAGCCATTTCTAGCAGCCATTTCTCGGATATCGCGTTGACTACCGAAAAGGAATCCCCAGCCCGGAGCATTTGCATCGAAGCTATATCCTAACATATTCGTTTTTGGGAGATAGCCTGGAAGGTAGGTACCTTCAGCCTTGGTATATGCGGCATCGACCTTCCGAATAGAGGTTAATAATTGCGTAAAGAATGCGGCTACACCCGATGCATCCCGGCCTGTATTATTCCGGATAAAACTAAATTTATTATATAGATTAATTAAGTTAAATGTAGGGTTCACCTGAATAGTCCGATTATTTTGAATGGAGTTACCAATATTATAATCCATAGACTGTAGGGATAATAAAGGAGCAGACTGCCAGTTAAATTGAGTTCCATAACGCGTAATCACATTCATCCAATCTAATCCCGGAATCTTATTGATCGGAAGGGTATAGGCGATATTCATCATATGATTATAGTCTGTAGTTCTTCCCATCTTCCAGAAATTAGTCCACATACTATCCAGTTTTACTCCATCTAGGCGACCTTCTGGTTCATCGATAATAGAATAATTCGTCGCATTAAAATCTAAACGTAAGGACTTGGTTAGATCCCAAGATATACCATAGATTCTGTTCATGCTGAAATTCTTATTGTATAAAGTCGGAAGGACATTATCCGTTGAATTATCGCGTAGGGTATTTTCATTATAGATTCTATTCACATCGACACGGAAATTCAATAATGAGGGTACTAAGTTGAAATTAAAATCACTAATCAGACTGAGATTTTTATTCTTAATACCTTTAAACGGTTCGATAAACCTTGGACTTCCTGCAGAGAAATTATAATCTAAAGCCGCTCTATAATTTTTTTGCAATGCTGTCTGCGTGATATGATCTCGGTGGTAATATTCCGAATAGGCATAAGAAACAGAGAAGTTCTCTATATCCCAGATTTTAGGGCTCTTCTCATTATTCATACGAATCTTACGAACATTCGTGAAACTAAAGCTTTTTCTGGTGGTATAGTCTTGCACTAAACGCATTAAAGAATCCTGCTGGTTTCGACTTAGATTCGCTAGTGCCGAGTTTAACTCTATATCCGGATTTAAAGGATTGTATTCTGGAGTCGCTTTTTGATTCGAATAACTGAAATAGAAAGGGATAACAATTCCCGAAGTTGTCGGGAAGAATTTTCCTAATTCAGCATTAGTCACAATATCGAAATAGGTATTTTCAGAACGCTGACGTTGGTTCATACGTTGCTCTAAATAGCCAAAACCTACTGTAGATTTCGAACCTGAAACAGAAAGATTGGCAAAGTCCGCGAGTTTTAAATTTAAACGTGCAGTAGCGGCCCAACCTCCACGGTCATCAAAATCTGTCAGACGTAATTCGTTAAACCAGAACTGTCCCGAAAGATCTCGTCCATCGTCATCTGGATTAGCCGTTTTAGAGCCTTTTAGCGGGTTTCTAACCCCTAACATATAATACCTTACTTTAGAGATATCCGGCGCTCCTAATACCGTAATACGGTTCTTTCCTTCTATATATTCGAAGGGTACGTCAATCGGCCATGGCTGTCCATTTAAAGTGGCCTTACTACGGGCTTCTTTAGCTTCTTGGAATAATTTAATACGTACATTCATACGGTTTGCTTCTGGCCAGATTAAATCGGCAGAGCTTGTTCCATATGGGGTAATTACTAAAGGCATATCATACTCATAGTAATTATACTTATCGTCCGTACCCACGCGGATAAAGGCTCTGAAGTCTCCATCTCTTAAATTCTCTCCTTCGGCATGGATAAACATTTCTAGTCTACCGTAAGGTCTAAAATCGTGACTGGATGTTTTAAATGTTCCTCGGCCATATCCATCGCGTAAGTTATTTACTTCAAAGGAGAGCGCTTGTTCATTTAATGGAATATTCATATTATTATTCGACCAGTCTACCTGTCTATTAATTCCTGGAGGAACTACATATGGAATAGGGCTACGGTTCCCAGATTCTTCAATATTAATATTGGCTACATCAAAACGGGAATTATCGGAAGCGACTACGCCCATGCTATAGTCAGAAATAACCTGATTAGCGATATTTTCCGCATTATATCGTCT
>DAIQRP010000006.1:30587-41469 GCA_036786125.1 Sphingobacterium sp.
CCACGAATTAATTGAAGTTTAGCCAAACGTACTACGGCAGTATCGGCGAAATCTGTCATAAACATACGTACAAATCGAATAGACTTAAAGTCCTGTACATCTCCAAATTTGCTTTCGTATTTTGTAATTGGAATACGTAATTTATACCAAGTGACATCTTTGGTCTGACCATTTTCTAAGCGCACGGGAGCCGTATGCTCATCTACGATATGGTTTTTACCGACGATAAGATCTTTAGCACGTAATGAAACGCGGTACTGATAGTACTCATCGATTTCATTCATATTATTATCTCTATTGATATCTTCTCCATCAGGGAGTAAGGTACTCGAAGAAGTTTCTACGCCTACTTCGGCTAAAGACTGTTCATTGGTCTTCGAGTTTCCTTCTAAACCATTATAGTACTGATAGCGTTTTAGAATACCTGCATTTTGCATATCTAAGTTATTTCCGCGGAAGTACACATAATTATCGGATGAAGGATCGGCTTGAAGTTTAGCAAAAGCTTCAGCATTTAATACACCTTGCATTTCCGATAGGAAACTACCGTGAAAGATGGCTTCATCAGCATCGCTTAATCCATCTAAACCGACATCTTGGCGTCTTCTATTTTCCGGATCATTATCAAAAGCCTGAATAACGGGTTGGTTCTTCATCACACGGCCCCAGTTGGTCTGATCGATTTGACTTAAATCTCCATTCGTAGGGAGTGCATTTTCTAAGGATTTACGTCCATCTTTTAAGATATCTTCGGAGATATTACCGAGGTTAAAATATAAATCCCCATTTTGTTTATTCGGATTTGTCAAGGTCGGATCCATCATCCAAATTTCTATAAACTCAATATTTTGAGCTTCAAAATCCGGGTTGTCAATTTTCTTAAACATCCCTCCCCAACGTGATCTTGGATTACTTAATGAGCCATCCATATTCACACCTAAACGCGTATAATTATAAGGTCCTCTGATCTGTGGATAGTAGGTTAAATCCAAGGTCGGTAGATAGACTGGAAAACCCGTATTGGACTCTTTAAATGGAAATACCTCCTGCTCAAAGATAGGTCTGACACGGTGATCAGAAAGTTCACTCTTCGTAATATTATTTGGCGTCAGGGAGCTGTTTCTATAAAAGATAGGATCGATTGAATAGAAGGATAGGAGCGCTCTATTATAGCCATAAGCCAGATCGTTGGATAGGGCCGATTCTGAAAACATGCGAGGAGTTCCTGAAATCTGCCAGTTATAAGCGCCCTTGATATCTACATAAGAAACCGCATTTTCAAAATCATCTATATAGGTTGTTCCTGTGCTGCCATTTGCGGTATTTAATCCACGGGGATGGCCGGGGATGAGTTTGGCAAATTCAGAGTAGAATGAGATACTTGAAGGCTCTTTGGTACTTAGGAAAGGGATCTTATCAACCATACGCGTCAACCAGCGGGAAGGCGCATTATAGGTAATATCGGCACCAACCATGGTATTGGACATGGGTTCTTCTCCAATATTTACTTTTTCGGTCAGTGGCTTTTCCGTTAAGTTCATAATGGTCGCTCCGATTTGCAACTGATCGGAAGCCCGGTAGTCAAAACGACCTCCAACCATAGTTTTTTGCTGCAGACCATACATATTGCTATCTTCAATAGATACTTTTATAGCCGTACCAGATAGGAGCAGGGCTTCATTTAAGATGCGTAATCGACCAATTTCATAGTCCACCATAAAGTCTACTCCTTCCTGCAATTGCATTCCTCCGGCCATAACTTTAATAGAACCTCGGGTCAGATGCAGCGTTCCTAATTGATATTCTGTACCTATATTCGAGCTATAATTTCCGCGTATACGGTATCTATTTTTATTGGGAAACTTCTGTTGAGCGATAACTTTGGTCGAATCGTACAGTTCTTGGTAGACATACTTATCGATCAGTTGCTGTTCTGCTCCAGCCTGAAATTGTGTGGCTAAGTCACGACCAAAAGGTTCTACCACAGGGAACATAATCTTCCCGCGATTCGGTTCAATGGTAATGCCTTCCAAAAAGTCAAAATATCCATCAGGCTGAAGTGCTTGTTGGGGATTTAGACGATCTAAACCCAAAATCTGAATCCACATTTTATTTTGTAGGTTCTGACCTTCATACATCGTAGGGCGCTCTACACCAGTTTCATCTTCTGTACGATATACATTTAATCTAAAGTTATTGGGGGAAATATTATATGCTCCTAAGGAATATATATTTTTCATCATTAACTTCCAGATCGGTAATCTAGTTTTTAAGGTTTCATTTTTTAATAACTTACTGTATAACATCTTTGGATTCGAGGGAGTTACCGGGATGTCAGTACTAAATTCACCGACCTGATATTCTCTTCCATTGGCGGTATAACGATAGGATACCGAAAGTATCTGATCTTGATTCAATGGATTTCTAAGGGAGATAAAACCGAGTTTTCGGTCTACGGTAAAGTCGGAATTCTCGACTAATTTGCGGGCGTAAGTTAATTTCGCATAGTTATCATTTCCTCCAGAAGGGGCGAAGAAACTTTGTACAAACTGTCCATTTGACTCTCGGCCATTTTCTCCTAAGAGCTGAATTAAATTATTGGAGGAGTTGGGTGCAATTTCTCCTGGAATGCCCGAAGCCGGGAGTCTGGAGTTCCCTGGAGAAATGGAATTATTATATGGGCTATATTCCCCTAAGTCCATTAAAGCGAGGACATCTCGGGCCTCCTCATAGGAGTTACTTCTATTCGAAACCCAAACTTCAATCTGAGTAATATTAACAATAGATGAGTTAATGGGTGCTAAGGCGAGGTGTTTAGCAAAATTATCTCTAAAATACTGCGCTAAGAAATAGTGTTGATTTTCTTCATAGTTATCCGCTTGTAAGGAGAATTCTGAATCTTGTCCTCCGTTCGTAATAGAAATTTCTTTCTGTCTAGAGCGCTGTTGAGAAACGACTCCGGTAAAATTTAATTTTCCGAATTGTAATTGAGCTTTAACCCCAAATAAAGATTGTGAACCCTGAATTAAGGTGGAGTTTAAAGGGAGTGTCACATTACCAATCTCTAAGCGACGTAAGATATCATCATCCTTAGCTACATAATCGAAACGGATTTGATTTTCAAAATCAAATTGTGCGGTAGAATTAAAGTTCGCATTTACTTTCACACGCGTACCGATCATTCCGCTCATATTTAAATTAATGCGTTGATCGAAATCAAAACCCCATTGATTACGCTGTGTCTCATTAAACATCGGGTTTTCATTGGTATTATGCTGACCCAAAAGTGTAATATCGGCCGATCCTCTCGGGTTTAATAAAATTTTATTACCCCCAAATATGCGTTCAAAAGTCGGACTATTAATTTCTATAACAGGAATTAAGCGACGGCGACGGTCTTCGGCCAGTTGTCGACTGGATAATTCTTCCCAAAAATTCTTTTTTTGTAGAGATTCATCATAATTTTTATATTCATCTATCGTTAAGAAACGTGGAGGACGGTACTGCTTGCCTCCTAATTTTTCTTTAATGATATAATGTTTCGCTTCAGGATCGAAACTAATTTCGCGCTGAATATTATCGGGATGGCCAAGAGTTACGGGTCTTCTTCTATTCTCTAAATCCAAAAAAGGATTGTCCTTAAATGGGAATTTTATTGCTAAACTATCTGATTTAGAGTCTTTTGCAGGCGGAGCCTGTGCCACTAATTTCTGATTAGTACAGAGCAAAATAAGCGAAAGAATGTATGTTAAGTAGAGGTTCTTTTTCAAGTGAAAATATGCTAAAACGTAAATATAGGTAGATAGGTAACTGTATAGGTCATCTACGCCGATGTAAATATCATACTTTTTTACTTCAAAAGCAATTTATGATTCAGCGTAAATGACTATATAACAGATAACTGATTTTTATGTTTTAGCTTTATTTTGAGCTTGTTATAGTTTTTTTAGGGCTAATTTAATAATTGCCTCTACGGAAAGATTGGGTTCTGCGGTTACGATAACATGCAGTACTTTTTCTGCCGCTGCTTTAGCGAAGCCGAGCATAACTAGTGCTGACAGAGCTTCTTCGGGAACAGATTGTTTTTGAGGAATACTGATTAAGCTATCTGGACCTTGCTTTTTCAATTTATCTTGAAGTTCTAAAATTAATCGTTGAGCCGTTTTAGGACCTATTCCTTTTATTTTTTGAATTAATGCAACCTGACCATTGATAATGGCCGATTGAATTTCTTCTGGGGTATTTGAAGACAGTATCATGCGCCCGGTATTTGGGCCTATTCCAGAGACCGAAATGAGGTGTTCAAAGAGTTGTTTTTCTTCTGGAGTAGCGAAGCCAAAAAGGGTTTGTGAATCTTCTCGTACTTGAAAAGAAATAAAGAGTTTGCACTGCTCTTTATCTTTAATTTGAGCAAATGTATTTAAGGAAATATGGATATAATAGCCAACCCCACTCAGGTCTAAGACAACATGAGTGGGGGCTTTATATACTAACTTACCATTCAAGTATTCGTACATGACGGCTTTAATTAATAATTTAATTAATGTTTTTTCATTTTGGACTGAACATCCACTACAGCAATGGTTACCATATTTACAATTTCGCGCACCGAGCTATCTAATTGTAAGACATGGATAGGTTTGTTCATTCCCAATAAAATTGGACCTACAGCCTCTGCATTTCCAATTTCTTGTAATAATTTATAGGCAATATTTCCAGATTCTAAGTTCGGGAATACAAGCGTATTTGCAGCATGTCCATTGAGGTAGCTAAATGGGAAGTTCGCCGAAAGTAATTCCGGGTTAGTCGCAAAATTAGCTTGTAAGTCTCCATCCACAATAATTTCTGGATGTTCATCATGTAAGATACGTGAAGCTTCACGTACTTTAGTCGGTGTTTTACCTTCAGAAGAACCAAAGTTTGAATAGGACAATAAGGCAATTCTAGGGGTAATATTCATCTTACGGATAGCCTTATCCAAAAGAATGGTAATATCCGCAAGCTCACGTGCTGTAGGGTCTTCATTAACCGTTGTATCTCCAAAGAAAATAGGTCCCTTAGCCGTTAACATCATATACATGCCTGCAATTTTACTTCCAGGTTCTGCACCGATAACATGTAAAGCGGGCTTTATTGTCGTCGCATAGTTTTTCGTTAATCCAGAGATTAATGTATCTGCTTCGCCAAATTGAACTAAGCTGGCACCGAAATAATTACGGTCTAACATTAACTTATTCGCATCCAATTGAGAGATGCCACGTCTTTGTCTTTTTTGATAAAGATGTTCTGCAAATTTTTTGAAACGCTCTGATTCTACCTCAGCCACAGGGTCTATAATTTCTACATCCTGCAGATCAAAAGCATAATCTTTAATTAAATTTTCAATTTTTGCTTTTTTACCTAATAAAATTGGAATTGCAATACCTTCTTCTTTAACGATTTGAGCTGCTCTTAATGTTTTATAATTATCCGCTTCAGCAAAAACCACACGTTTTGGATCTGTTTTAGCCGCACTGGTTAGCGTACGCATAATTCGATCATCCTGACCTAAACGGTTACGTAAAGTTTCTTTGTATTTATCCCAATCTTCAATAGTCTGTGCAGCTACTCCGGATTCGATAGCCGCTTTAGCTACAGCTACTGAAACTTCAGTAATTAATCGAGGGTCATTCGGTTTTGGTATAATATAATCGATACCAAATTTAATATTATTTAAATTATAGGCTTGGTTAACCTCTTCTGGAACAGGTTGTTTTGCTAATTCGGCAATAGCTTTAACCGCCGCGATCTTCATCTCTTCATTAATTGCGCGAGCTCTAACATCTAAGGCACCACGGAAGATATAAGGGAAACCTAATACGTTATTCACCTGATTCGGATAATCCGAACGACCTGTAGCCATAATAATATCCTGGCGTGTTGCTAATGCTAAGTCGTACGCAATCTCCGGATTTGGATTCGCCATAGCAAATACAATCGGGTTTGGAGCCATCGACAATAACATCTCTGGGCTTAATACATCAGCTGCAGAAAGACCTATAAATACATCAGCATCTTTTACTGCATCTTCTAAAGTATGAATATCACGTGCAGTTGCATAGGTTGCTTTAACCTCATCTAAACCTTCTCGGTCTTGACGAATTACCCCTTTACGGTCGATCATCACAATATTTTCCTTGCGTGCGCCTATAGACTCATACATGCTGGTACAAGATATGGCTGCCGCTCCGGCACCGTTCACGACAATTCTGACGTCTTTAATATCTTTTCCATGAATTTCACACGCATTAATTAAAGCTGCTCCAGAGATAATTGCGGTACCATGTTGGTCATCATGCATCACAGGGATATTCATTTCCGCTTTTAAACGTCGCTCAATCTCGAAACATTCTGGCGCTTTAATATCCTCCAGGTTAATCCCTCCAAAAGTAGGTTCTAAAGCTTTTACGATATTTACGAACTCATCTACATTTTTTGTGTCTAGTTCAATATCAAAAACATCAATATCAGCAAAAATTTTAAATAATAAACCTTTACCTTCCATCACCGGTTTACCAGCTTGGGCACCAATATCACCTAAGCCTAAAACTGCTGTACCGTTACTAATTACAGCGACAAGGTTTCCTTTGGCTGTGTACTTATACGCATCTTCTTGATTTGCTGCGATTGCTAAACATGGTTCAGCAACACCAGGCGAATACGCTAGGGATAAATCTCTTTGCGAATTTGTCGGTTTGGTAGGAACTACTGCAATCTTTCCAGGTCTACCTTTAGAGTGGTAGTCTAATGCAGCTTGTTTACGATTAGTGTTACTCATTTTTTAAAATTTTATTCATTACTCATATAATAGCATACAAATGTATAATAATCTCAGAGATTAATACTTCTTTAAGCCAATATCTTATTACTATCTGACAATATCTTACTTCAATACATTTAAAAGTTCAAACATACGCTTTCGCATTTGACTTGTATTTCCTTGATAGTTATTCACTAACAGGGAAAAACTATAGGTTTTCCCATTCTTATTTTTCTGAAATCCGGTATATCCTAATACCCCTCCAATGGTGCCGGACTTCATCTTCATATCATTATAGCTGGGTAAGCTTTTGTAAAATTCGGCAAACCAAGGGCGCTGCTGTGCATAGCTCATAATTTGAGTCATCGCGGCACTGCTCACTCTATTTTGTGGCGATAGTCCAGAGCCATCGACCAGCTGAAGGGCTGCGGGATCTATCTGTAATTTTTCCTTCCAGTACTGACGTACAATTTCAACGCCAGATTGTTTGGGATTATAATACTGTGTGAGTGCGCGCAGGATAGATTCTCCATATAAATTAATACTCTTCTGATTAAACCAATAGATAATTTCGGCTAATCGAGGGGATTCATGAATATCTAAAAGCTGTACATTAGCGTCGATTTCTATACCAGATTTAAAGGCCGATTGCGGACTTTCATCCACTCGAATACCATAACTATCCAAGGCTAGATACAGCTGGTATGCCGCATCATAGGCTGGGTCAGGAATAGAAATTTCTATGGTTTTCTTTAAATCTTTTGCATAGGTCCCAGTCAGCACAACCTCTGAGGAATAGGGCGCTGAATAAGCATATACCTGATCCCCGGTTCCGGCTTTTCCCGTACGCGTTTGATTGATTAATGTAAGGAATGATATATCCGAGCTGGTTTGTGCAATATGTGTTTGTGAATCTACGGGTCCAACTTCAAAATCTATACCTGCAGCATTCTCTCTCCAATTTAAGCCCGAAAGCCCAGCACCATAATAATTTCCCATGTCGGACCATATCCATCCTCCGGGGACCTGATTACCGCCATAAATTCTGTCATCTCCAATAATTGTTCCTTGGATTTGTCGAATTCCTGCATTTGAAATACAGTATAGCCATTTATTAAGGATATTCTCTTCTTTCGTTTCTGGAAATCTCGGAGCTGCAAGAGTAGGATCTCCAGCGCCTTGAATTATAATATTTCCATGTAATATACCCTGTGCATCGATATGCCCCGTATACGCTAATTGGGTTTTAAATTTGAAATCTGCGCCTAGCAAATCCAAGGCAGTAATTGCAGTAATAACTTTTAATGTAGAAGCTGTAGCAAGGCCTGTATTTTGATTTTTTTCAAAAATAGCTTTGCCTGTTTCAAGGTCTACGACCTGTAAAGAAGCGATTCCATGTCGCAGGGTTTCATCCTTTTCAAAAGCCGTATAAGCGGACTGTATTTGCGAGCTTATCTCCTGAGCTTGCACATGAAAAGAAGTTAAGCTTGTTATCCCAAGCATGATTTGAAATAAAAATGGTCTCTTCATCGTAATAATTGTTCTAGACAAATATAAACCAATTATGATGGTTTAGCGATTAAGTATAAATTTATTAACTTGCCTTCCATATAACGTAATTAACATGAAGCATATTGAAAAATTAGCGGCTATTCGCGCGTTGATGAAGGAGCGAAATATTCAAGCCTATATCATTCCATCTTCGGATCCTCATATTTCAGAGTATCTGCCAGATCGTTATAAATGTATTGCTTGGACATCAGGTTTTACAGGTTCAGCGGGAACTTTGGTGATTACCGAAGACTTCGCTGGTTTATGGACTGATGCACGTTATTTTGTTCAAGCTCAGGAGCAATTAGCGGGTACAGGTTTTGAATTAGTTAAGTTAAAAGTTCAGGGTGCCGCGGAATATGCGTCCTATTTAGGGGGGCAATTAAGCGCTGGTGCGACCGTTGCTTTTGATGGTAATTTAGCTTCTTTATTAGTTGCTCAGGCCGTACAAGAGGTGCTTTTACCTTTAGATATTCAGGTGGATGGAAATGTAGACCTACTGTCTACCTTATGGGCGGATAGACCTATTCTTCCTCAAGCTCCGGCATATCTGCTTTCCAAAGAAATTACTGGAGAGGATACGGCTTCAAAAATTGCTTCAGTACGTGAGCTCATGAAGCAACATCGAGCTTCTTACCATATTATTTCTTCTTTAGATGATTTAGCTTGGCTCCTAAATATCCGAGGTTCCGATGTCAATTGTAATCCTGTAGTATTGGGTTTTATCTTAATCGGTCCGACACATACAGACTTATTTATTGAGACTTCCAAACTCACGGCAGCGGCTATTCAAGAGTTGGACGAACAAGGAGTGAAAGTTAAAGATTATGCCGCTATCTATGAGGCAATCCATCAACTTCCGGCAGGTCAAAAAGTGATTATAGATCCTAAACGTACATGTTTTGCTCTATATAATGCCATTCCATCTGCCGTTCAGATTGTAGAACGATTGAATCCTTCTACTCATTTGAAATCCATTAAAAATGAAGTGGAAATTGCGCATACGCGTAAGACCATGGTTTATGATGGGATTGCTTTAACTAAATTTTTTAAGTGGCTGACTGAGCGTATAGGTCAGGAGCAGATGTCTGAGGTTTCTATTGCTGAAAAGCTACGTGAATTCCGGGCTGCTCAGCCAGGTTTTGTCGATGTGAGTTTTGATACCATTGCTGGATATCTAGATCATGGTGCTTTGCCTCACTTTCATGCTACGCCAGAGAATACCTATCTATTAGAAGCTAAAGGTTTGTTATTAGTCGATTCTGGAGGTCAATATCAAACGGGGACGACGGATATTACACGTGTGATTTCTTTGGGAGAGATAACTGCAGAGGAAAAAGCAGATTATACTATTGTCTTAAAAGGTACCATTGAGGGGTCTCAAACTATTTACCCGACAGGGTCTAAAGGTTATCAGATTGATGCCATTACTCGGAGACCTATATGGGAAACACTACGTAACTATGGACATGGAACCGGTCATGGGGTTGGATTTTTCCTCAATGTACATGAAGGTCCACAGGTATTTAATTCTGCAGCTATAGATATGCCTATAGAAAAAGGGATGATTACTTCCATAGAGCCCGGTTTATACCGCGAGGGTTCTCATGGTATACGCATAGAGAATTTGGTATTATCGACGGATTATAAATCTTCGATTTTCGGTGATTTTATGCAATTTGAAACCTTAACAATTTGTTATATCGATACAGACTTAGTGGAGCGTTCTTTATTAGAAAAGAAACATATCGATTGGCTGAATGCCTATAATCACTGGGTATATGAACAATTAAGTCCAGCTTTAAGTGCTGAGGAAGCCAGTTGGTTAGCTCAAAAAACTCAAGCGATTTAGATCATAAACTCAAGCGATTTAAATTATAAAAAAAGGCGTTTTCAAAAGAAAACGCCTTTTTTTATGAACCAATTTTAATGTTTAGCCCACCATAAAGGGGTGAATTCATTATCGGTACCTTGCAATAGCGCGACTGCTTGATTGTAGCCTGCGCCATCGGAATTTCTAAATGATGAGGGATATCTTAAACGCTGTGGAAAGAAAGAAATTCTATTTGTCATATAATTTCCACTGTTTAATTCCGGTAGGTTAACTAAGCTATTTTCTATGGCTGGATTTTCAAAGAATGGGAGACCTAATCTTCTATGGTCATTCCATGCTTCTAAAGGTAGCCATGGCAATTGAGCTAAATACTTTTGCGTAATAATCTTGGTTAACGCATCATTCTTTACAGTACCATTTTTATAAATAGTATTATTTGGATAAGGAATACTCATGCTTGCTGGAGCATTTGTATATCCATCGATATAATCTACTGTAAAGCTGCTAGCTGGTTCCGTTGTGTGATTAAAATTAGCAGAAGTTCCTACACGATTATAACTTTCAGAAGCTAGATATTGATCTGCAAAAGACGCCATACCCCAGTAGGCAAAACTAGCTTTAACGCCTTTTTCATAGGCTGCTTTAGCCGAGGAAGGAACAGCCCAACCTTTTAATGCGGCTTCGGCAATTAAGAAATC
>DAIQRP010000006.1:41479-48105 GCA_036786125.1 Sphingobacterium sp.
ATCACTTTCCCAACTCGCAAAGAATATTCGGGCATTTGTGCTTAATCTAAAATCCTTCGCTAGGGCAGGAACTTTACCGAAAGTCCCACGTAATAAGTTATTTGTACCTTTTGCACCCCAGTCTCCTAAAGAGAAAGCATTCCAGGTATTTTTGAAATTTACTTTAATAGTATCTGTCCCTGAAATTAAATTTCTTGTAGGAGTCTTCACATCATTTTCCCATCCATCATAATTAAAGAAATTACTAGCGCTAGTATTTAATGGGATAAAAAATGCTTTATAGGCTCTAGGGTCAATCGTATATGGAAGACCATCTAACCAGAAACCTTTAGAAGGGTCATTAGTTAAAAGTGAGAATTGCTTCTCATATCTCTTTCCTATATAATTTGCGGGCTTAATTGCTGATTTTAAATCTGCAGATAAGACATCTTCCGATTTAATTCCTCCTAGACCTAAGAATAAGTTATTAATTGTGCTGGATAGATTTTGAGAATTCCATGATCTGGACATAACGCCAGTTAAATCATTCCATCCATCTTTTTCTTTAACGCTGAAATTATCATCTGCAGTATTAATATACTTACCCGTAGCTACTGCTGCTTCAAACGCGGCCTTGCCTTTCTGAGGGGCTACTTCGGCAATACGCATGGATAAGCGCATGCGCATGGAGTTCGCATATTTAACCCATTTGGACCAGTTGTAACTATAGGCAGGATCATAAGCGGCAATGGTACTAGGAACTAAAACCGCTTCGTCTATACGCGCTGATGCTTCCGCTAATTCTTTTAAAGCGTAGTCATAAACTTCTTCTACGGAATTAAATTCTGGATTCACCCCTTGAAAAGCTAATACGGGAACAGGACCGAAGTTGTCAGACATCTCGGTCAGTAGATAAGCTCTCCAAATACGGGCTACCTGTTTTAAATTCTCGTTATAAACGGCTGCAGATCCATTTGTTTCTTTTAGATCAGCGATTTTTATAGCCGTATTTGCGAGATTTAACCATTTGGATATATATTCCCAATATACATTATTATAATCATCGCTATATGTTCCTGTTGCTAGGGTATTACTTTGATGTTGTCTTGCGGCAGATTTCCAATAGATAACAAATTGTCTTTCTGCTACCTGTGGATCCATTTGTGCTGCAGTAATGGAGTTGTTGATAAAATATTCAACTTGTACTTGGTCTGGGTTAGCTGCGGTTGGATTGGTATTAATCTCATCAAATTTAGAACATGATAAGGTACTTGTTCCAATTAATAAAGCTAAACTTATTTTAGTGATTGTATTTTTCATCTCAATTCTATTTAATAATTAAAACCCTACAGAAACATTAAAGAAGAATGATCGGGAGGTCGGCATAGATAAGTTTTCAAATCCTGTGGCATTTGTACCTGTAGCAAATACAGATTCTGGATCGACGCCATTAGCTTTGCTATAAATCATCCATAAATTATTTGCCGAAAGGGAGAAACGAGCAGTTTTCACTACTGAGTTTTTAAGGATAGATTTAGGCAGGGTATAACTCAATTGCACATTTCTTAATCGCACATTTGTTGCGTCAAAGATATTTTCTTCGATAATACCTAAGTTATTGACATTTTGAACGGCATACCAATATTGCTGTGGAGTTACACTTTTAGTGTTTTGAACATATCCACCTTGGCCATTACTAATTACTCCTTCTGCAATAAAACTTTCTCGAGCGCCATCTATAACTGTAGCATCCGCAAGACCTGATTGTTTTAAAGCAGCATTGGTTCCTGAGAAGAATTTTCCTCCAAAACGGCCGTCCACTAAGAAACTTAAACCGAAGTTTTTATAAGCGAAGGTATTGGTAATACCCAATAAGAAATTAGGACTTTGAGTACCTAAATAAGTAGACGAGCCATCTGTTGTCGGCAAGCCACTTTCATTTAATAAGCGTTGACCATAGAATTCAGATTCTTTATCTGTGACTCTTCTATAGGTTGTTCCATAAATAGAACCATATTGCTTACCCTTTTCTCCAAAAATATTAATATTGTCATAACCGCCTAATGGATATTGGGTTAATTCTTCTTCTGTGGAATTTTCGGTTTTATTAGAGTAGATTTTATTGATGGTATTTCTATTTCTAGAGAAGTTGACATTCATATCCCATTTTAAACGCTCGGGTGCATTTAAGATATTGGCTGCTAACACCAATTCAATACCTTCATTTTGGATGTCTCCGGCATTAATCATTCTAAAGTTATACCCTGATAATGGGTTCATAGGAATAGCTAATAATTGATTGGTAGCATTAGTTTTATAATAACTAAAATCTACATTCAACCGATTAAATAAGCGTACATCAAAACCAAATTCATAGTTTTTCAATAATTCAGATACTACATTTTCATCATATAGGGTATTATTCGTACCTGCAATAATATTTGAATTTGGATCCTGACCTATGGTGTAGGTATTTAATAATTGATACGGTTTTAAACTATTTCCTGTTTGAGCATAGGAAGCTCTAATTTTTGCAAATGTTAACCAATTTGGAGCGGATAAGCTGACTTTGTTTAAGAAGTCTGTAACGACAAAGGAAGTACTGATCGAAGGATAGAAAAAGGATCTATTTTGTTTCGATAGGGTAGAAGACCAATCATTTCTACCTGTAAAGTTAATAAACCAGTAGCCATCATAGTTAATTTCTCCTGTTCCATAGATGGAGTTAATCTGCTGATCCAATACTTTTTCTGTAGGAACGGCAGGACCGACAGAGTTATTGGCTGTAAATAAATTCGGTACAGCTAATTTGCCAATAGAAATTCCAATCTGATGGAAATTTTGCTTCATAATCTGCCCAAATATCGAAGCTGAAGCTGACCATTTTCCAACGATATTTTCTTGATGAGCATTTAGGGAAACAATAAAGTTGTTTTCGCTGAAATTATCGGTACGGGTATTGTATTCATTATTCAATGGAGATCCGGTATAGGTCTTGGCAGAATACTTTGTGGTATAGATATCTGAGCCTGCTCTAAAATCGGCATCTAACCAATCGTTAAACTTATACTTAATCGTTCCATTTAATAGGAATCTATCTCTGACATCTACATTGGTTTTATTTTTAACTGCCCAGTAGGGGTTGACGCTATTTCCTTCTCTGTACCAGTAGCTTTGCGCTCCAAAGACATCCATGCCTTCTTTGAATTCTCGGATATCTATAGATCCAGGCAGCAATAAGGTCGTCGCGTAATAGTTTCCATCATTAATTCCAGATACAGGTCTATTTGTACCTTTATTATTCATATACTGAACTTTTACATCGGTAGACCAGCGCTTGTCCTTTCCAAAGGAGGAAGTAACTTTAGACATTAAATTCAGACGATCTAATTTCGCTCCAGGAATTTTACTGTCATCGTGCAGATAATTTAAGGAGGTAAAGATGCTTGTCCCTTCAGAAAGACGTTGTTGTAAAGTTAAGTTATGCGTAGTACTGATACCTGTCTTAAAAAAATTATCAATATTATTATAGTTCGATAGTTTTCTCGTTTTTCCATCGTATCCAGAGACTTCCTGACCTTCAATTTTAGGACCCCAGCTTAGGGAGCTATTATTTAAATAGCTGCCATTCTCACCTTGACCAAAACTCTTCTGTAGTTTTGGAGTCATAAAGATTTCTTCAAGTCCTAAGGTTGCCGAGTAGGAGATTCCTGCTCCATCTTTTGCTTTTCCGGATTTTGTGGTAATTAGGATAACTCCATTACCTGCTCTAGAGCCATATAATGCAGATGCAGCACCTCCTTTTAATACGGACATACTTTCAATATCGTCTGGATTTAAATCTCCAAGACCATTTCCCATATCTGCCGATGGGTTCCAAAAATCATTATTTTCAGCTCCTGTAAAATTCTCCATAGGCACTCCATCAACCACAATTAAAGGTTGGTTATCGCCTGTTAAAGAATTATTTCCTCTTAATACAATTTTAGAGGATGAGCCAGGTCCATTAGAACCTTTGACTACCTGTAGACCAGATACTTTACCGCTTAATGCATTGGCTACGTTATTTTCTCTGGCATCGACTAGGGTTTCACTTTTAACATCTTGAAACGCATATCCTAACGATTTCTTTTCTCTTTTAATACCCATCGCAGTCACCACCACTTCCCCTAAGTTGGTCGCGTCTTCTTCTAAGGTAATATTAATCGTTTTAGCATCTGTAACGGGAATTTCTTTCGCTTTATATCCTACCGCTGAAAATCTTAGGATTTCTCCTGAGGAAGCATTAATGCTGAAAGACCCATACAAGTCTGATTGAGTTGCTCGTGTAGTTCCTTTGACCGTTACACTGACTCCAGACACATTTCCTTTTGCATCGCTAATCTTTCCAGTTAGCGCTTGCTGTGCATATGTTTCTGCGAATGTCGAAAGCGAGATTGCCGAAATAAGTGCACATTTTAAGTAAAATTGACTCATATTTAGTTGTTTAAAAGTTTTTTTGAATTTGGAAAATTCAGTTTTTCAATAACCAGGCATACAGTGCCTAATAATTGAGCTCGTATATTTAGATTTGATAATTCGATGCTGGTGAACTTCGCTAATTTTGGGATGCAAAATTCATGAATTGCAGACTGTATTGTCGGAAGCATAATAGGTCCTGCAATGGCGGCTCTGCCTGAAATGACAATCTGTTCGGGATTGAGTATATGGATTAAGGTGGCTATACCTTTTCCGAGTATATAGGCGCTTTTATTTAATGCTGATATGGCAAGTTGGTCTCCGTGTAAGGCTGCTTGGAGTAGAAATTCTCCTTGAGAAGATTTCGTGAG
The DNA here is from genome assembly GCA_036786125.1 of Sphingobacterium sp. Taxonomy (GTDB): domain Bacteria; phylum Bacteroidota; class Bacteroidia; order Sphingobacteriales; family Sphingobacteriaceae; genus Sphingobacterium. Next base: position 46,288 of record DAIQRP010000006.1, read on the forward strand.
ATTGGACATTTCACTCAGGGAGGAGTTTTCGCCTTGGCTGAGTTGTTCATGTACAAAGTCCAAAGCTGCAATTAATGAAGCTTCGACTTCTAAGCATCCTTTTTTGCCACATGAGCATAATTTATTGGTATTCGATAATGGAATATGGGAGAATTCTCCAGCATATCCAGAGTGACCTCTAAAGAGTTTGTTATTAATAATCATGCCTAGACCTACTCCCCAGTTCATATTAATAATCAGTGCGTCATGAGAGCCTTTTGCTACTCCGAATTTATGTTCTGCAAATGCGATAGTCGCGGAATCATTTTCAATAAAGACGGGAGTTTGTAATTCCTTTTCTAAAAGGACTTTGATATTATTAAGTCTGGAGCCTGTAGGGAAAGAATTATTTAGTTCATTTTGATAGTCTACAAAGCCCGGCATAGAAATGCCAATACCGATGCAAATATTCTGGGTTAAGAGCTTATGTTGAAGTAGGTTTTTAAGAAGATCTAATATCTGGGTATAACTTTGCTCGGAATCAATTAAATTATTCTCTATGGTAATCGGTTCCATAAGTTCTTTATTCTCTAAAGAGAGAATGGAAGCGCAGATATAATACTGGTCTATAGCTACAGCTATAATCACCTGATTTAATTGACTATTAATTTTATAACTCACGGCTCTTCTTCCTCCAGTAGAAGGGGCATAACCATCTTCCTCCAGCAGATTACTGCTGAGTAATTCATTGATTACTTTCGTAATATTAGGAACTGATTTTGCCATTCTTTTGCTAATATCAGCAATTGATTGTGACCCATTATAATATAATAGCTTAAAAATAAGCTGCTCTAAATTATTTTCAATTATATTTTTCAAGGTTAAAATTGGGTTATATAAAGATTAAATAATTATTATATGGAAGTAAAAGTATAAAAACTTTTTAAATATTATTAATAAGTTCAGTTATGTTCTGTTTTTAATTATAAAAGTGGCTTAACTTATGTTTTCCTAGGGCTTTTTCATTTCATTAGCTATCGGTATTTTGTAACAATTTTTAAGGCATCTGCCGTTTTGGGGCATCTAACGGCAAGATTTTTAAATGCAAGAAGCCGTATAGCGGTTTTGTGCTGTCTTGTGTTTTAATATGGCATAAAAATGATATCTTTATAAACTAATTTTAATCCTTATGAAACCTCGTTATTATTCCTTAGATGTATTTCGCGGTGCAACGGTTGCTTTAATGATTATGGTCAATAATCCAGGAACCTGGGCATATGCATTTGCACCTTTAAAACATGCGCCTTGGCATGGTTGTACGCCTACAGATTTGGTCTTTCCATTCTTTCTATTTGCCGTAGGGAATGCGATGTCCTTTGTGATGCCCAAATTGCAGGAGGCGGGGGCAGCGGTATTTTGGAAGAAAGTATTAAAGAGAACATTTCTCATTTTTATAATTGGTTTATTTTTAAACTGGTGGCCTTTTGTACAATGGTCTGGGGATAGCTTAATCTTAAAGACCTGGGTCTCTCCAAGCGATCCAGAGCGGGGGATTCGATTATTTGGGGTATTACAGCGCATTGCTTTAGCCTACTGCTTTGCTTCTATATTAGCCTATTACTTTAAACATAGAACGCTGATATGGATTTCTGCAGGCATATTAATAAGTTATTGGATAGTCTGCATGTATTTAGGAGGAGCGGATCCTTATAGTTTAGAGGGCTGGTTTGGAACGGCTTATGATATTCAAATAATAGGGAAAGCGCATATGTACCGTGGGGAAGGTGTTCCTTTTGATCCAGAGGGGATAATGAGTACATTTCCGACTATAGTACAGGT
>DAIQRP010000006.1:48115-52253 GCA_036786125.1 Sphingobacterium sp.
CGGGACATTTATTAGGCAGCAAGGGCAGGTTTCTTGGTTATGGAAGCGTGTTCCGGAAAGCAAGGAGCCTCATTTTAAGTTGCTTGCCGGTTTATTTGTAACGGCATTTATCCTGCTGGTATTAGGCTGGATATGGTCTTTAGGATTTCCGATCAATAAAAAAATATTTACCAGTTCTTATGTCTTATATACTACAGGATTGGCCATGATGACTATTGGGGGATTAATTTGGTTTATCGAGGTTCAAGGAGTTAAAAATGCCTGTACGAAATTCTTCGATGTATTTGGAAAAAACCCGCTTTTTATCTTTGTATTAAGTGGTTTATTACCGCGACTGGTGGGATTATTTAGAATACCAAATGGCGTTAATGCGCAGGGGGAACAGCAATATATCACTGCTTTTAGTTGGTTCTATAAAAATATATGTGCGCATATACCTGGAGCTCCGGAATGGGGTTCATTAGCATATGCCTTATGTTTTATCGCCTTAATGTGGGGGATAGGTTATATTTTAGATAAAAATAAAATCTATGTAAAAGTTTAAGGTTTGCTTTAACGGGAATTAAATCTTAACTTTGCGACAATTAATAAATTTTTACACAGCTTTAATATTATTCAAGAGATGTATTTAAGTAAAGAATACAAAGCAAATATCTTCGCAGAATTTGCTGGAGCAGAAAACAACACTGGATCTGCTGAAGGACAAATCGCATTGTTCACTAAAAGAATTGCTCACTTAACTGAGCATTTGAAAAAAAACAGAAAAGATTTCTCAACACAACGTGCCCTACAAATGTTAGTAGGTAAACGTCGTTCTTTGTTAGCTTATCTGTACAAAAAAGATATTAACCGTTACCGTGCAATCATCAAAGGTTTAGGTTTACGTGATATCATCAAATAAGCTTTTAGTAAAAAACTTTTTAAAAGCCATCCCAAATATGGAGATGGCTTTTTACTTTTGTAAAGAATTTTAGTAAGTTTAAAATATATTTATGCGCGGCCACCAAGACGAAGCGTGCATGACAACAACAGAAAGATGAGTTATAACGAAATCAAAACAGTAATCGATATGGGCAATGGCTCCCAAATCGAACTATCTACTGGGAAATTAGCGAAACAAGCTGATGGATCAGTAGTCTTAAAACAAGGAGATACGATGCTTCTTGCTACCGTAGTTTCAGCTCCTGAAGCAAAAGCTGGGGTAGACTTTTTACCTTTATCAGTAGATTACCAAGAGAAATATGCGGCTACAGGTCGTATCCCTGGAGGTTTTTTACGCCGTGAGGCGCGCTTATCCGATTACGAGGTATTAATCTCTCGTTTAGTTGATAGAGCATTACGTCCTTTATTCCCTGAAAACTATCATGCAGATACGCAAGTAATGATCTCTTTGATCTCTGCGGACAAAGATATTATGCCAGATGCTTTAGCTGGTTTAGCAGCTTCTGCTGCAATTGCTGTTTCTGATATTCCATTCAATGGACCTATTTCAGAAGTTCGCGTAGCTAAAATTGATGGTGAATTAGTGATTAATCCTAAATTATCCGATTTAGAGCGTGCTACATTAGAATTTATCGTAGCTGGTTCTGCTCAAGATATCGGTATGGTGGAAGGTGAGGCCGATGAAATTTCTGAAGCAGAAATGGTAGAAGCAATTGCTTTTGCACATGAAGCGATTAAGAAACAGGTTGCTGCCCAAGTTGAGTTAGCTAATTTAGTAGGTAAAACGGTGAAACGTGAGTATAACCATGAGCCTTCAAATCCAGAATTAAGAGCAGCTATTTTCGCTGGTACATACGATAAAGTATATGCTGTAGCGAAATCTGCTTCTGCAAAACATGAGCGTTCAGCGGCTTTTGCAGCAATTTCTGAAGAATTTAGAGCTACTCTTCCAGAAGAAATGGATGAGGATACTAAATTCTTATACAAGAAATATTTCCATGATGTTCAATACGATGCCGTTCGTAATTTAGTATTGGATGAAGGTAAGCGTTTAGATGGCCGTACGGTTCGTACTGTTCGTCCTATCTGGTCTGAAGTAGATTATCTACCTGCAGCTCACGGTTCTGCTGTATTTACACGTGGAGAAACTCAGTCATTAACTTCCGTTACTTTAGGAGCTAAAGACGATGAGCAAATGATTGATGGTGCATTTATCAATGGTTACAATAAATTTATCTTACACTACAATTTCCCGGCATTCTCTACAGGTGAAGTTCGCCCAAATAGAGGTCCAGGTCGTCGTGAAGTAGGTCATGGTAACTTAGCGATGCGCTCTTTAAAGAAAGTATTACCTCAGGATGAAAATCCATATACGATCCGTGTTGTTTCTGATATTTTAGAATCTAATGGTTCTTCATCTATGGCAACGGTATGTGCAGGAACTTTGGCCTTATTAGATGCAGGTATTAAATTAAAAGCACCAGTTTCTGGAATTGCTATGGGTTTAATCTCTGATGAGTCTACAGGTAAATATGCGATCTTATCAGATATTTTAGGTGATGAAGATCATTTAGGCGATATGGACTTTAAAGTAACAGGTACTGAAAAAGGTATTGTTGCTTGTCAAATGGACTTAAAAATCAATGGTTTGAAATGGGAAGTGTTAACACAAGCCTTAGATCAAGCTAAAGAGGCTCGTCTTCATATTTTAGGCGAGATGAATAAAACAATTTCTGCTCCTCGTGAAGACTATAAACCACATGCTCCACGTATTGTTTCTTTAACAATTGATAAAGAATTTATTGGAGCTGTTATTGGCCCTGGGGGTAAAATTATCCAAGAAATGCAACGTGAGACTGGTGCTACAATTTCTATTGAAGAAGTTGATGGTAAAGGTATCGTTCAGATTTTTGCTGATAATAAAGCGGCTATTGACGAGGCTTCAGGACGTATTAAAGCTATTGCTGCAAAACCTGAGGTGGGAGCAACTTATGAAGGTAAAGTAAAATCTATTATGCCTTTCGGTGCTTTCGTTGAAATTATGCCAGGAAAAGATGGTTTATTACATATTTCAGAAATTGACTGGAAGCGTTTTGAAACAATGGATGGCATCTTTAAAGAAGGTGATGTCGTTACGGTAAAATTATTAGATATCGATAAACAAGGAAAATTGAAATTATCGCGTAAAGCTTTAATTCCAAGACCTCCACGTGAAGATAAGCCAGCTGCGGAAACTCCGGAAGCTCCAAAAGCTTAATTCACTGATACAAAAAGCTCCTTAGATTTCTAAGGAGCTTTTTTATTTATATTCCAGAATGACAAAATGGCTTCTAGGAATATCGTTATAACATAATTACACCTGGAATAGTCGATACTTGCTTATAGTAATTGACTACATCATCTGCACTTTCCAAAAAGGTAACTACAGTAATGGAATTATACTTTCCAGTTTTAGAAGCTTTTGTCGCATAGGTTGTCTTATCATTAGGAAAGATATGTTCAATCTCTGCATACTGATTGCCATCTCCAGGAACTATAAATTTAAATGTATAATTGCTTGGAAAGGTTTCCAAATCTTCTAATCTTTCTTTAAAAACTTTGTAGAAATCGTCTTTATTTTCTGCTCCGTCTGGGATATTTTGAATGTTAATATTAGTCATTTTTATTCTCCTTTTTTATATAATATACAATAAGTGTTCCGCTTTCCAATAGCGACATTTTGTCTTATCTTTCGGCAAGTAGTTCAAAGATTCGAGCCGCCATTTCTGCACCCGGGTCGACGATATTTTTTAATGTTTGCTCGTTGAGATAGGAAGATCTTCCAAAATCTGTCTTGGTAATTTCTTTGGTTCTTTCTGCCCCTTGCCGAGCTGCTGCGGCAACGTCTGAAAGTCCTTTTTGAGCGGATAAAGCTTTAAAGGCAGGATGTAAAGCGTCTACCATCGTTCGAGAACCCTCTTTTGCGCCTCCGTAAGCTATCATCTGATCTAAACCGGAGCTTAGGGCGTCACCGAGCTTATCTGTGCTGGAAAAAGCTTCTGAAGCTTTGGTAAATAGTATCGAGAGTAGTACTCCGGAAGATCCTCCAGCATCTCGAGCAATAAGTCGACCAATGGTAGCCAGTAAGGATTTTAAATTGGCATAGGGCAGTTGATCCGCATACTGATTTAATTGTTTGCCTAATATCGCAAAGGTA
>DAIQRP010000132.1:0-694 GCA_036786125.1 Sphingobacterium sp.
CAAATATCCATATTAATTTTATTGTCGACCGTATCCACGATATTCAGGAGCAGGAATCTGCGCGGTCGGTTCTTATTGGAAAGCATAGTTATGGAAGTTATTCCTCTGTAATGATCTGCTCTGGACATAGCTATGGAAATAAACTACCCGAAAAATTAGATAGCACAGTCGAACAATTATCAGGTGTATGTCTACGTCAAGCCTACCCTGTATCCCAAATGTTAGCGATTCAAAAATCAGAAGATGTTGCGGTTATGGGTTTGGGATTAACATTTACCGATACCGTATTAGCCTTGACTGAAGGACGTGGAGGGAAATTTATTGGAAAGACCTATTTTCCTTCCGATAATGAGGTTGGAAAGATATATGCATTTTCAAGAAATAACCTTCCGATGATCTGTAGAGGAGCTATATTCGGAAAGGAGAAGTATCAACTGCAGTATATAGGACCTCAGACCATTACAGACTTCAAAGCACGTTCCGGAGAGATTGACTTTGTAGTGGATATACTGCCATTAATTAAAAAAGAAGTTACTTTTGCTTATTATTCCGTCCTATGGAAGAATTTAGGACTCCCTAAATGGGCTATTGAAGAACGTATAGAGACGATTAAAAATCCATTTTCCCTAGAGCATTTATTAAATCCCAGAGCCACGGCTCAATTTTCGAGCTATCAGGAATATGCTGATTTTAT
>DAIQRP010000132.1:704-4581 GCA_036786125.1 Sphingobacterium sp.
ACCATTGCCGAAGCTAAAAAAGGAGTCCGCAAATCTCCGTATATGGCAGCGGCCTCCGTTTGGAGAGAAGCCTCGCCTATACTTGCCGAGCTCTATAATTTCCAAGGGTTTTCCGGTCAGTCCCAGCAGGAATTTGACCAGCAATGGAGTGGATCACTCTCGCGGATTAGTTTTGGTCCTCCTATAGAAAGTATGGAAAAAATACTCACCCTGATTGAAAAGGGTAAACTAAAAATTGTTTTTGAACAGGCTCCGGAATTAACTGTACTAGAAGATAAGTTATTGCTTTCGGAACATAGAAAACTCTTTGTAGTCACTAATTTTATCGATGCACGAATCGGTAAAAATAAAGGTCCACATCTCCTTTTTGATAATTTGCTGCAATCCGGTATCGCGCAGAAAGCGATCAATGAGCAATATGAAATAGGTCCCTTAGCCATAAATCGACAGGGGAAACTAATTAGTCCATCTGATTTGAACATATACTTATACGGTACTCCTACAGAAGGAAATACCTTAGATAATGATAGTCTTTCGACAAAAACACATGATTTTGCAAGCCCTTGGGTAGCAGATATCCTAAAGACTATACCATTTAAAGAATTTCAACATGCATAAGAAACATTTTCCATTAACTCCCATTATATCCCCTTGGATTCCTAAATTCCTTACACAGAAGTCCTTAGTCAAGGAGGCTATCGAAGCGTATGGCTCGCCTATTAATATCCACAACCTGCAGCCTTTTCAACAGAATATGGATGCCTATCAAGCCCTATTTAAGAAGCATGGATTAGCGGCTAAAATATTCTTCGCTAGAAAAGCCAATAAGTCAAAAATGTTCTTAAAAAAAGCTAAAGAACTTGGGCATGGCATTGACACCGCAAGTTATCGGGAGCTGAAACAAGCCATCGATGCCGGGCTGACTTCAGCCGATATAGTTTGTACTGCAGCTGTAAAAAATAGACAACTAATTCAGTTAGCCATACAACATCATATTCCTCTAGTCATTGATAATGAGGACGAATGTGATTTAATATTTAAAATTGCCGAAGAACTGAATATGCAGGTATCTGTTCAAGTGCGTATTTCAGGGTTTAAGCATAATAATCAAATCTTACCCAGCAGGTTTGGATTCGACCTAAAAAAAGCATTTGTGCTCATTACCGAGTTTTTAGGTGCACATAATACGTATAATAGACTCCATTATACAGGCTTACATTTTCACCTGAATGGCTATAGTATTCCTGAACGAGCTACGGCATTACATCAAGCTTTTGAGCTTATCGAACAACTTCAAGAACAAGGGATAAGCAGTCAGTCCTTAGATTTTGGAGGCGGCATTTTAATGAACTATCTTTCCGATAAGAATGAATGGGAAGAGTTTCAGGCACAATTAAAGCAGGCTGTCTTAGGACAAGTCCCCGAAATTACCTATCAGAATGATGGCTTAGGCTGGTTGAAAATACAGAATCAGCTGGAGGGAAATCTGCAGGTCTACCCCTATTATAATGAATTAAATAAGACGGACTTTTTAGATGCTATCTTACAGACTAAAAATAATAAAGGGCAACGAATTATAGATTTAGCTAAACATTATAACATACAATTGCGTATTGAACCCGGACGTTCAGCTTTAGATCAGGTGGGTATTAGCGTTGCTCAAGTTGCGTTTAGAAGACATAATACGGCAGGAGATTTATTAATTGGTTTAGAAATGAATAGAACTCAACTTCGGAGCTCTAGTGCAGATTTCCTATTGGATCCTATTCATATCATAAACAGCCCGGTGGAACCCGAAGAAATACAGGGTTATCTGGTGGGCGCTTACTGCTTAGAACAGGAATTAATCCTCAAGAGGAAGCTGAACTTTACTCAGCTTCCTCAGGTGGGTGATTATTTTGTATTTATTAATACAGCAGGTTATATGATGCATTTCTATGAATCCGAAGCTCACCTGTTTGAACTCGCACAAAACCTCGAATATAATGCTGAAACGGAAACATTAAAAGCTGATGCTTAGATTGTTTTATCCAATAATAGAGCATGCTGAGACGCTGTAAATATATTTCTAAAAACGATATTTAATTCATGAAATCGTTGGGAAGCAGCTATTCCACAATAGGGATAGAATACCATCACGGTATCCCGAATATAAGTCACTAAGCGCTTGGCATGTTCTTCATATTTTGCATATAATAACGTATTATCAGCCGCAATTAAATGATTCTGCCAAGCTTCTTTTATAATCGATTTTACGATTTTCTGCTGTTCTAAAAATTCAGTGAATTTAATATCATGTTTCTTTAAATAGGATTTCCCATAGTCTTGAAACCAATCTTTTTTGACAGATCTCAACATAAATTCCTTTTCGACTAAATCCATAAATTTATGAAACATACCCATATAATTAGCCAGCAGCGTCGCCTGGGCAAAGGGTATAAATGGAAACTGATAGAGCGGATATTCCCAGGTTACCCGTTCAGGATTAATGTCAAAGGAACGTGTCGCTGGGCAGCTTAAGTTGCTGACCGAAAAGGAATGTGACGCGGTACTTTCTAATCCAAAGGAATCCCAATCATAATGAATCAGCACATCCTCCCTATCGAAGTAAAAAGATTTCACAAGCTCAATTCCATCTGCTGTATACAGCGCATTTCCTTGCTGGTCATATATATGACAGTTCGCTGTAAAATGCGTTAAATGAGTCGATCCTGTAGCGTATTTCCAATGTCCGGAGACCAGATAATCTCCATTCTGTTGCAGATAGGCTCTGCCCGCCACCTGGCCTGACCCACCCAGACAAATATGATCCGCTTTAAATATATTCGAAGAAGCTGTAGGATCGATATATCCAACGAACATATTCGCTCCAGAGCATAGGGTTACGGTCCAACCTAAAGAACCATCTTCATATGCAATGGCTTCTAATAAATCAAGTCCCTCGAGTAAGCCCAGTGCTTTACCATTTAACTCTTTAGGAACCCATATTTTAAACCATTTTTCGCGGAGACATAAGTCTAACTGAGGTTCTGTTAATGATTTTTTCTGTATAGAAGCGGCTTGTTGATCAGAAATGAGCGCAATATGTGCGGCAGTTAGCATGTCGATAAGTTTTGTTTTAAATAGATTTTACGCCAATTCGCATAACCTAAGAAAGCAATGATAAAATAGAAGAGCGTTAATAAGGCATACAAATAGAGACCTTTATGGTATAATAAGGGTATAGCGACAAAATTACTGATGTTTAATAAGATCCAATTCTCCATTTTCCGTCTAGCTAAAAGCCACATTCCTGCCCAGGCAAAACTGGAAACAAAGGAATCCATAATAGGCACATCGGAGTCTGTATAGCGGTCTAAGACAAAAAACAAAATAAAGAATCCTACTATACAAATAAGAGCGACCCGTATCCATTCTGTACGGGAGCTATAACTAATGGGCCTTTCCGCTACTTGCTTTTGAGCAAACCAGAACCACCAGCCATAGATGCTCATCACTAAATAATAGGAATTTAATAGAATTTCAGCATATAATTTCACCTCATAAAGCACCACAAGAGTAATACTCACGGATAGGATGCCGAATAGATAATTAATGGATTTATTCGAACGGGCAAGCCAAACTTGCATAATACCAAATAAAACGCCTAAGCATTCTAATAGTGAAGAAGAAATCAGCTGCTCGTAAAAAGTATGGAAAAATTGGTTGATTGACATTTAAGTGGTATATGTATACACACTTATGGATTAGCAAGTCTGCTATAGAAAATAAAAGTCCCTACGCCAGCATTATCTGGATCAGGTATATAAAAGCAGCTATCTCTAGAGATAGCTGCTTTTATTGGGTATATTCTCAGCCTGTACGTAATTATCTTACG
>DAIQRP010000132.1:4591-5279 GCA_036786125.1 Sphingobacterium sp.
AGTTATATTAATTATTGAAATTATCTAATTTTAACGCCTGATGTGTACGCGCTCTAGTCTCTTTACATAAGGCTTCATCATCATTTAAGGATTTATTATGCGTAGGAATCATCTCCCGTAATTTCATACGGTATTCATCCGATTTAGCGCGTTCAGGGAAACATCTCTTCAATAGGCTCACCATAATCGCTACGGAGGTCGAAGCGCCTGGAGAAGCTCCTAAAAGAGCTGCAATAGAACCATCTGCAGCAGAAACTACTTCCGTTCCAAACTCGAGGATTCCTCCATGCTTTTCATCTTTTTTAATTACCTGAACACGTTGTCCAGCAATTTCAATATCCCAATCCTCTAATTTTGCGGAAGGCATAAATTGCTTTAAGGAGTCTAACTTATCTTTCGGGCTTTTCATGACCTCTGAAATTAAGTATTTCGTCAAATCCATATTATCCAATCCTGCTGAAAGCATAGGACGAATATTGGATAATTTAATAGACGCAGGTAAGTCAAAATAAGATCCTTGTTTTAAGAATTTTGTAGAAAATCCAGCATAAGGACCAAATAATAAGGCTTGTTTGCCATCGATATAACGTGTATCTAAATGCGGAACTGACATTGGAGGAGCGCCAATACTAGCTTTACCATAGACTTTAGCATGATGTTTCTGAATAATTTCATCATTATTACATCT
>DAIQRP010000132.1:5289-7482 GCA_036786125.1 Sphingobacterium sp.
GTCCACCAACTGGAAAGCCTCCATATCCTTTAGATTCTGGAATTCCAGATTTCTCTAATAATAATAAAGAGTGACCACCAGCTCCGATAAATACGAATTTTGCTTTAATACGACGTTTTTCACCCGTTTTTAAATTTTTCACGGCTATTTCCCATCGGCCATCTTCCTGACGATCAATATCTTTTACTTCTTCCTGAAGTGCTATTTTAACATTATTTTTGGTACCTAAATGTCCAATTAAATCACGTGTTAAAGCTCCGAAGTTCACATCTGTACCTAAGATCATCTTAGTTGCAGCGATTTTATCATCTGCAGGACGATCTTCCATCATTAAAGGAATCCACTCAGCTAATACGGCTTTATCTTCAGTATATTCCATTCCTTTAAACAGATTGTTCTTCGTTAAAGCTTCAAAGCGTTTACGTAAAAAATCCACATCATTTTCACCAAAGACAGCACTCATATGCGGTACTGTACGGATAAAATTCTCTGGATTTTTTATAATTCCTTTTTCTACTAGGTAAGTCCAAAATTGTTTAGAAACTTCAAATTGTTCTGCGATATTAATTGCTTTATTTACAGTAACACTGCCATCTGCTTGTTGAGGAGTATAATTCAACTCGCATAATGCCGAGTGACCTGTTCCCGCATTATTCCATGCATCTGAACTTTCTGCAGCAACAACATCTAATCTTTCTAATATTTCAATGTTTACATCAGGGTTCAACTCATTAATAAGTGTACCTAATGTTGCGCTCATGATACCAGCGCCAATTAAAACAACGTCAACCTCTTCGGTATTTTTAGTTTTTTTGCCCATGTCTTAGTGATTGATGCAAATTTAATATAGATTTTTGGTATAAAACAATGATTTTGTCAAAAAACTGTATAATTTTTATCGTTTATTCAAAATACCCAAAAATTTGTTTAAAACAGACCGTATAGAATATTTTCTACTTTTCTGAATAGGACTAAAACTACTCATTTTAAAGATAGAAAATTTAAAAAATCGTTTTTATCGTTCTTTCCGTTGTGAATATGGATGGAATTTAACATTTTTGCAGGAAGCTATATTTTAAGAATGAAATTACTGGAAGGAAAAACAGCCCTTATTACAGGAGCGTCAAAAGGAATTGGAAGAAAAATTGCTGAAGTATTTGCTCAACAGGGAGCAAAAGTAGCATTTACATATTTATCATCAGTTGAAAAAGGACAAGCTTTAGAATCCGAGTTACAAGCATTTGGAACTCAAGTAAAAGGATATCGCTCAGATGCCTCAAAATTTGATGAAGCGGAACAATTAATCACAGATATCGTAGCTGATTTTGGTACGATAGATATTGTGGTCAACAATGCAGGTATCACTAAAGATGGATTATTAATGCGTATGACCGAAGAAAATTGGGATGATGTTATTAATGTCAACTTAAAATCAATCTTTAATGTGACGAAAGCGGCTTCAAAAGTTATGATGAAAAACCGTAAAGGTGTTTTCATTAATATGAGCTCTGTGGTAGGTGTTCAAGGAAATGCAGGCCAAGCTAACTATGCGGCTTCAAAATCAGGCATTATTGGATTCTCCAAATCTGTCGCTAAAGAGTTAGGTTCTAGAAATATCCGCGCTAATGTGGTAGCTCCAGGATTTATCCGTACAGAAATGACAGAGGTCTTAGACCCTAAAGTCGTAGCTGGATGGGAAGCTGGAATTCCATTAAAACGTGCTGGTGAAGCTGAAGATGTGGCCAATGTATGTCTATTCTTAGCTTCTGACCTATCTGCTTATGTTACAGGACAAGTAATTCCTGTAGATGGTGGTATGTTATAAGCCAAAAAAATATTTTAGAAACCTCGAGATGAAAATTTCGAGGTTTTCTTTTTTATATCAATATATTTGTACTGAAATTTCAAAATAATGAGCACAAACATCTTTCATATACAGACCGAAACGGAATTTAATACAGCCTGCTTAGAGACCTTTAATCTACAGTTGCAAAGCTGTGAAGTATATGAAAAGTATGTACATGCTATAGGATGTAAACCTCAGGAGCTGACTCATTATAGTCAAATCCCTTTCCTTCCGATTCAGTTTTTTAAAACACAACGGGTTTTTAATCAATACAAAGAGCCTGCATTGGCCTTCAGTAGTTCAGGCACCACGGGCATGGTCAATTCCCAACACTGGGTGGCCGACCT
>DAIQRP010000132.1:7492-7901 GCA_036786125.1 Sphingobacterium sp.
AAGTTTTCGCAGAGCCTTTCAACTGTTTTATGGACCGATAGAAGATATTGCGCTCTTAGCTCTACTTCCATCCTACCAAGAACGTAATGGATCATCTTTAATTTATATGATTGATGACTTAATAAAGCAGTCTAAGCAAGCGGAAAGTAACTATTTTCTATATAATCATCAAGAACTATACGATACCTTAGTACAGCTGAAAGCAAAGGGTACAAAAACTATTTTAATCGGAGTTACTTATGCCTTATTAGATTTTATAGAATCCTATAATTTAGCATTTCCAGAATTAATTATTATGGAAACTGGAGGGATGAAAGGGCGCAGAAAGGAAATGATTCGCGAGGAAATTCATGCCCTATTATGCGAGAAATTTAAGGTTCCCAAGATACATTCAGAATATGGGATGACC
>DAIQRP010000133.1:0-7897 GCA_036786125.1 Sphingobacterium sp.
GTAGCAGGCATCAAAGGAGAAACATGCATCAAAGGAGAAACATGCATCAAAGGAGAAACATGTATCAAAGGAGAAACATGTATCAAAGATGTAGCATGTATCAGAGTTGAAGCTTGTATCAAAAATGTAACATGCATCAGAGTATATAAAAAAAGCAGCCATTCTATATAGAATGGCTGCTTTTTTTATAGCTGAAATATTATAGCTTAGTTTTTACTAATTCATGTTTAAATAAATAGGGTAAGAGATTATAAGCTACCAATCCCAGGATCGAGCATAAGCCCATTAAAGCAACCATTGGTACGGCCGTGTCATTATGAAAGAAACTGACCAGCGCAGAAAATAAAGCGCCCAGGGCCATCTGAATGCAGCCTAATAAAGCAGATGCAGAACCCGCTAGCTTGCTAAAAGGGGCTAAAGCCATAGCCGAGGTATTTGGAAATATAAACCCTTGACAAAATAAATACAGAAATATAAATAAAACCATCAGGGGTAGATTGATAATATGGAATACCGTCAGACTGATTAATCCAATACTTATAATGACCTGACTTAAATTGGCAAATTTAGATATTTCGGTAGATGTCCATCGATTTAAAACAAACCTATTAATCTGCGTAGCCAGCACTAGCGCTGAAGCGATAATAGCGAATACCGTCCCATAGGCAGTCTCTGAAAGCCCAAATGTCGTTTGCATTACAAAGGATGAACCTGCTAAATAAGAATATAATCCCGAAGATGAAAGTGATCCTACTAAGCAATATGTAAGGAACACAGGGTTTTTTAATACCTCCCAATAGCCACCTAAGATAGCTTTCGGCCGTAAGGACATTTCTTTATTTCCACTATAGGACTCGGGTAGTAAAAATATGGTGCCCAAGAGGATGATAAATGCAATACTTGCCAAAATAATAAAAATGGTATGCCATTCCATATTATGAAGGACAAAAGCACCCACCGAAGGAGCGAGTAAGGGAGATATCCCTACGACTAACATCAGTAAACTAAAAATTTTAGCAGCTTCTTCAGGTTTATATAAATCTCTGACCATGGCGCGTGCAGCAACCATACCTGAACACGATCCTAAGGCTTGTACAAAACGATACAGAATTAAGTGATCTGCAGAATCGGTGATCGCACAAAATAAAGACGCTAATATATATAAGCAAAGTCCGAATATTAATGGTTTTTTACGACCATACTTATCTAATAAAGGCCCATATATCAACTGCCCAGAAGCCACTCCTATAAAAAAAGATGATAAAGAAAGCTGAATATGATCAATAGAAGTATTGAAATCTGCTGCAATAGTTTTAAATGCAGGCAGATACATATCTATAGAAAAAGGTCCGATAGCTGATAAGAGTCCTAAGATAAATAGGATGATAGTTTTATTTGTTTTTTTAGTCATGTATATAAAAAAATAAAGCCCTCACATGAGGGCTTTGAAGAAAATTATTTTTTAGATTTCGTCTTCCTAAACATTAGATATAAGCCGATGAGTATAAAAGGAATACTTAAGATCTGACCCATATTTAACTTCATGCCTTCTTCAAATTGCTCTTGGTTTTCTTTGAAAAATTCCAAGACAAATCGAGCGACAAAAATCAGTACAAATAGTAGACCAACGGTGTGTCCGGGCTGAGAAATTTTATTCTTTTTATAATTACCCCAAAGGATAATAAAAAAGATAAAATAACAAATTGCTTCATAAAGCTGAGCTGGATGTCTAGCTACCATATCCACCTTCTCAAATACAACCGCCCAAGGAAGGTCTGAAGGAAGACCGATAATCTCAGAGTTGAAGAAGTTTCCAATACGGATAAATCCACCAGCCAAAGGAATTACAATGGCTAAGCGGTCCGCTAACCATATAAAATTAATCTTTGTCTTACGGCAGTATAAGTATAAGGCAGTTAAGATACCTATTGCTCCACCATGAGATGCTAATCCCGAAAATCCCGTTAATTCAAAATGTCCATTTACCATACGGAATGGAAGAATCATCTCCAATAAATGGTCTTTATAATAATCAAATTCATAAAATAGGCAATGTCCTAAACGCGCTCCTATTAAAGTTCCTAAGAATATATAGATACTTAACTGATCTAATAATTCTTGACTCTTACCTTCCTTTTGGAAGATCTTTAGCATTATAATATAAGATCCTACAAAAGCGGCTAAAAAACATAAGGCGTAGTATCGTAAACCGAAAGATCCGATTTGAAAAATTTCTGGATTAATATTCCAGTGTATGGCATCGAAAATTAAACTCATAAATATTAAAAATTACATCGTAAATATAGGATTTAATATTATTTTAATTAAATAAAAGTATGATTAATGCGTAGTCAGGATAATTTGTGTAGATTTTAATAAGCACTTAATAAAACACTTACATCGAATATGCTGGAATATTCCTTGATAATGCCTTAATGGGTTTGTATTTCTAAAAATTATCTATATTTTAGTTTGCATTAAATGATTTAGTTAAATCAAAATTAATATGGCAAACAAGAAAGAGAAAGAGGTAGAACACGTTAGCATCGTTACGGATTCATCGGTAAAATTTTTTGAAAAATACATTAATAATCCTTCACCTACTGGATTTGAATGGCAGGGACAGCGTTTGTGGTTAGATTATTTAGCGCCATATGTAGATGATACATTTACAGATAACTACGGTACTGCTGTAGGTGTTATTAACCCAGAGGCTGATTTTAAGGTAGTTATCGAAGCTCACGCAGATGAAATTTCTTGGTTTGTAAATTATATTACAAAGGACGGCTTAATTTATGTCATCCGTAATGGAGGTTCAGATCATCAAATTGCACCTTCGAAAAAGGTGAATATTCATACGGATCAAGGGATTGTAAAAGGGGTCTTCCAAGAAGAGGTAGAAGGTTTAGGTATTCATGTCGGATGTGTAATTACCTATGACGATGATTTCATGATCTTAAATAATCGCTATTATGTAGGTCGTGCCCTAGATAATAGAGCTGGTGGTTTTATGATTGCTGAAGTTGCGCGTCTATTAAAAGAAAATAATAAAACCTTACCTTTTGGTTTATATATCGTCAATTCCGTTCAGGAAGAGATAGGTCTTCGTGGGGCAGAAATGATTGCGCAACGGATAAAACCAAATATCGCTATTGTCACTGATGTAACGCATGACACCTCAACACCGATGATTAATAAAATTACTCAAGGAGATTTAACCGCAGGAAAAGGACCCGTATTATCCTATGCACCAGCGGTTCAGATTAATCTGAATAAACTATTAGTTCAAGTTGCAGAGAAAAATAATATTCCATTCCAACGTCAGGCTTCATCCCGTTCTACAGGAACAGATACGGATGCTTTTGCCTATTCGAATGGAGGGGTGCCTTCGGCATTAATATCTCTTCCATTACGTTATATGCATACCACGGTAGAGATGGTGCATAAGGAAGATTTAGATAACGTTATTCGTTTAATCTATGAAGCCCTATTAAATATAGAAAGCGGACAAGATTTTAGAACATTTACCAAATAGTCAATAAGCATACATAGTAAAAAATATTAAATTATAATAAAATGGAAAACAACGTAAAACCAGAAAATACAGAATTAAGTATTGAATTAACAGAAGAAGTAGCTGAAGGTATCTATTCAAACTTAGCCATTATTACTCACTCTGCTACAGAATTTGTAGTTGACTTTGTACGTATTATGCCTGGTATGCCTAAAGCAAAAGTGAAATCTCGTGTTATCTTATCTCCAGATAATGCAAAGCGCTTATTAGAAGCTTTAAATGATAATATCCAACGTTTCGAAGCTCAGGCGGGAGCAACTTCAGTAGAAGAGAATCCATTGGGATTAACATTTACAGGTCCTCAAGGACAAGCATAATTTTAGGTATCTATAAGGATACTTAGCTTAGTGCTAAATGGAAAGTAAAACCTCTAAAGTAGGTTTTACTTTCCATTTAGCACTATTTTTTTTATACTATTTTAGCCTTTTATAAAACCATTTCTTTTCCCATATGTATTTATTGTAAAACAATTATATATGGATATTGAAGTCAGACAATTGACAAAAAAGGATTATGTGGATTTGAAAAAATCCATGGAAGAGGCTTATGATGGACAGGGAGAAGCATGGACTAAGAAAAACATCATTGACTTAGTTGATCTGTTTCCTGAAGGTCAGATTGGTGTCGAAGTTGACGGACATATTGTTGCCTGTGCCTTATCGTTAATCTTAGATAGCAAGAAAACCAAAATCTATGACGATTATTATAGTATTATAGATGATGGTAAGTTTGGGAAACACGATATAGATGGGGATATACTATATGGTATAGAAGTTTTTGTACACCCCGATTTTAGAGCTCTTCGTTTAGGAAGAAGGTTATATGATGCCCGCAAGGAATTGTGTGAGCAGATGAATTTAAAAAGTATTATTGCTGGAGGACGTATTCCTAACTATCATAATTATAGTGAGAAGATGAGTCCGAGGACCTATATTGAGAAAGTGAAAAGGAAGGAAATATATGATCCGACTTTAACCTTTCAGCTTTCTAATGATTTTCATGTGAAGAAAATCTTAAAACACTATCTGCCAGAAGACGCTCAATCGTTAGAGTTTGCTACCTTATTAGAATGGAATAATATTTATTATGAGGCAGAAACACGTTCTATTTCTACCTCTAAGCAGACCATACGCTTGGGTTTAATTCAATGGCAGATGCGTCTCTTCGATAATATTGAAGCTTTTTACGATCAGATTGAATTTTTCGTGGATACCGTTTCAGATTATGGAGCAGATTTTGCCTTATTTCCGGAGTTCTTTAATACGCCTTTAATGAGTCCCTATAATGATCTGCCCGAACGCCTAGCTATGAAGAAGCTTGCAGCACATACCAAGGAGATTATTGAAAAGATTCAACAGTTGGCAGTATCCTATAATGTAAATATTATTTCCGGTTCTATGCCTCTTTTTGAAGGTACAAAATTGTATAATGTATCTTATCTATGCCATAGAAATGGAAAGTTAGATGAATATCGCAAAATACATATTACCCCGAATGAATTTAAGTACTATGGTATGGTTGGGGGATCGGAAGTTAAGGTATTTGATACGGATTGTGGTAAAGTAGGTTTACTTATTTGTTATGATGTCGAGTTTCCGGAATTAAGCCGTATTCTTGCGGATCAGGGGATGCAGATTTTATTTGTACCCTATATGACCGATACCCAAAATGGATATATCCGCGTGCGTACCTGTGCTCAGGCTAGAGCTATAGAAAATGAATGTTATGTGGCTATTGCCGGTTCTGTCGGTAACCTTCCACGCGTAAATAATATGGATATTCAATACTCACAATCGGCCGTATTTACACCTTCAGATTTTGCCTTTCCAAATAATGCAATCAAAGCCGAGGCGACCGCGAATACTGAAATGGTATTAATTGCTGATGTAGACTTATATGCTTTACGTGACTTACATCAATATGGTACTGTCAAGATTATGAAAGATCGTAGAAAAGATTTATATGAGGTTAATCTTTTAAAATAATAATACATTTTTCGTATTTCTGTCTTATCTTGCTACAAATTCAGGATAAGACATGAATACGATTTTAATTATTGAAGATGACAGCCGTGTTTCAGAATTAATCCATAGGGGATTGACGGAATTAGGGTATTCCTGCTTATTAGCCTATGATGGGGAGGCCGGAAAGAAACTGGCTCTGCAATTTCCTATAGATTTGGTGATTACGGATTTGATTCTTCCAAAAGTTGATGGATTAGATTTCACGCGTGAAATGCGCCAACTAAAACCGGATCTTCCTATTATTATGCTGACCGCCTTAGGCACTACAGATGATAAGGTGATTGGATTTAATGCTGGAGCGGACGATTACCTGGTCAAACCTTTTGAGATGAGAGAATTGGCTGTGCGTATTCGCGCTTTATTAAACCGAAAAGCACATTCCAATCAGGCCGTAGGCTTTGTGCTAAAATATGCAGACCTGCAGTTAAATCAACATACCAAAATCGTAAGTCGTGCCCAAAAGGAAATTAAACTAACCCCTAAAGAGTTTAAATTATTAGAATTTATGTTACTGCATCCAGAACGTGTATTGTCACGTGCAGAAATTGCAGAGAAAGTTTGGGAAACGCATTTCGATACAGGCACGAATTTTATTGATGTCTATATAAACTACCTCAGAAAGAAGATTGATAAAGATTATGCGGAAAAATTAATTCATACACAATCGGGTATGGGTTTTATTTTAAAAAAGCAGTAATAGGTTTAAATAGTCATACTTAATTATATGAACATGAATATCAAGACCCGGATTTCCGTTTTATTCTGCCTGATTACCGCGGCAATTTTAATCGTGTTTGCGAGTATAATTTATTTTACTGCTGCCAAAAATCGAAAATCAGAGTTCTATCAGGTCCTTGAACAAGAGGCAATTAATAAAGCGAATATTTTCTTAAATACCGAAGTTTCAGCTAAAGATCTGCAAGCCATTTATAAAAATAATAGATCCAGTCTATTAAATGAAGTGGAGGTCGCGATTTATAATGATCAGAAAGTGCTGATCTATCATGATGATTCCGCTATAGATCAGGTTAAAGAGACCGTAGAAATGTTAACGGATATTCAGGCCAAACAACTCATAGTATTTGAACAAGGTAAACTTCAGGTGGCGGGAATCCTGTATCACCATGCCGGAAAGAGTTATCTACTTACTGCAGCAGCATTTGATGAATTGGGATATGCTAAAATTCATTTTTTATTGATCAATCTCTTGCTAGGAGGATTATTTTCTTTAATTATTATTTTTATGGCGGGAAAATATTTCTCGAATAAAGTCTTTTCCCCAATTTATGCATTAATCGATAGTACCCAAACGATTCAGGCAAATAACCTGAGTCAGCGTCTTCCTATAGGTAGACAGAAGGATGAGCTAAGTTTATTAGCAAAAACCTATAACGCGATGTTAGACCGACTTGAAAAGTCTTTTGAAGCTCAAAAGAGCTTTGTTTCTAATATTTCTCATGAGCTTAGAACACCTTTATCAGCCTTAATCGTAGAGCTGGAAATTTCCGCTCAAAAAAGAAGAAGCGAAGCGGAATATCAACAGATTTTAGCTAATGTTCTAACGGATGCTCGCAAGCTCGTGAAATTCTCCAATAGCCTATTGGATTTAGCTCAGGTAAGTTATGATGAATCTCCCTATTCATTTGAAGAAGTTCGGGTGGATGAAATTCTGATTGATGCGACCCAACAGCTACTGCAGCGTTATAGTTACTATCAAGTCTCTATGGCTTATGTGCAAGAAGAAGATGAAATTATTGAAACTCAAATTCTAGGTAATCCACATTTACTTCAAATAGCTTTCTTAAATCTCATGGAAAATGCCTGTAAATTTTCCGATGATCATCGCTGTGAAATTAGTATTCAACAGCTACAACATCAATTAAAGTTAACTTTTGTAGATTATGGAATAGGAATTTCCGCCGCTGATTTAAAATACGTTTTTCAACCTTTCTTCCGAGGGGATAATAAAAAGAAAGCTGAAGGAAATGGGATAGGATTGAATTTAACACAACGTATTATACAGTTGCATCAGGGAGAGATTAAAGTCGATTCCACCTTAAACTTTGGTACCACCTTCACCATTATTTTACCCCTTTCGATTTAAGAAATTTAAAATTTCTCTTAGATCTTCTCTTAGATCTTCTCGTATCTTCTCATATTTGAATAGCATAATCATACTGATAATCAGCATGATTATGCTTGAACCTGCTTCAGAGATTCCTCTAATAACTCCTCGAATAATTCCTCTAATAATTTTCTAATAATTTTTTAAAAGTCCTCTAACGGTCTCTCCAGATAG
>DAIQRP010000134.1:0-957 GCA_036786125.1 Sphingobacterium sp.
TCTACTTCTTTACTTTCTAAATCTGCAATCATGATTTTAAAAACAATAATAATATGTGGAGCTATGATAAGCTTAAATTCTTAGCCCAAAAACGGCAAACTTAGCCATAAGGTCAGAATCCAGTGTCACTAGTTTGTAACAAAGGAATAATGGATTGATTCTAAATAAGCATGGGTCAGAAAAAAAATACCCTAAACAAATAAATGTTTAGGGTATTAAGATTTTCGAAGTTTTATATCTCGAAAAGCATATACATGCTTTTCTCGGATTGTATCATACACGATTTAAAATTTTTAAGGATTTACCGTATTGACATCATTGGTATCAGGTCTGATGACCATGGTATCTGTTTGATTTAAATTATAACGCGAAGCATCTCCTTCTACCTGTGGAACGGGCGGTATAGAATCTACTGGAGATGATGTCGTAGAATCTGAGGTGTTTTGACAACTGGAAAGCGCGAAAGTACTGATCGCAAGAATACCCAAAAATTTGATTTTAAATGTTTTCATAGTGATATATTTTATTATTTATAGAGTTATCTGTCCTCCTGTGGCTGGGATCGTCGCACCTGAAATATAGGATGCTGCTTCAGAGGCTAGAAATACAAAGATGGGAGCAATTTCTGCTGGTTGTCCAGGTCTTCCCATGGGAGATTGTGAACCAAATTCAGTATGCTCCGGAATAGTCGAAGGAATTAAGGGAGTCCATATCGGTCCTGGAGCAACGGCATTAACCCGAATACCAGTCTTCTCTTGCATGAATAGTTTGCTTAGAGAAGCCGTAAAACTTTGAATAGCACTTTTTGTTGTGGCATATGGCAGTAGCGATGGATTGGGATCATATGAATTGACGGAGGCCGTATTGATAATAGACCCTCCAGTAGGAATATGTTTATAAGCATACTTGGAAAGGTAAAACATAGCGGTAATATTCGTGTCAAATGTAAGCGTCCAT
>DAIQRP010000134.1:967-7384 GCA_036786125.1 Sphingobacterium sp.
CGATATCTTCAAACTTTTCATAGGACTTCTGAAAAGCGGCATTATTAATGAGGATATCTATTCCTCCTAACTCATCTATACAGCTGCTAATTAATTGTTGACAGAATTTAGGATCTACAATATCTCCTCGCACTAGTATGCATTTTCTACCTGCCTGTTCGACCCATTTTTTAGTATCCAAGGCATCGGCATCTTCTTTTTTATCTAAATAGTTAATCATTACATCGGCCCCTTCTCTGGCATAAGCTATAGCTATGGCCTTCCCTATTCCTGAATCACCGCCTGTAATTAAAACCTTTTTATCTTTTAAGAGCTGATTTCCTATATAGGATTCTTCACCATGATCCGCCTGGGGAGTCATTTTAGATTCTATTCCCGGAAAGGATTGATGTTGTTCTTTAAAAGGTGGTTGGGGGTATTTATGTATTGGATTTTTATTTTTCATAGCCTATTTATATTTAGTGTATATAAAATAAAAGAGGGCTAATAGAATCACCGCAATTATAATCACCCATTTAATGGTTCTTCCTGCAGGCTTATCGGTTTTTTCGGATTCTAAATGTTCTCCTATTTCCTGCTTATCTTTAAATTCTTCGTTTTCTTGATTGTTCATAATGCGCTGTTTAAGTGTTATTATTGCTAACCATTTTTATCGATGCAAGGTATATGCAGAAAAAATAAAGGTGAGAATCTATAAAGAATCTCACCTTTAAAATATTCGTTTTGGATTCCTCCAGAATTGATTATAGTTTATTCAACCAATCTTCAACTTCTTCTTTTGTTTTTCCTGTTTTCTTTTGAAGGCGACCTACTAATTCATCCTCTTTTCCTTCGGCATACAGTAAATCATCATCTGTTAAATCAGCATAAGTTTGTTTTACTTTACCTTTAACTTCATTCCAACGGCCTTGCCATGTTAACTTACTCATAATTTTTTCCTCCTTAATTAGATTGTTATAAATTACTCTCTATATAAACAACAACAGGCAACTAGTTTTGTTTAAAAAATTTTAATAATCTTTAGGCAAGAGATGAAAATTTGAGGTTTGTAAAAAATATAAACATCTTATTATGAGTGTTTTATGCGAGTTAATTCTATAACAATATTGAAGACTCCTCTTTTCTAATATTTAGGGAATAGCATACTTTTCCAACGCATTAAGTCAAATAAAATACACTAAATGAACTCCATTATTTAGGATTAAATACAAATTGAGCATCCTCAAATTGAATGGTATGGGGAATATAATAAGGAATTCCCATATAGGTTGTTTCAGCGCCCGTACCTTTGATATAGCGATCGCCGGATTTTAATAAGACAAAAGGTCTTCGAGTTTTATGCTTCCATTTATAAGGAGTAAAATAAAAATCACCGATCAGGGTATCATTTACTATCTTGCCCTGAACTTCTCCAGAATCAATCGCATCTCCAGGATATAAAATCTTATATTTTCCATAGAAAGACTTTTCAAAAAGTTGAATTTTTAATTCGGCTTCAGTGCGGTTATATACGGCCTGGTAGGTTTTAAATTCAGGAGTTGATGTTCGCGTATCACAAGCATAAAATAAGGGTATACTCAGTATAAGCATCCAAAAATTTCTGAATAAAAACGGCATAAGCATAGCTGGAAAAATTAATATAAATGTATGCTAAATATAGTAAGAATATTATTTCTGATTTGTATTTATCATTCTAAAGGTAAGATTAATTCGCGCCCGCTGCACTTTTTTTGTTGGCGGGAGTCGATGTAACCAATGCTGTTGAGTGCTTCCTTTCATCAGCAGCAGGCTTCCATTTTCCAATACAATAGACACGACGGATTTATCCTGTTTATGTTTAAAAGCAAATTTCCGTTCAGCACCTAATGTGATGGAAGCGATGGCTCCATTTTTTTGTAAATCCTTTTCTGCATCGGAATGCCATGCCATTCCTTCTTCTCCGGAATGATATAAATTAAGTAGGCAGGAATTATAACTTTCTCCAGTTTGCTTTTCAGCCAGTTGCTTTAGAAATAGCAATGCCTCAGTCCAGGGCAAAGCATATTTTGTCGTTTTAGAATAGGTATAAGAAAAAGCTTCATCTCCATACCAGGCGACTTTTCTTTTGGTCAATATCTTCTTGCCAAAAATAATGGCTTCATCAGCACGCCATTCTATATCTTCCATTAAGATATTAAAATAATAATTAGCCTGAGCATGACTTAAGATAGGTCCATAATATAAGACGGTACCATCTTTTGGAAGCAAATTCTGTTCTTTATGATCTGAAAATAAATCCATATTAATCTTGATTTACTTGAATCGAAGCGGCTTCCCAACCTAAGATAGCAGCCTTTCGGGTAGGTCCCCATCGATATCCTCCTAAATTTCCGGAAGATTGAATGACGCGATGGCAAGGAATAAGAAAGGCTACGGGATTCGCAGCGATGGCGGTACCTACTGCCCTGCTCGCGTTAGCTTGCCCTATTTGGCTAGCTAGAGATCCGTAATTGCTCAGTCCCCCAAAAGGGATTTTAAGTAGACTTTCCCAAACTTTCAATTGAAAAGGACTGCCTTTGAGATGAAGTTTTATAGGCTGGATATCCTGCCAGTCTTTCTGAAAAATCTGTGTTGCATCTTGATGTAAAGCTCGGCTTTCTGCCTGAAGAAAGGCTTCTGGAAAATGGTTTTTTAAACCTAACAACCCTTCTTCCTCTGAATTAATAAAAGCCATATAACAAATCCCTACGGCAGTAGAAGCGATTATAACAAGTCCAAAAGGGCTGGAATGATAGCTATAAGCAATGGCTAAATTTCGTCCACCTTGTTTATAAGTAGCTGGGCTCATGCCTTCAATCTGTAAGAATAGGTCATGCAGCCTACTCGTACTTGATAATCCGACTTCATATGTCGTATCAAACAAAGATAAATTACGCTGCTCCTTCAATAACGATTTGGCATACGAGAGACTGGTATATTGCAGAAATTTTTTAGGACTTATCCCTGCCCATTCTTGAAATAATCTTTGAAAATGAAATGGGCTCAGATGAATATGTTCAGCAATCTCTTCCAAGGAAGGCTGCTGCTTAAAATGCGTACGGATATAATCTATAGCCTCCGCAATGCGTAAATAATTTATATGTTCCTCCGTTTTCATCTTTTTTTTATACAAATTACCCTCAAATCTTTGAAAGATAAAATCCGATTCTTGCTCAATTGATATATTAAAAACGAAGGCCCATACTGATATACGGTCTAAATCCTTCTTTAGAGAATCCTCCTGCAGCTTGAATAATTAATAAATCCGCAGGGATAAAATAAAAACCTCCACCATAACCGACATGCCAGCGGTCTGATTTTTCTTCTTTTAGCCATACCCGTCCGACATCATTAAAGGCGAGTAGACCTACTGTGCCAGGAATTAAATAGGATGTAAAAGAAAGTACCTTAAAGCGGAATTCTAAATTATTATAAGCCATGGTATTTCCTGTAAATCTTCTAGAATTAAATCCGCGAAGACTATTATCTCCGCCCAACTGAGCATATTGAAAGATCAATGGATCTCCAAAGATGGTTTCAAATCCAGTACGATTGGCTATGGTGAACCAGCCGGCTTCATTAGTTTGATTAAAACTAAAAACTGTATTCATCCGTAGATATTGCCTAGGGTCTGCAGTAAATTGCGTTTTCATATCTACTGAAGATATCCAGTGCATACCTTTCTTCGGATTATCTATATTGTCTCTACTATCGTATTCTAAAATCATCTTCGCACCCGTAAAGAAGAAATGACCATAGATTTCGGCTTCTGGATTGGCTATCTTATATTCTTCAAAAAATCGACCTCTATTGTTCTGCTCTTGGCTAATATATAATTCAGATGATGAACCGACTTTCAATCTCCAAAAATCGGCAAAATCTCTTTTGAGAAATATATCGGCATGAAGATGATCATATCGATTTCTATAATAATGTATGCCTCGAGATTTGCGTTCTTCAAACTCCGTATTATTTCCCAAGCCAAAGAAGTTTTCCTGATTACTAGGGCCAAAATAGTTGATATCTAACAAGAGGTCATTTTTGCCAATCAGGGATTTAAAGTCCGCTTTATAATTAAATACAAAAGACTCTCTACCCGTATAATAATGTGCCCATATTTCTTGCTTGTACGCATACGGATTTTTTCTAAATCCTTGTTTTTCAAACAGGTAACCTGCACCTAAAAATAAACCTTTATCGACACTATATTGTCCATTGACTAAAATTCCAGTGCGGTCATATTTAAAACTGTTTCTATCATAAGCATATACTGCAGTATCATTAGACAGTTTCAGATGACTGCCCTTAGCCTGTACAAAACTATTCGCCTGAGATTTATCATCGTATATATATACCTTAGCCTGATTGGTGAATTTAGGTGAGAAATTATAATGATCGGTGGAATCTCCTCCAATTAAACGTAATTTAATCGGACTCTGATGTTTCCCCTTTAATTCAAAATAATCCGATCCCCCTAAGCCATATAAGCGAATTTCATGAGTTTCATTGGGGTAGAAACGTCTTTTTACAATTTTTCTACCTTCAGTACCATCTTTCTTACGGTTGCGCATTTCTACAGTTATGCTTCCATCTTTATGGTAATCCGCAGTAATAAATTCATTTTTTGCAGAGGCTGGAATATCCACATATTTAGCTAAAATATGATAATACTCCAATCCCGTATGATTTAAATCATCCCGTCGCGCTTGGATATGCTTTTTAGTAGATTCCGCATTTAATTTCACAATGGTATCGGGCATCTGTGCCATCGCCACATCTATTAAGGAATCCGTAATATGTTTCTGTACATAAGCGATTTGCTTCTCCCAATCTTTTTTATCTAATTTGTTCAGAAAATAGCGATCGAAATGTCTGGCATTAAAATTCCACTGACCTACATTACGGATATGATCAGAAAAGGGCTGCAAGTGAGCTTTCAGCCATTGATAGGATAGCAATGTTGGAAATACACCTGATGTTTTATAATAGACCTTATCTCGATCTCGCGGAACTGGAGTATAGATTTTCTCTCCATCGATTTTCTCCGGAGCCCATCTCCAATTATCCTCATGTCTATCCCAATCGCCCAATATAAAATCTAGAAGACGAGCTCTTAATGTTAAAGCTTGATCAACTTGGGTATCATTATCTTCTTCCACCTTCCGTTGGACCTTTGCGGTATTGTCTGTTTTATCTTCATCCAAAGGAACTCGGGACTCAAACATATAAGCTCTATTCTTAAATATATCCCTGTATTCTTCCAACTGGGGATCATCTCCAACATATACTAAAATAGGCACGGCATGAGGTAACTTGAGCGCGCGGTTAAATGGAGGAACCGTTAAGGCGCCAAAAGGATTGGCAATGGATATTTGATCCTGTACAATATCTTTAGCAATAGTTTTACGTAAATTCTCAGGAAGACTTCGCTCCGGATATTTCTGTATCGATCGTAATACCCATTCTCTACCTGAGGCATCTGCAAGGCGTAGCGATTGGGTTTGCATACCTCCTCCTAATTTGACGACTTGGAGACCTCCAAACTGCTGAGATAGATCCATAATAGGCATCTTCACTGGCGTATTGTATAACTTTCGATAAGAATCTCCTAACCAATAGCGGTGCACTAGCCCCACCTCATCATACTCTTTCGCAATAACGGTCACTATGGAATCAGGAGCTACGATATGCGCTTCTTGCGCATATGCTGCCGAGCAATTGAAGTATCCACCGAGTATGGCAAGGGCTAGATATACTGTATTCTTGGATTTATTTCGAAAGAAATTCATTACGTAAAATATATGTGTCGTCGTTTTGCGTACTAAAATAAGATTAAAATTTGTTTTTTATTTCCTAATGCTACTATTTCAACAATTCATTAGGGGCATTTGTTTAAGCGGTTAGATTTATACTTTAAATCATAAAATTTAAATCTAAAAATATTTCATTTCATTGTCATTAAAGCAAATACTTCTGCTGACGTCTTTTTATCTTAAATTTTAAAATATACATTTGTTTACTATTTAGAATAATTCTTAATAACATGAGCAATTCAAAAAATTACACGATTATAAAAGCCGTATTTACTGTCACTAGGAAAGAATATATTAGCCCCAATTATATAAGAGTTTTCCTAACAACAGATCATTTAGAAGACTTTGCGATTTGTACCATAGGAACTAATAATAAAATATTTATTCCTCCCGCAGGAGTTAAAGAGATTTATTTTCCAGAATATAATTTTGAATTAAATGAATGGGAAATGCCAGATCCGCAAGTCAGTCCATCCATCCGCACCTATACCCATAGAGGAATTGATATGGAGCAGAATGAATTATGGATCGATTTTATAGCACATGGAGATGAAGGACCTGCTTCACGTTGGGCTATACATTGTCA
>DAIQRP010000134.1:7394-7827 GCA_036786125.1 Sphingobacterium sp.
GCATAGCGATGCATCAAGCGAAATCTGAAATATATAAAGTGGCCGATGACTATCTATTCGTGGCTGATGCTACTGGCATCCCTGTGATAAGTGCTATATTAGAAGATGTGAAAGATTATGCTTCGGGACTCTGTATCTTTGAAGTTCCTACAGCAGAAGATATTCAACATATACAATCTAAGGGCAATTTTAAATTTGTCTGGTTGGTTAATCCTCATCCCGAAGAAGGAAGTCTATTGCCTGAAGAACTGCAGTATCAAGCCTTACCCTTACATTCAAAATTCGCTTATGTAGCTGCTGAACAACGTGCAGTTAAAGAAATAAGACGATTCTTAAGGGTGGAAAAAGGATGGCATAGGGATGAACTTTATGCCTATTCGTATTGGAAAGCAGGCTTCTCGGAGGATAAATCCGAAAGGGAGCGTCACCGAGA
>DAIQRP010000135.1:0-1340 GCA_036786125.1 Sphingobacterium sp.
TAGAGTCATCATCAGGTATTGTAGGATGTATTGGCGGTAAAGAAAGTTATATTACTTTGGGCTATGGTGCTGAAAAGATGGCTAATACTAGGTCATTTATTCGTATTGATGGAGAAAAAAATCTATTGGATGGACTTTTAAACGGAAGTTTGGGCGAATTGATTTCAGATCTTGGAGAAACTGTGTTATTTGGTAAAAATGTCTTAGAGTTAGAGATATTAAATTCTAATGGTCAGGTAGTAAAAAATTATAGTTCAATAAATGGTTTTAATTCAGATGAATTAAAATTGGTAAAAGATAAATTAGGTAATTATTATTTAATGGTCGCGCCTACTATGAACTATAGTGCGATTACGATTAAAAATACATTAAATGGCTTGGTAGGTGGGCAAGCTACTTCTTCATTAAAGGTATATGGAATGTGTTCATCAAATATGAATTTTGATTGTCCTCCATTTGCTACTAATTTAGAAACTAAAGGTATCTCCTTAGATTTATTAAATTTGGGTGGTGCTGAATCAGGGGTGTTAAATAGCCACCTTGCCATTGATGGAGATGAAAAAACTTTTTCTCAATTGAATGTAGGTACAGTTGGAGTTGGAGCATCAGTTACGCAAAATATATTTTTCCCTGGTTCATCAAATCCTTCAGATCACTTTGCTATTACCTTAGGATTAAATGAGGCTTCGGCTGTATCTTTAGATCTATTAGGAACAATAGAAGTTCTTGCTTTTAATAAGGGCCAAGAGGTATATCGTCAAAGTTTAAAAAGCCAAGTTGTCAATAACCTTGATGTTTTAGGATTATTAGGTCAGGGTAAACCTGTCAAAATTATTTTTGGGCCAGGGCGTTCTTTTGATCAAGTTAAAATTGTAGTATCGAATCTCGTATCCTTAAATCTTTTAGCTCAGCCAATTCGGGTTTATGAAATTAACAGGTTTTCTGAAAACTGTCCAGATCCTGATTTTAAAATTCCAGATCCTACAGAGGGACCACTAATTAATCCCTCATGTTCCTCTGAATTAATTTCTTCAACATATACGGATTTTGCAAATTTTGCAGTTGATGGAAATAATGAAACATTCGCAATCTTAAGATCTTCATCTGGAGTTGTAGCAGGAATTGGTGGATATGAAGGAACGTTAAATATAGGATTTACAGATATTGTTCCTGCTTATAAAACGACCTATATTCGTGTAGATATGGATCCTGATATTCTAAAAGGTTTATTAGGTGGTACATTAGGAAATTTGGTGGGCTCTGTGGCGAACTCTGTCGTATTAGGCTCTCAGTATGTCAAGTTTAGAGTTAAAAATGCAGCAGGTACTGAGGTACTCAAT
>DAIQRP010000135.1:1350-7793 GCA_036786125.1 Sphingobacterium sp.
CTTCGTTTGGTTCAAGATCGTATTGGTCGTTATTATTTTGCAGTAACTCCGGATGTTAATTATAAATCTATAGAAATTACCAATGGCATAGGATCCTTACTGGGATTAAATAAAACTGTCGAATTGAAAGTTTATGAGGCATGTTTTGAACAAGATTTAAATTTATGTGAGCCCGGATCATTCACTTCATTCGACGTATCTGGAGCAAATCTTACCGCCGCAGATTTAGCTAATTCTGGAGTTAAAGATGCAGATAACGCAATCAGTAAAAATTCATCTGCTTACTCTACTATTAGTACAGGGGCACTATCAATCGCTTCAGATGTAAAACAGAATATTTTCTTTAATAGTCCTTCTGAAGTTGGCGATGAGTTACATGTGACTGTTCAATATGATTCAGATAATCTACTATCCCTAAATATATTGGGTTCATATTATATACAAACATATTTAAATGGTGTAGAACAAGAGAGGCTGAATTTTAAAGGGGGCTTAATTAATAGTATAGATGTCCTAGGGCTATTAAGAAATGGTAATAAAGTAGAATTAAAATATATAACAACAAAATCGTATGATCGAGTAGCCGTTGGAATTTCAACTCTTTTAGGTGTTGACTATTCGGCAAACTTGCGACTATACTCTGTGAAGCGAGTATCTGCGACTTGTCCTATTATTCCAGAAGCGACACCATTTATTGAGCCAGTATGTATATCAAATATCGAAGCAGCCTCTAATGTTGATGATTTACAGAATTTATTAGATGGCGATTTCTCGACATATGCAACTCTTAATATTGGTTCTAATTCATTATTTAATGATATTAGAAAAGCTTCATTAATTGTAGATTTTGGTACTAATGTTCCTGTAGGTAAAACAACTTATATTCGCATTGAACATGAAGGAAAGCTATTAAGTCAATTATTAGGTGGAAGCTTAGGAAATTTGGTGTCTTCTGTAGCTGGGTCTGTTATTTTGGGGAATGAGTATTTTACTGTAAATGCTTTAACTAATGATAATACTTCGGTCATTTCAGGTAGTTCTAGCGACTCATTTAGTCAAGTATATGATAAAATTCGAATTGTTCAAGATAAAGATGGACGATATTATATCGCTATTACTGCAGATAAAACTTATTCTAAAGTTGAATTAACTTATAATTATTCTAGCATCTTAAATTTATTAAATAAACCTGTTCAATTAAAAGTATATTCAGTATGTTATGAAAATGCTATAGATGAATGTTCTCCAGTATTTTCAACTTCATATAATATTCGAGGGTTGAATTTAAGTATTCAGGCCTTAAATGGAGTTGCAGTGGAAAATCCGCATCATGCAATTTCTAATAATTCTTCAGAGGCATCCATCTTAAATCTAGGTACGGTTGCAGTAGGAACAAGCTTAGAGCAAACCTTTAATTTTAATGGACTTTCTAAAGAAAATTCCGCTGTTGAAATTGATTTACACTATGGCTCTGGAAATATAAATGCAAGTGTATTAGGGACAATAGAAATTCAAGTATTTAATAAAAATGCAATAGTTCAAACATTAGATTTATCATCTGGTGTTCTAGATGGCATAAATATTTTAGACCTATTTAATAATAGTAATGGGCGTGCTAAACTTTCATTTACTCCTTCCGGTAAATTTGATAAAATTTCTGTAGGCTTGAGAAGTATTGCATCAGTAAATATAGCTGGGCCTTTAAAAATCTATTCTGTTTCTAGAAGTTGTGATACGGTGAATAAATCTTTCGAGGCATGGAAATCTTTTGTATTGCCTGAAGGTAAAACTCAAGTTTCTGGGCGTGAAGAAATTTTATATCGCATTCATCTTAAAAATACAGGGGATCTGCCTTATTCAGGATTAATTATTGAAGATGAAATCCCTGCTCATACGACTTATGTACCAGAGTCAGCTGATTTTGATGGTATTCTAGAAGGAGGGAAAATTATTTTTTCTAATATTAATTTAGGGGTAAATGATTCAACAATAGTTTCTTTTAAAGTTCTTGTAGATCGTAATTTAACAGGAGTTAATAAAATTTCAAATACAGCTTTAGTTAAAACCTCAAGTGATGATATTGGAAGTGAAACATATCCTCCAAATGCAGAGAATAATGGACCAGATATCACAAACGGTAACGCCACTATTATTCCTGTAGAATCCATACAAAATTTGGTTTCTTGGAAATCAGTAAAGGTTAATGATGATTCTGCTTTAACTAATGTTTCAGGCGGAGAACTAGTAAATTATACAATTTATGTTAGAAATACAGGTAATCAAGATCTATCTTCAGTTCATGTTAAGGATGAATTACCTTTAGGATTGACTATTGCTGGAGAAACTCCAATTGAAAACAATATTGTTAATTTAGGTAGCTTGTCTTTAAAAGTTGGAGAAACTAAACATCTTAGTTTTATAGCGAGTGTCAATAAGGATCTTTCTAATATTTCGATAATTAAAAATATTGCTAAAGTTCAATTAGATACCTCAGCTACAGCAATAGAATCTTTTCCTCCGTTAGATAATTTAAATCCTTTAACTTCCGGCCCTGATGAATCAGGTCCTAAAGGAACTGATTTAACCGTAGTACCATCAAAAGATATTATTATAGCTTTTAAAGGTGAAAGTAATAATGAAAATGGATCTGCAATTATTGAAGAAAATGATATTATTACTTATACAATAACTATTAAAAATACAGGTAACCAAACAATAACTGATGGATCTTTAAGCAGTACCTTGCCTGAAGGTACGACATATGAATCCGGAGTTTTTGGAAACAATTTAAATTCCCCTATTTTAAATATTAAATTATTACCAGGAGAATCTAAGAACTTTGTTTATCAGGTTAAGGTGGGGAATCTTGTTTCTTCAGATACTGTGATTACATCTTTAAATAATTCTGCTACAATAGAATATACAGATGTAGATACTGAGCCTAAATATAAGACAGAACAGATTAAATTAGCCGTTTCTTGTACTCCAATTTCTAGTACTGACTTTAAAATTAATGCCGTAAATTCTACAATCTGTGCAGGTACAGAAATTGACCTTAGTATTGAACTTGGCAATCTAAATATTGATGGAAGATTTTTTAAATGGTATGATAATAAAGACCTTTTAGGAACTCCTCTAGAGGGATTAACAATAAAAGTATCTCCTTCATCTACGACCACTTATTATGTCATTGTTGAAGGTGATGGGTATTGCTTTAATAATCCTCCAGCTAATCAAACAATTAATGTGCTTTCTTTACCTTCTGTTCCTGTAGTAACAGTTAAAGGAGACACGACTATTTGTGATGGCGATTTTGTTGAATTATCAGCAAATTCTAATCATGCAAATTCATATCAGTGGTTTAAAAATGGTGTAATACTTGATAACGAAACCTCGTCAATAATCAAAGTAAGTTTAGCGGGGGATTATTCAGTTAAGGCATTAAATGATTCCATCTGTGAGTCTGATTTTTCTGAATCAGTTTCTATAAAAGTAAACGATAGACCAGAGAAATTAGTAATTATTCCATCTGGTTCATTAGAATTATGCTCAACTGATATTATGGAGTTATCAGTTTTAGAATATGAAAATGGTACTTATCAGTGGTTTAAAAATGCTGAGTTAATTGAAGGATTTTCAGGTAATAAGATTTTTGTAAACAAATCAGGTAGTTATACTGTAGTTTTTATAGATAATAATACGGGATGTGAAAGTCCGTTATCGGACTCTATAGTTGTTGTTGTTAATGAGGCTCCAACAATTAAATTATCTTTCACAGAACTAGCTCTTAAATTAAAGGAAACGACTAATCTACCTATTGTAGAAACAGATTCAAAAGATATACAAATTAAATGGTTTGATAATAAGGGAGAGCATTTTACACCAGGTGCTGTATCATTTGATCAACCAGGATCTTATCCTTTTACTGTTGTTGCAACAAGTGGAAAATGTTCTACAATTGAAACGGTTATTTTTACTGTTTTTGATAATTCGGATTGTCCTCCAATATTGGAACGTATTTATGCAAACAGTCAAAAAACAGGTACTTCAATTTTTGGTGGTGTTAAAAATCCATTGAATGCAGTAGATGGGAATCCAAAAACTTTTTCTAATTTAATAACAAATGTAGGCCTATTGGGAATAGGAGCAATTTGGCAAGATTTAAATTTCCCAGAAATTGTAAAAGCCGGAACGCCAGCAACAATTAAGTTGGGAAAAGATATCAGTACACTAAAATTATTATCCAATCTTACTGTTGAAGGATTAGATGAAAATGGACAGCCTATTGGTATACCTAAAGCTATAGGTTCATCTTTATTAACCTTATTAGGTGCCGATAATTCTTATGAAATTGTATTTGTCCCTGCTGGTAAGAACGGACCTCAAGATTATAAAGGAATACGTATCACGCAAAGATCTTTGCTTGCTTTAGGAGATAACAACAAGCTGTATGGAGCCTTTATTACTAAGCCAGGAAATGCGAATTGTCAGGCAATTGATGAAAATACAAATCCTGATATTATCGATTTATTATCCGGAGTAAAAGATCTAGGCATAGATGCAGCTTCCGTATTAGGTTCAGTAGCTAACCCATGGAATGCCGTTGATAATGATTTAAATTCTTCTGCAACTATAAATAGAACAGTAGCGTTATTAAATACCGCATATATTACACCGATCTTTAAAAATCCTGTAATGCCGACGGATTCTTTACAAATTATTTTAAGGAACCCTGATAGGGCAGTGTTAACTTTAGAATTGTTAAAAGGGTTTCAAATCACTAGATTCATGGGCTCGAATCAAGTGGGTGAACCTATTTTAGATGATTCCCAATTATTAAATCTAAGATTATTAAGTCTAGAAAATAGTAAATATTCAGTTATTATTGATCCATTTGGATCACAACCATATGATAGAATACAGATTGGATATTCTAGTATTGCAAGTGTGAAATTAGCTGATCAATTAGAAATCTTTGATGTGAGTGTAAAACCTCGTATTGAAATTGCGAATACTATTGGAGGATTATATGAGATCTGTCCGGGTCAAGAATTAACCTTTACCCTACTAGATAATTGTACAACATATAAATTATATGATGAGGACAATAATGAAATCACTAGCTCAAATGGTTTAGATTTTAAACTTCCAAATAATTTATCAGCTAAAACTCACAGTTTTAAAGTTCAAGCTTTTAGATTTGGATGCAGTATTGGTAGAGCACAAGAAATATTAGTCAAAGTTAATCCACTTCCTAATATTACGGCTACCAAGATAAATAATCAAAAAACCGATAAATTAAAAGTTGAGGTGGAACCTAATGTAAAAACTATTCTTACAGTTGAAACAGATAGTGAGAATGTAATATATGCATGGGAACAACGTAATGGATCGGATTGGGTATTGATGCCTGATTCTGTTAATGCATCTATAACAATAACACCTTCAATTTCTCAAGTAGAAGAAACGTTAAGTTTTAGAGCACTTATTAGCTCTGATAAATCATGTCAGATAATATCTCCAGAATTTACTATTCAAGTTTTACCTCAAATCGTAGATTTTACAAAATCAACTATAGAAGTTGTAAAAAATGATGCTACTGCTAACGATGTAGATGAAAATATAGTTAAAGTGACTCTAAAAGATCAGTTTGATGATATTATTGCTGGTCGTGAAGTTAAGTTTTTTGTAGATGAATTAGATGGATTGCGTACAACTTCCTTAGAAGGTAATACCGATAATAATGGTGAGTTTAATTTAAAATTATATAGTAAAAAAATAGGTTCTTTAAATGTTACCGCTAAAGTCGATACCATATCAATTATTGAAGGATCTCCTGCTATAGTTACTTTTATAGCTGGTCCTGTAGATTATGATAACTCTAAACTAGTGGTTACAAGAGATAGTGCTATAGCTAATGGTCAAGAATTTAATGAATTTACAGCCACGATTGTAGACTCTTTAAATAACCCAATCTCTAAAACAACAGTACAGTTTACAATTACTGATGTATCAGGTTTGAAAAGCACTAAAGAGCTTGAAACCAATGCCTCAGGTCAGGCTGTTTTAGAAGTGAGATCCGAAAAAGCGGGTCAGGTAACCGTTCAAGCCGATGTAGCAGATAAGGAGATCGCAAATTCTCCAGCGACAGCGACATTTGTAGCTGGTCCAGTAGATTACGATAACTCTAAACTAGCGGTTACAAAAGATAATGCTATTGCTGATGGTATAGAATTTAATGAATTTACAGCCACGATTGTAGATGCTTTAAACAACCCAATTTCAGGAGTAGAGGTGCTCTTTACAGTGACCGATGTGAATGGTACAGTAAGCAGCCAAACTCTGAGCAGTAATGCAATTGGAGAGGCTAAACTGGAAGTGAGATCGGAGAAACCAGGTACTGTAACGGTTCAAGCCGAAGTAGCAGGTCAAGAGATCGCAAA
>DAIQRP010000136.1:0-7741 GCA_036786125.1 Sphingobacterium sp.
GGTCTTACTGGTAAAGCTGCTCGTATTAAATCTAAAAGAATTTAATTACGAACTACTTCCGTATAAAAAAAGGATTTCAAGACAAGTGAAATCCTTTTTTTATGCTTTTTGACTATTTTTTGGGTTCTCCGCCAAAGATATCTTTTACCTTATCGAATACTCCCCCAATTCCTCCTTCAGCTGCATTTCCCTGCGTCAATTCAGAAACTATAGAAGAAAGGTCCAATTTCCCATTTAACAGATCCTCTGCTTTTTCGGATAATCCGGCAGGCAATTTATCTTTGACAAAACCCAATACCACTGTAGATGCTTTTTGAGCCAGCTCTGGACTTAAGCCCGCTTTCTCCACCAATTCATTAATTAATTTTTCCATCCTGCTTTTTATTTAATTGAATAGATTAAATATACTTATATTTCTATAGAGATGATAACAAAAATATTATCGCTATAAATGGAGTTCTATTTGTTTGCTAAAACAATTTACCATATTTTTAAGAAGAACTTATATTATGAAATTACAAGCCTATTTATCCGCATATATACTCTGTCATTTCTTTTTTTTAGGAAATGCGCAGCAAAATCGTCAGGAACTGATCCGATTACAAGAGCCAGTTCGCTTCTATCAAGTCGGCTATACTGAGGCTGCAATAGAAATCGATGGACGTGATTTAGAAGACGCTTGGGAACAGGCAGCCTGGTCTGATGCCTTTATAGATATTGAAGGAAAAGATCGACCTCAGCCTGCCTATGCAACGCGAGTTAAGATGTTATGGGACAAAGAGCATCTCTATATCTTTGCCCATCTGGAAGAACCGCATATCTGGGCGACCTTAAAACAACGGGATACTATTATCTATCATAATAATGACTTTGAAATTTTTATAAAACCCGATAGACAGGGCGATGCGTACTTTGAAATTGAGGTTAATCCATTCAATACCATCTTAGATCTCCTTATGGTAAAACCCTATCGTTTTGGAGGAAAGGCCAAATTGCAATGGGATGTTAAAAACCTACAGTCTGCAGTGCATATTCAAGGCTCCTTAAATCAACCGGAGGATAAAGATGCTTACTGGACTGTAGAAATGGCTATTCCATTCTCCTCTTTAAATTTCTTCGGAGAGAAAGCCAGCCCACAGCTAAACGATCAGTGGCGCCTGAATTTCTCTAGGGTACAGTGGCCACATGATATTATTGAAGGGCAGTATCAGCGTAAAAAAGGTAGCCATGAAGATAATTGGGTATGGTCTCCAATCGGCCTTGTGAATATGCACTATCCCGAACGATGGGGATATCTGCAATTTGTAGAAAGCCCAGAGGCCGAAACTTATCAATATCCAGAGAGTCATGCCTTGGAAAAAGATTTATGGAACCTGCATTATATCCAAGGAATTTATTTTAAGAAAAATCTACAGTATCTTCCCAAAATTACCGCGCAACATACGGATGCTGTCCTTTTAAAACATATAGATGAAATCTATCATATAGATTATACAAAAACAAAAAATTTCTATCGTATTGAATTAACCTCCAAAAAAAATCCTAAATTAAAGGGTTCCATAGATGCTAAAGGTAATATGGACTAACCTATATCCGCCATTATGAACAAAAGAAATTTTATTAAGTCTACACTTACAGGCCTTGCAGGCTTAAGTTTAGCCAGCTTTACCCTAACTCCATTTAAAACCGCAGATCCCTTATTTCAGGAACATTCGGACTTTGCCTATTATTTTTGGGTGCGCCCGAATCCATCCGATAGCGAAGCCGAATTAAAAACGCGTTACCAAGCGTGGAAAGATGCTGGAGCCATCGGCATATTTTTTGAAGACTACAGTGCTAAACATTTTCAAATAGCGAAAACAATAGGACTTCAGGCACATCGCTGGATGTGGACGATGAATCGCGGAGAACAGGAATTACTCGAAAAACATCCGGACTGGTATGCCGTAAGCCGCTCAGGGAAGTCCTGTGCTACGCAACCGCCCTATGTAGGATATTATCGATTTTTAAGCCCCTCCCACCCCGATGTTCCTCAATATCTCGCAGATAAGGCTGCAGAACAATTGGAAAAAGAAGAGGTGGATGGCTTGCATTTAGATTATATACGCTACCCAGATGTTATCCTTCCGGTGAACCTATGGAATAATTATCAGTTGGACCAAAGTTCAGAGTTAGCGGATTATGATTTCTGCTATAGCGATTATAGTAAAAAAGCGTTTTTGGACGAAACTGGAATTCAAATCGACTCCCTTAAACATCCAGATCAGAGTTTATCCTGGCGTAATTTTAGGTATCGCCAAGTGAATAAGGTCGTAAATCAGATTGCTGAAGTGGCCAAATCTTATAATAAGCCCCTCAGCGCAGCGGTATTCCCTACTCCTGAACTTGCCAAACGAATTGTACGACAGGATTGGACGAATTGGAATCTAGATGCCGTATTTCCAATGATCTATCATGGCTTTTATCAGGAACCCGTTACATGGATTGGAGAAGCCGTACAAGAGGGCGTACAGGCACTAAACGGACGCTTTCCATTATATGCCGGTCTGTATGTACCTGACTTTAATCAGATGGAAGAATTAGCACAAGCCATACAACTGGCCCGAAAAAATGGCGCTGCAGGAGTATCGATCTTTGGAGAATCTGAAATCAATGCGGAATTACTAAATTGCTTAAAACAAAATCGTTAAACATATTTTGAGGATAAGCAGAATAGTTTTTCCGACAACCGAAAAAATTTCATACCTTTGTATCCCGTACATATAGCAGATGTTTGGGCTCTAAAAGCCCAAATATTTTTTAGAAATCCATTATTGTTATGACTAAATATATTTTTGTTACGGGCGGTGTTACTTCATCGTTAGGGAAAGGTATTATCGCAGCTTCCCTTGCCAAGCTTCTCCAGGCACGTGGCTTTAAAGTTACCATTCAAAAGTTTGACCCTTATATTAACATTGACCCAGGAACATTGAATCCATATGAGCATGGGGAATGTTATGTTACAGAAGATGGTGCGGAAACAGATTTAGACTTAGGTCATTACGAGCGTTTCTTAAATGTCCCTACTTCTCAAGCGAATAATGTAACTACAGGTCGTATTTACAAAACAGTAATTGAAAAAGAGCGTGCGGGGGATTATTTAGGAAAGACTGTCCAAGTTGTTCCTCATATCACAGACGAAATCCAACATCGCATGATGTTATTGGGTGAAACTGGAGATTACGATATTGTCATTACAGAACTTGGAGGTACTGTAGGAGATATTGAATCTTTACCTTTTATTGAGGCAGTACGCCAATTACGTTGGAAATTAGGGGCTCACGACTCTTTAGTAATTCACTTAACTTTAGTTCCTTACTTAGCTGCAGCAGGAGAACTAAAAACTAAACCTACACAACACTCCGTAAAAACCTTATTGGAATACGGTATTCAACCTGATATTTTAGTATGCCGTACAGAGCATAAATTATCAAATGAAATTCGTAAAAAACTGGCTTTATTTTGTAATGTCAATATCAATGCTGTGGTTGAATCGATCGATGCGCCTTCCATTTATGATGTGCCATTGAATATGTTAAAAGAGCAGTTAGATAAAACTGTACTCGCAAAATTAAAGCTTTCCAATAAAAATGAACCTGACTTAGCGAGTTGGAAAGAATTTTTAGGTAAGCTAAAAAACCCTACAGATGAAATTAATGTCGCTTTAGTCGGTAAGTATGTGGAACTTCCAGATGCCTACAAATCTATTATCGAAGGATTTATTCATGCTGGAGCGGTCAATGAGTGTAAAGTACGTGTCAGCAGTATTGCAGCAGAATCTTTACATGCTGATAATGTCGGCGATAAATTAAAAGATATGGACGGTGTACTCGTAGCTCCAGGATTTGGAGAACGTGGTCTAGAAGGAAAATTAACAGCGATACAATATGTTCGGGAAAACCAAATTCCTTTCTTCGGTATCTGTTTAGGTATGCAAGCTTCCGTAATTGAATTCGGTAGAAATGTACTGGGATTAACAGGAGCTAATAGTTACGAAATGGATGAAAATACTCCTCACCCCGTTATTAATTTAATGGAAGAACAAAAAAATATTACAAACATGGGTGGAACTATGCGTTTAGGAGCTTATGATTGTGAAATTAAAAAAGGTACTAAAGCATTTACTATTTACGGAAAATCAAAAATTACTGAACGTCACCGCCACCGCTATGAGTTTAATAATGAGTACTTAACACAATATGAAGAGGCTGGAATGATTGCTTCCGGATTTAATCCAGAAACAGGATTGGTAGAAATTGTAGAATTAAAAAATCATCCATTTTTTGTGGCTGGACAATTTCATCCAGAATTAAAGTCAACTGTTGCAAATCCTCACCCACTTTTTGTTAGCTTTGTAGCCGCATCTTTAGCCAATAAAAAAACTAAAGTGAAAAAATAATTGATTTGCGGACAATTAATAAAAATTAATTAATTAAAATGGATAGAAATACCCTTATTGGTTTGGTATTAATCTTCGGGATTCTAATCGGTTCATTCTATGTGATGAAACCTTCTGAAGAAGAAATCAAACGTGAACAAATCTTACAGGATTCTATTGCGCGCGTTAAACAAGGTCTTGCGCCAATCTCGGATTCCTTAGCTACACAAGCCACCGCTGCGACAGTGGTAGACTCTGCAGTATTAAAACAGCCATTTGGTGCTGCTCAATATGGTGAAGAGAAAATCGTTACTATTGAGAACGAAAAGATCATCGCTAAAATTAGCTCCAAAGGTGGACGTGTGAAATCAGTAGAACTGAAAAACGAAAAGAATTTTGATGGCTCTCCACTGATGTTATTTGATGGTAACCAAAATAAATTTGGTCTATTATTTAATGCAGCAGGAAAGAATATCGCCACTAATGATTTAAACTTCGTTACTGAAAGTACTGATATCTCCGTTTCTGGAGATCAATCTCAAGCAGTAAAATTCCGTTTAAACTATGGTGAAAACCAATATATTGAATATGTATACTCGTTAAAAGGTACTGGCTATAATTTAGCTTTAGATATTCATACCGTAGGTATCCAAAACTTAATTCCGCAAACTCAAAAAACGCTAACGTTAAATTGGGAGACTATTTTATTCCAAAAAGAACAAAATATAGACTCAGAACGTCAGAAGTCAACCATCTACTATAAAGATGATGCTGTGGACCACTTATCTGAATCTAAAGATGATGATAAAACATTGGATGAAAAAGTGGAGTGGATTGCATTTAAGCAACATTACTTCTCTAATATCTTAATGAATGAAGATGGATTTGCCTCAGCAAAAGTTCATGTTACCACTTCTGCAGAAGATTCCATTGTTAAGTTATATGGAACCAATGCTGAATTAAAATTTGCAAATCAAAAAGACAATAGCTATTCTTTAAACTTCTTCTTTGGTCCTAACCAATATAAAGTTTTAAAAGCTGAAGGTCATGACTTCCAAAAGATTGTCAATATGGGATGGGGACCAATGCGTTGGATTAACCAGTATATTACTGTTCCTGTATTCGATTTCTTAGATGGTTTCCACCTTTCTTATGGTATTGTTATCTTAATCTTAACTTTATTATTAAAAGGTATTTTATCTCCATTAACTTATAAATCTTATAAGTCTATGGCTAAAATGCGTGTGTTAAAACCGCAGTTAGATGAGATCAAAGAAAAAGTAGGTGAAGATAATCCGATGTTATTACAGCAGGAGCAAATGAAATTGTATAAGCAAGCGGGTGTGAATCCTTTAGGAGGATGTCTACCGCTGTTATTGCAAATGCCATTTACAATTGCATTCTTCTACTTCTTCCCGAATTTATTTGAGTTAAGAGGTGAGAGCTTTTTATTTATGAAAGATATGTCTACTTATGACAGCTTAATTTCTTTCGCTCCACTTCCTATTATAGGTATCAACCACATTTCCTTAATGTGTATCTTGATGACCTTAACTACGCTTTTAACAACTTGGTATAATAACTCCACTTCAGGAGCTACAGGTCAGATGAAATATATCGGTTACTTTATGCCGTTAATATTCTTCTTTGTCTTAAATAGTTTCCCTGCAGGATTGAACTACTACTACTTCTTAGGAGCAGTGTTCACGTTCTTACAACAGGTGATTATTCGTAAGTTTGTAG
Organism: Sphingobacterium sp.; assembly: GCA_036786125.1. Classification (GTDB taxonomy): domain Bacteria; phylum Bacteroidota; class Bacteroidia; order Sphingobacteriales; family Sphingobacteriaceae; genus Sphingobacterium. The sequence goes on from DAIQRP010000136.1 coordinate 6,161, forward strand.
ATGATGATAAGATTTTAGCTAAATTAGAAGCCAATAAAGCTAATCCTAAGGCAGCGAAAAAATCAAGCTTCCAACAGAAAATGGAAGATATGATGCGTCAGCAACAACAACAGAAGAAATAAAAAATAAAAAGCCCTGCAATATGATATTGCAGGGCTTTTTTTTTAACTCTATAGCTTATGGTCTTTGAAAACCATCTTTCTCCGCTTTCTTAGACATCTCCTCTACCCGTTTTGGGGTATCTGGATGCGAAGACATTAACTTCTGTGTAAAACTTTGTTTGGCGCCACCAGAAAGTTCATTTAACTTTTCAAAAGCCGCAGCCATATGCCATGGGTTAATATTCTGTTTCTTTAAAAACTCATAACCATAGTTATCTGCTGCACTCTCTTGCTTTCTATTGAAGCTGGAGTTAGCAATCTGCTCGCTTAATTGACCTAACTGAGAATCAGAAAGTGCTGCTGCAGTACCATTTTGAGAAGCTACCCCATCTTTTAATGCTGATGTTAATAAAGCTGTGCGGAAACCATCTTTGGAATCCTGATTTTTCACATGCCCAATTTCATGCCCGATAACGCCTAAAATCTCTTCATCGGTCATCACTTCCATCAATCCTGCACATACACGTACACTTCCATCGGCACAAGCAAAAGCATTCACATCGCGTACTAAATATACTTTATAGTTTAAGTTTAATCCATCATAACTCTTAACCTTCGCCGTTAACTTTTCTAAGCGTTTTGCTAAAGGATCATTAGCCGGAGCTACCGGATTATTCTCATCCATCCATTCTATATACTCCTTAGTATAAGCAATTACATCTTCATTACTTAAGGTTACTGCTTTGGCTAATTTTGTAGCAGAATTAATAGATTTACTATTTAATTTAATCTGCGCTAATGAAGTCATACTAAAGCCCATCATTAAAGCTGCTCCAACAATAAATTTTTTATTCATTCTTATTTTTTTACTTAAGCCTGTTTTTAAACAAAAACTATTCCTAAATAAGCTAATCTCCTGAAAAAAATAAAATTAATCATACTCCTAAACAAATGCGGAGAAGCCCGTAATCGAGCGACCGACAATTAATGAATTTATTTCTTTAGTTCCTTCATAGGAGTAAATAGCTTCAGCATCAGCTAAGAAGCGAGCGACATTATACTCCAATAAAATCCCATTTCCACCCATCACTTCTCGCGCTTTGGAGACAATATCTCGGGTTCTTAACGAACAAAATACTTTGGCTAAGGAAGCATGCTCATCCTTTAACTGTCCGGCATCCTGTAATTCAGACAGGCGGAATACCAAAGATTGCATCGCTGTCAGATTAGACAACATTTCCACCAAATGATTTTGAATCAGTTGGAAGGAAGCAATAGGTTTTCCAAATTGCTTGCGTTTACGTGTATAATCTAATGCATTTTCATATGCTCCACGAGCACAACCTACAGCCATCCAAGCGACACCAGCACGGGTCATCTGTAAAACCTTAGCAGTATCTTTAAAAGAGTTCGCCTGCTGAAGACGATCCGATTCAGGCACCAAGCAGTCAGTTAAGGTTATTAAACCATTCTGCACAAT
>DAIQRP010000137.1:0-7701 GCA_036786125.1 Sphingobacterium sp.
CAGTTATGCTACCCTTTCTACCTATTATCAAAAATCGAATATAGATTCCTCTATATATTATTTAGATAAGCAGTATGAGGTTGCACAGCAGATTCAGAGTAAAGAAGAACAATTAAAAATATTAAGAAAATTCATCCAGCTAGACAGTGATTATGCAGAGCGCTATCTACCCAGATACCTTCAGCTTAATGACAGTATTCAAAATGCTCGGATGATTGCAAAAAATCAGTTCGCGCTGATTCGGTATGAATCTGAAAAAAATAAATCTAAAAGTCTTTTATTAGAACGAGAAAATGAACGTAAAGAAACTCATCTTTTTAGGCAACGTATAGGCATTGGATTTCTCATCGTATGGATCGTAAGCTTCTCCTGTTTTGGTTTACTCTGGTATAAAAAGCGCAAACAGCGTATCGTTTTGGAGGCACAAAATCATATTCAGGAAAACCAGCTAAAGCTTTCCAAAACGATTCATGATGTCGTAGCAAATGGAATATATCGGGTAATGACCGAAGTGGAATATACCGATTATATCGATCAAGAAAAGATTCTCGATAAATTGGATGAACTGTATCAGAAATCGAGAGATATTTCCCACAGGGTAGAATATGAAGCTTCGAATATCCCTTTTCATGAAGAATTAGCAGAACTGTTAAAATCCTTTGCTACAGAAAAGCGACGTATCCTTATTGCTGGAAATGAGGCTGAATTTTGGGATGCTTTAAATCCTACCGAACAGAATGAAATTAATCAAGTCCTCTTGGAGTTGATGGTCAATATGAAAAAACACAGTCAGGCCAGTCAGGTTGTAATTCGCTTTATTATGCATCACGATCGGAGAGAAATTATTTATAAGGATAATGGAATAGGTATAAAGACTGTTCAATTTTCTGGAAAAGGTCTGGCAAATACGGTTTCCCGTATGAATAGTATCGCTGCCGAAATTATCTTTGTTACCGAAGAGGGGAAGGGACTAAAGGTAAAGATGACTATTCCGAAATTATAAATAAAGACACTATGTTTAAAAAGGTGCTTATTGTTGAAGACCATGAGGTAGCCAGCATTTCAGTACTGACGACACTTAAAAATCTTGGTGTGCAGGATGTGAAGTATGTGCACTATTGTGACCATGCTTTAGCGTTAATAGATAAAGCCAATGCTCATCATAATCCTTATGATCTGTTAATTACTGATATTGAATTTGAAGAGGATGACAGCCCTCAGCAGTTAAAAAATGGCTTAGCTTTAATTAAGGCCGTTAAAAGCGTACAGCCTGATCTTAAAATTATAGTTTTTACCTCTAAAGACCGAAACTATAAAATCAGCGAAATGTTTAAATCCAATGATATTGATGGCCTAGTACGTAAGGCTAGAAGAGATGGACAGCACCTTCGAGATGCATTATTTGCTGTATTTACTAATAAAACCTATCAATCTCCCGATATCAAAAAAATAGTGCAAGAGAGAAACTCCCATGAGTTTACCAGCTTTGATTTAAATATTATAAAACTCCTCTACGAGGGGAAACCGCAAAAAGAAATGCCCCGTTATTTTCAAACAAAAGGCGTCAATCCATCCAGTTTAAGTAGTATTGAAAAGCGTTTAAATACGATGAAAAATGTGTTAGGCTTTACAAATAATGAACAATTAGTCGCCTATTGTAAAGAGATTGAGATTTTATAGTCATATTTTAGCTTGAAGATTCATTAATCGCCAGATTAAAACTATTTTTGGGAAAATAGTTATCGGTATAAAAGTATTATAAAATGAAAACGTTAAAAGAGCTTATCAATACAGCAGATTCAGGTTGGGTGTTAGTAAAAGAATGGATGAAAGATGCGGTAAATTCCTATGAAATACTACCCAAAAATCCCAAACGTGCAGATGAGGAATTATTGAGAGCGCAGATAACGACAAAATCTCCAATGGGAGCCATTATTTATGAAACTGGAGGGATTTTAATTCAAGGCGGCTGGCTGAGAATTTTAGGCTCCGGCTCTGAAAAGTTAAATCGCGGAATAATGGAGTGGAATAAGCATAAAAGTTTTACCCATGAAGGTGAAAAAGGAAGCTTCCTTCTTGTTGCCGATGATATTTTAGGTGGATATTTTGCAATTAATGCAGGAGAATTCGGTGAGGATATCGGTCATATCTATTATTTTGCTCCTGATACTTTAGCCTGGGAAAGTCTGGGCTGTGGTTATTCAGATTTTATAAACTGGACCTTAAATGGAGATGTATCCAAATTTTATGAAACCTTTAAATGGGCAAACTGGGAACAGGATATCCAAGAATTAAATGGAAATCAAGTGTATTCATTCTTCCCTTTCTTATGGACTAAAGAAGCTAAAGATTTTAGACAGGTTAGCCGTACTGTAGTCAACATGGAAGAAAACTATCAGCTTTCTATTGCTGATTCTGAAAAAGAAAATTAAATTTATTATCGGATAAATACCAGTAGATACAGCGGGGATCAAGAATTATTCTTGATGCCCGCTTCTGTTATATAGGGATTTAGCAGATTTTACTGAAATGATGTTGAGCTTTTTAGGAAACTAAATTTGAGCTTTTCAAGAAATAATTTTTTTTTATTCCTCTTTACATTTGTAAAGAATTAATAATAAATAATAGAACAGATGGCTAAGAAAAAAAATCGGTGGATTCGAATAGTTGTACTGGCTATTGCAGTTTTTACAGGATTAATAATACTAATTATGATGCAACCAGTTTTCGGAAAGCGACCTTCAGCAGAACGTCTAGCGCGAATTCAAAATTCGCCAAACTTTAGAGATGGTAAGTTTCAAAATATAAATCATACCCCGCAGGTGACTCAGAATTTAGGTATCGCCCTATATGATTACTTATTTAAGAAATCTGCAGATATCAAACCTCAAGGAGCAATTCCTGCGAAAAAGGTAGATTGGAATGCCTTGCCTTCGGATAGACCTACTTTAGTATGGCTTGGACATTCTTCGTACTTACTTTCTATCGATGGGATACGCATATTGGTAGATCCTGTATTAAGTCCGAATGCTTCTCCCATTCCCGGAGGAAGTAAAGCCTTTAAAGGAACAGAGGTGACTACAGCTTCAGATTTGCCGGATATCGACTATCTATTTATCTCCCATGACCATTATGACCATATGGATTATAAGACATTAAAGGAGATTCAACCGCGTGTAGGTCGTGTAATTGCGGGATTAGGAGTCGGAGAGCATCTGCAGTATTGGGGATACGATCCGGAACAGATTATAGAGACAGACTGGTGGGACAGAACCTATTTAGATTCAGGAATTGTGGTTACGACCTGTCCGGCACGACATTTTTCGGGGCGTAGCATCTGGTCTGCAAATACACTTTGGGCTTCCTATGCATTAGAAATTGGGACACATAAAATATATTTGGGTGGAGATAGTGGTTATGACAGTCATTTTGCGGAGATCGGGGATAAATTAGGTCCTTTTGATTTAGCCATCCTAGAAAATGGGCAGTATGACCTGAGTTGGAAATATATTCATATGCAACCGGAAGAAGTCATTCAAGCATTTAAAGACTTAAAAGCGAAGGTACTTTTACCCGTGCATTCCTCTAAATTCGTTCTCGCAAATCACGCTTGGTATGAGCCTTTGGAACGTATTTCAAACTTAAGTATAGCCGAAAATATCCCTGTCTTAACCCCGATAATTGGCGAGATTATTGATTTAAATACACCGCATACAAAACCCACTTTCTGGTGGAAAAAGATAAAATAATGGTACAAGAGGAAAATCTATTCGGCATTCAAAAAACATGTTATTCCAAGAATAGTAAATCTGGAGAACAATTTATCAAGGATCATGGTCTAGCCTATATTCTCTCCGGAGAGATGGAAGCATTTGATGGGCTTACCAAACATATTTATCGTCAAGGAGATATTATCCTTTATCGCAAAAATGCACTAATCCGCTTTGTGAAATATCCCAATGCCGAAGAACCTTTTGAAGCTATTTCGATTATTTTGGAAGAATCTCTACTGCAGGATATCGCTCAACAGTATCAATATACTTCTCAGAAAGCTGTTAAAGAAAGCTTATTTACTATTGAGGATGATGCGTTAATTGTCAATTATTTTGAATCGTTAAAACCTTGGTTTGGAAATAAGGGAAATAAGATTTCAAAAGAACTTATAGATATTAAGAAAATAGAAATCGTCCAATTATTACTGCGTCGGGGGAAGTTATTTCACGATATTTTATTTCATTTTGGTATTCCTGGAAAGATCAATCTAGAAGCTTTTATGAATACGCATTTTAGGTTTAATGTACCTCTTTCGCAACTTGCATTTTTAACGGGCAGAAGCTTAGCTTCTTTTAAACGAGATTTTGAAAAAATATTTAATAACTCCCCCAATAGATGGATTCAGCAAAAGAGGTTGGAAGAAGCTTATTATCTTTTAGAAAATAAAAATATGAAATCTAAAGATGTTTATATGGAGGTAGGTTTTGAAACATTATCCCATTTTTCATATGCCTTTAAAAATAAATTCGGCATTAACCCTTCGAGCATCTAAATATATATAGACATGAAAAAAACCGTTTTAATTACCGGCTCATCCACAGGAATTGGAAGAGCGGCAGCACTTCTTTTTGCCAAAAATAACTGGAATGTGGTAGCGACAATGCGTCATCCAGAGCAAGAAAAAGAACTTCAGCATATTGAAAATATTTTAGTGACCAAGCTGGATATTGAAAATCCTGAATTTATTGAAGATAGTATCCAACAGACAATAAACACCTTTGGAAGTTTAGACCTGCTGGTTAATAATGCTGCTTTCGGGCAGTATGGAATATTTGAAGCTCTAAAGCCAGAGCAGATAGAAAAGCAGTTTCAAGTGAATGTATTTGGAACGATGAATGTAATTCGTGCAGCTCTTCCTCAGTTTAGAAAACAAAAGCAAGGGGCTATTATCAATGTTAGCTCCGCAGGAGGAAGAATTGGTATTCCATTAATCTCTATGTATGTGTCTTCAAAATTTGCATTAGAAGGATTTACTGAAGCTTTATCCTATGAGTTAGCTTCTCAAAATATCAGTATTAAACTCGTGGAGCCCGGAGGAGTAGAAACACCTTTCCATAATACATCGGCAAAACTATTTGCTGCAGATCCATCCCTGAGCGATTACAATCAGTTTATTGCAGATTCCACTGCAAAGTTAGGTAGCATGAGTACAGACCTGTCTACGGCAGCAGAAGTGGCTGAAGTCATCTACCAGGCTGCAACGGATGGTTCTGATCAACTGCGATATACTGTAGGTCAAGATGCTAAAGGATGGATAGAAAATAGAACATCTATGGATGATCTAACATTTGCCCGTCATATGCGTGAATATTTTAAAGCTAATTAATATGAAACAAACTATTTTTATAACTGGCGCTTCTTCAGGTATTGGACAAGCAACAGCTTTATACTTCGCTGCTCAAGGATGGAATGTAGTAGCCACCATGCGTAGCCCCGAAAAGCAAGATGTATTGCAGAATACAGATCAGATCTTAGTGCTTAAATTAGATGTGGAGCAGAAAGAAACATTTCAGGAAGCTATTGATACTGCAATTGCACGTTTCGGAAGAATTGACGTCCTGTTAAATAATGCAGGTTACGGGCAACACGGCCTCTTTGAAGCGACAACATCAGAACAAATCCAACGACAATTTTCAGTAAATCTTTTTGGTACGATGGAAATAAGCAGAGCTTTACTCCCTTATTTCCGTCAACAAAAGAGCGGTCATATCATTACAATTACTTCCGGTGTAGGAAGAGTTACTGTACCTTTAGTATCTATCTATGCGGCTTCAAAATTCGCGTTAGAAGGATTTTGTGAATCGCTTTCATTTGAATTGGCTTCCCAAAATATTAAAGTTAAAATTATCGAACCAGGCAATATCAGCACAAATTTTGAACAGACAACTAAATCAAATTTTGCAACAGATAATGCATTAACAGACTACTCGGATTACTTAGCGCAGATGGACGCGATCTTTAAAGCTATTTATAGTGGAGGCTCTTCCACAGCAACACATGTGGCGGAAACTATTTTTCAAGCCGCTACAGATGGTACAGATCAGTTGCGTTATGTAATTGGCGATGACCTTCAACCGCTTATTGATATTAGAAATGGTGGAACTGATGAGAACTATATGAATGTTCTAAAGGATACTTTTGTTCCGAAAATATAAGTTTTTGAAAAGAAGTAACTCTTCTTTTTTAGCTATAAATCAGCTATTTCTGAAAAGTCCTTGTCTATGACGAGGACTTTTTATTTGCGCGCACAATATCTGCTTAAGCTAATTTCGAAGGAGTAATTCCAAACTTTGCTTTAAAGGAGGAATAAAAATGGGATAGATTTTCAAAGCCTACTTCTAAATAGATTTCCGAGGGCTTTTTATTTCTGCGGTCCATAAGGTAATACGCTTCATCAAGCCTTTTATCTTTTAACCATTTTCTCGGAGAAGTCTTGAATATCTTCTGAAAATCTCGTTTAAATGAAGCTAAGCTGCGGCCAGTAAGTTTAGCAAAATTTTTAATAGGAACATTAAAAAGGTAATGCTTTAACATAAACTCTTTTAAATCTATTTTTGTAGGCTCCGAAAAGTCAAAAAGTAAGTTTTCATAACCTAAATTATTTTCCAGTAAAAGACCTAAGATTTCATAGATTTTATTTTCTTCTTCTACTGAGCCAGAGGCATAGAAATCTGCCGGACAGGGAAGGAGAGCCTTAAAATACGTTGCTATCAGCTTACTGGCTTCTACCTGAATATGTGGATGCGTAGAATGGTGCGATTTACAATCGAATTGATAATCTACGGCATATTTCTCTAAGCGCTGCTGATGCAGATGTATAGAAATTGCCTGATAATCCTGTCCATCTTTTGGATATTGAAAGGCCTTGATTAATTGATTTCGTTTAGAAAGTAAGACTTGTCCAGCTTTTAAAACGATGGTCCGATAGGGTACTTCGATATGAGTCTCTCCGGAAATTTGATAGGTAAGTGTATGCTCTTCAATAAACTGTTGATGATACAAGGTTTTATCGGAATAGCAAGCATAGGTAATGGCTTGACTATCATGAAATTCTTCTTTGTTCATGATTTATTTTTAATAGGTCATGATCAGCGATAGCTTAAAAAAAGAGGTAGGGTACTCTCGCTACCTCTTTTTTTTAGATTAAAGGCCAAACTGTTTTCTTAATTCTGAAATAAAGACATCATCGGTCTCCTGATCACGTTTAGCAAGCAGTGCAATCGCATCCGGTGTTGCCGGATAGCGCAATTGTGAAGTTCCATCTGTAGCGGCTTCAAAGATTTTTTCGGCAACCACACGTGGAGAGACACTCTGCCCACCCAGTTCTTCCAGTAGGGACATTAAGGTCTGCATTAAAGCTTGATACTCTTCAATACTTTCATCATTTTTAAAGTCAAAAGAACGCCCCGCAAAATCCGTTGCTGTAGCTCCAGGTTCGACGATTTTGACTTTAACACCAAATGCTGAAACTTCGAAATTTAGAGATTCCGAAATTCCTTCTACGGCATATTTCGTACCATGGTATAAACTTCCAAATGGAAAAGCAAAACGTCCGCCCATCGAAGAAATATTAATAATAACCCCGTCTCTATTGGCTCTGAAATGCGGAAGTATAGCTTGTGTCGTATCGATTAAACCAATTACATT
>DAIQRP010000138.1:0-7671 GCA_036786125.1 Sphingobacterium sp.
CATCCTTCCAGTACAGGTGAATAACGGTTTTATTGGCTTCATTTCCGGAGTTCGGACGTAAGCCTTTTTTATCTTTAATACGATCTACAATGGCATCTTTGACCTTTAAGTTCGCAAATAAAGGGGTCGTAATAGTAGGGTTATCTACATTTGAGGTCACCGAGAAATAGCCATTGAAATCAATAAGCTCTTCCCAAGGAATTTGTACCAGTTCCTGGTATAATTCATCCGGAGTATTCGCTTGAAATGATTTTAAGGAATATAAAATTTGACTCGCTGTACGTAAGTTTAAATTCAGTCGGATGGTATCATTTAACGTGTTAAATAACTCTACTCCTGTAGAGAAGCTACGCGTAATGTCAAATCCTAAGTCTACGACTTCTTGCTGCAAATAAGTCGCTAGTCGCTTATTGCAGGTAATAATGATTTTATTGGGGGTGTTGAAAACTTCCATAGTATTTTTGACAAAGTTAATTAATCTTGTAGTCAAAAATTGCTTATTTTTACGGTTTAATATAATTGATTATGGAAATTAGAGGAAAAGTTCACGAAATTGGTGCTACTCAACAGGTAACAGAGTCGTTTAAAAAACGCGATTTAATTGTTGCTTATGCTGAAAACCCACAATTTGTAGAATATATTCGTTTTGAAGCAACACAAGACCGAGTTAATATTTTTGATGGTTTAACTCCAGGTGATGAAGTAGACGTAGCATTTAATTTACGCGGTCGTCCTTGGACGAACAAAGAAGGTGTAACCACTTATTTTAATTCTTTAGTAGCATGGCGCGTAACTAAAGCAGCAGCACAGGCAGCAGCTCCACAAAATTTTGGTGGTGATATTCAAGCTCCTCCTGCTTCATTCACTCCTTCGGCAAGTGATGAAGATGATTTACCATTCTAGTCATACATTGTATTGGCAAAAAAGCTCCTCAAACGTTAGGAGCTTTTTTTATGCAAGGCTATCTGCTTTGCTAACCTGAAATATATTTTCCAAAAGGGATTTTTCTAAGCAGCATACAACAAAGGGCAGAACAGCCTAATGTCAGTAGAGTTGCTATAGGAATCTTCCAAGCGCTGGATAAAGTTATGGCCGGATGGATATAATTTAAAAATAAGATATGCGATAGGTAGATACCAAAGCTATATTTATCTATCCAGCTGAGATACTTCGGAACAGGAGCAGTATTGAGCTTATTTTTAAAAGTGACAAATAGAAAAGCGGCCGCCCATACCGTATTTGGAGCTAAATAACCATAGAGTAGGGAATCGAAACGCTGTTGCTGTAAGCTCAGATAAAAAGTACCCATGGCCGTGGCCGTACAGACAATCATATAAGCGAATAACCTGCTGTTGAAATTATATATACGCAGGTAATAACCTAAAACTAAATAGCCAAAATAACCCGTAAAAAAGCCCAGGTCAAAATTTGGGAGATAGGGGGACAGCCTTTTATTAAATAGAAATAAGGAGATATACCAAAGGATAAGAAAAATCTCTATATCCTTTTTACTGCAGGATTTTAATAATTTATGGATAAATGGGATGGCTAAGTACAAACCCGGAAGCAGATATAGATACCAGAGATGGGCATTCGCCCCAGACTTCATCTTTTCTGCGATATAACTTATTTTTTGGTTTAGATCATACTGCTGTAAAGAGGGATATTTAAAGAAATAATATAGGATATAGATCATATTCCAAAAGAAAAAAATAGGAATTAGCTTAACCAATCTCTTTTGGTAGAATGCCAAGGGTTCTTCGGCTTTAGGTAATAGCAGTGCTCCCGATATCAAAACAAAAAGCGGCACGGATAACCTGCTGAAACTATTTAAAATATTCGCATAATTCCAGTCGAAAGCATAGAAATCCTTTCCATTCAGATATCCTGTAGAGGCATGAATAAGGACCACCGCTATGGTGGCAAATATCCGTAGGTAACTGATATAATAAGTTTGGCTGGACATATAGTAAGATAAAAAAAATCTTTAACGAAAGGGTTAAAGATTTTTTTCTTAATTGTATCTAGGTTGAGGAACGCAGCTAATATCACGTATTTTACGTAAAACGATAGGGCGTTGATCAAATTTACTCTCTAAGATTAAAGAGTCGGTGGTATATTTAACAATTTTAAAACGCGGGAGATATTGACCGATACGGTAACAGCCCGAAATTTTTTGTTTGCCCATCTCTTTGGTATAGATACCATCTACAATAATGGAATCTCCACGAACCACATAAATACCCTTAGCATACTCCTCCCATTTCCCATGATTATAACAGGAGTCCGCAATTTGTTGTTGCTTAGAAGTCACATGCATTTTCGTATAGATTGAATCGCAGGTAAAGATAAAATCGGTCAGTGTATACTGTAACATCTGATCCTGATCTGGAATAGAATCCTGTACCCATTCTCCTTGTAGATATGCTGCACCAGGCTGCTGGATTTCAGGAATTCTGCTGCAGGACATACATAAGAAGAACATACCTACAAGAAGTAGGTATGTTCTGATTGATTTATTTTTTATAAGTTGTATCACAGATCTATTTTAAGGTTCCAACCATTTCTTCTGGTTTCACCCAAGCATCAAAATCTTCTGCACTAACATATCCTAAACGTACAGCTTCATCTTTTAAAGTGGTTCCGTTTTTATGTGCTGTTTGAGCAATTTCAGCAGCTTTATAATAACCAATTTTTGTATTTAAAGCAGTCACTAACATCAGTGAATTATCTACTAATTCTTTAATGCGTGTGTAATTTGGCTCGATACCTTGCGCACAGTGCTCATCAAAAGAAACACATGCCTGTCCTAATAGAATAGCAGATTGCAAGAAGTTCGCCGCCATCAGTGGTTTAAATACATTTAACTCATAATGACCTTGTGTACCACCGATTGTAATGGCTACGTCATTACCCATCACCTGTGCTGCAACCATAGTTAACGCTTCACATTGTGTTGGATTTACCTTACCTGGCATAATCGATGATCCTGGCTCATTTTCAGGGATGAGGATTTCACCAATTCCTGAACGTGGGCCTGAAGCTAACATACGGATATCATTCGCAATTTTATTTAAAGAAACAGCTAATTGCTTTAAGGCACCATGGGTTTCTACAATGGCATCGTGAGCAGCTAAAGCTTCGAATTTATTCTCTGCAGTTACAAATGGTAATCCGGTGAATTCTGCAATATATTTAGCGACCAATACATCATAACCATCTGGAGTATTTAATCCAGTACCTACAGCTGTACCTCCTAAAGCAACTTCGGATAAGTGAGCTAAGGTGTTTTTCACCGCTCTTAGGCCATAGTTTAACTGAGCCACATAGCCTGAAATTTCTTGACCTAATGTTAAAGGCGTAGCATCCATTAAGTGCGTACGTCCAATTTTTACGACCGTTTTAAAAGCTTCTGCTTTTTGTGCTAACGTATCGCGTAATTGCTCTACCCCAGGGATCGTGGTTTCTACAACAGCTTTATAAGCGGCAATATGCATTCCTGTAGGGAAAGTATCATTGGATGATTGCGATTTATTTACATCATCATTTGCTTTTAAAGTAGGTTCTCCCTCTCCAATTTTATGTCCTGCTAATACATGAGCGCGGTTGGCTACGACTTCATTCACATTCATATTGGATTGTGTTCCTGAACCTGTCTGCCAGATAACTAATGGAAATTGATCGTCTAATTTACCAGCTAAGATTTCATCACATACCTGCGCTATAGCGTCACGTTTTTCTACAGGTAATACACCTAAGTCATGATTAGCATAAGCTGCAGCTTTTTTTAAGTATGCGAAACCTGCAACGATTTCTTTAGGCATAGAACCCGCAGGTCCAATTTTAAAGTTATTACGTGATCTTTCAGTTTGTGCACCCCAGTATTTATCTGCAGGTACCTGAACTTCACCCATGGTATCTTTTTCGATTCTATATGACATGGTATAAAATTTTATATGTATTTATAAACAAAGTTAACGAACTAAACGATAAACTTGAAATGATTCATAGGATCATTTTCAGCTTAAAACTAATTTTTCGATAAATTTAAGCGGTATTTACGCATTTAACCTCCGTGTCATAAACTGATCGATCAGCAGGAAGAGTTGTTTAGGCTTAAGCGTACGCCATGGAATATCATCTAAAGTACCCGCAAAATTAATATAATAGTCTATGGAATGGTTCTGAAGTTCTTCTTTGACATGTTCTCTAAAATTGATGCCAGCAATCCATCCATCTTCAATATCTTGAAACCATTCTTCATAATAAGAGTCATCTGATGCATGGAAGTTCAGTATATTTTCTCCGATAAGGATAAATTTTTGAATGCCTTGCTCCACCATTAGGTCGATAAGTTCCCGCTTTAGGGTCATAATATCATTATAGATGGCATCATTCCATTCCCCAATCAGCTCAATAATCGCATATTGATCTTCATAGTCTACGAATAATACCTTTAAATAGAGTGTTTGGGAACCGAAATCATCCCATTGGGGATGCAGTAAAAAATTATAAATCTGTTTATCGTATTCAAATTCATTATAAACAGTCCCATAGAATGGAGAATTTTCATCTTCAGCGGCGATATAGTCATCACGCCACTTGTAGAAGGGTTCAATTTCGTGCATATGCTTCCTTTAATACGATCAAAGTTGATAAAAAATATTGAATTAAAAACATCTGCCTACAGGTTTTGTTTAGACAATAAAATTCTTTCAATTTTTATAGTTTTATACCATTAAACTTTCTAATTTTGAGTTAGAAATAATTATGCAAAATAATACGAAGCGGAACTTTTTTGTGGCAGCAACTTATGCAGGAGTGCTCTATGTAGGACTGCTGTTGGGGCAAAACTATGCCGATGAACAGGGCTCCGGTCAGGCGGGATCGCTGATTCCTATCGGTCTGTCTGATAATTCCGTTAAATTGCAGTATTTAATTAATCTACTTTCGGCGAACTATGTGGATTCTTTAAGCCTGGACACTGTTCAGGATGAAGCGATTCAGCATGTTTTACATCGCTTAGATCCATTTTCCAACTATTTGAAACCCCATGAAGCTCGACTGCAGTTTGAATCTTTAGAAGGCACTTTTGAAGGGGTTGGCTTAGAGTACTTCCGGCTTCGAGATACTTTTATGGTTGTAGGGGTTATTGCAAATGGGCCTGCAGAAAGGGCTGGTTTAAAAGTAGGTGATCGCTTATTACGTATTGGAGATCAGGATATTTCTACCCCTGATGTCAGCGAAAAAGATGTGGATCGGCTGATTCGCGGAAAGAAAGGTTCTTCTATTTATATCCATGCTCAACGGGAGGGAAAACCCTTAAATCTCCCTTTTAAAGTGACCCGTAATCATGTTAATATATCTTCTTTAGATGCCGCCTATCTCGTGGCTCCACAGATGGGATATGTCAAAGTACGGCGTTTTGGAGTGCGTACTGGTGAGGAGTTTAAAAATGCTTTAGTCAGTCTTAAAAAGCAAGGAGCACAGCAATTAATTATAGATTTAAGAGAGAATTCTGGAGGGTATCTGCATGCGGCGATTGATCTGCTTTCACAGTTTTTTCCGGCGAAGCAATTATTGGTGTATACCGAGGGGGCCAATGAATTACGCCGAGATTATGTAGCCAATGAAGGGGGTGTTTTTTTAGATGGGCATATTACGGTGCTTATCAATGAAAATTCAGCTTCAGCAGCCGAAATTGTAGCTGGAGCAATTCAGGATTTAGATCGGGGTACAATTTTGGGGAGACGTTCTTATGGAAAAGGCTTAGTGCAGGAGCAATTTGATTTTGCAGATGGATCGGCTATTAATCTGACCATAGCGCGTTATTATACACCTTCGGGGCGTTGCATACAACGTAAATATACCCGCTCTGTATTCGATCAAAATCAATATTCCAGTAAGTTTGACCTTTGGTCTTTAGATACTTCATTTGCGAATGTGGAATTATTTAAAACCAAATTAGGAAAGACCGTATATGGGGGTGGTGGGGTATTACCGGATATTATATTGCCGATAGACTCCAATGAGTTAAGCACACGCTACCGAGAAATATATCATTCCAATCTTATTGAAAGTTTTGTCTACGATAGATTTACAAAGAAATCTCCAGCCTATTCCATAGAAAATTTCTTAAGTGGATACCATTTACCGGAAAAGGAATATCAATTATTTCTAGAATTTCTTGTGCAGCATGGAATACCCTTGTCCAAAAGGGAGTCTCTGAATCTACATGATTTAATTCAAAAAGATATGGAAGCTTTAGTAGCGAGGTTCTATTTTGGACGGGAAGCCTTTTTTAAAGTAAAAAATAGAAACGATAAGTATATTAATCGGGCTTTACAAATTAGTTCTTCAAACTAAGATCCGACCATATCGGATAGTGATCAGATAATTTTTTAGGTATAATCTGATAGTTTTCTACACTAAAATTTTTCGAAGCAAAGATATAATCAATTTGAAAGATGGGGAGAATCTCATAATGCGTTACCCCCCAGCCAGCGCCTTTCTCTTTAAAGGCATTGAGCATATCTTGACCGACTAGATTCGCCGCATATGACATTGGAGTATCATTAAAATCACCACAAACCAAATAGGGGAGTTTATTTTTATTCAGATGATCTTTTAATGTTTGCGCTTGATCTGCTCGAAGCTGAAAGGCTGTTTTTAACTTTCTGCCTAATCTTTTGGTCGCCTCTTTCTCATCCGGTTGAGCGGGGTTATTAATAAAATTTTTATCTTCCTCTTCTAGCGTGAAAGATCGTAGGTGTACATTATATACCCGAATTTTTCTATCCTTAAATTGAATGTCGGAATAGCTGATTTTATTGATACCATAATCATTCTCCCGAATACTGCCGGACTGTAGGATCGGGTATTTCGAGAAGATAGCCATGCCATAGGCTTCATATTCATTCTGTGCAGTAGGCTCAAAATGAAAATAATCGTAGCCCAATTGGTTTTTAAATTCCTTGGAAAGGATATGTTTGCCTTTAATCTTGGACTGATATTCTTGGATACATACGATATCCGGTTTTATAGAATCAATAATTTGTAAAGCTTCATTTTTAAAATCCTGCTTTTCATCGACTAGTTTTTTGAAGAGATGCACATTATAACTCATAATGCGGAGCTGGCTACTATCACTTTTCGCCAGACTGGAGTCCGCAGTCCGGAAGTTCCAATGTTTGCTTATTAGGGGAGTCCCTAATAGAATAGCCAGCATGGAAAGTAAAGCAAACTTCAGCTTCCGTATACACCAGTAGATAATAAAGCCGATATTAATGAGTAGAATAGGCAGGAAGCCCAAGCCAAAAAAAGCAATAGGCCAGAAAGTATTGGGATTGACAAAAGAGGCAGAATAACTAGTCAACAAGGCGATAACTGCACATATATTGGCAAGAAATACCGTCTTACTTAAGAAACCCAGTTGTTTTCTAATAAATCCTCTTCTCTTCATTTTTATCTAATGCTTGCTCGCACGGAACAATATTTCTTTCTCTTGTGCTGTCAGACTATCATATCCGGAAAGAGAAATTTTATCTAATATCTGATCGATAGCCTCCTGGTTAGGGAGTTCATGTATTCCGCTGCGCAAAGGTCTACTGGCATCTGTATGTACGACTTTTAACTTACTTTTTGGCGCCGGCTTACGGAAGATTTTAGACC
>DAIQRP010000139.1:0-7488 GCA_036786125.1 Sphingobacterium sp.
GAGGTGATTATAGGTATGATTTCCAATTTGATGCCCCTCATTCTTTAATTGTTCGAATAATATTGGATTTTTTTTAATATTTTCACCTACGCAAAAGAATGTAGCTTTTATATCATATTTTTTTAAGGTCTCTAAAACAAAAG
The DNA here is from genome assembly GCA_036786125.1 of Sphingobacterium sp. Lineage (GTDB taxonomy): Bacteria > Bacteroidota > Bacteroidia > Sphingobacteriales > Sphingobacteriaceae > Sphingobacterium. The sequence continues at coordinate 144 of DAIQRP010000139.1, forward strand.
GGGTCAGCTCGGGAATAGGTCCATCATCAAAGGTCAAATAGACTTTTTTTTCCGATCTGCTTTTATTCCAAATAGATTTGGAGTAGATATATTTTAAAAAAAATGGGGCTTTAGCGAAATACATATTATGAAATTGAATTCAAATGTATTAAATTCAAGAGTTAATATAAAATACATGAAATTAAAAATAGGTCCTTATCTCATGCTCTTAATGTTAAGTTCTCCTTTAGTAGGGAGTGCTCAAGTTTCTGTAGAACAAGCGATAAAAATTACTTTGGAGAGAAATCTGCAAATTAAAGAAGCCCAGTACAATTATCATCTTTCTGAGCAGGATCTGTATCAGGCGAAATCTAATCTATATCCGACGTTAAATATCGGGATTTCCGATCGTCTGAATAATGGTCTTTCTTTTGATCAGGTTGCCGGGCAGTTAGTTACTGGAAATCAATGGACAAACTCTGCAGGTGCGAATATCTCCTCGGATGTTACCATATTTCAGGGTTTTCAAAAGGTCAATCAGATACGGGCTAATAAAATTCTCTTAGCGGCAGATGCTACTGCAGTAGATCGAATGAAGAATGATTTGATTCTTTCGGTGCTGACTAGTTATTTGGAAGCTATTACCAATCAGTCGTTGATGGAGGCAAGCAAGCAGCAGTTAGCGCTCTCCAAAGAGCAATTAAGGGTGGAGCAGATACAGTTTGAAACAGGAAATAAAACATTAGCTGATCTTGCACAGATTAAAAATCAAGTAGCTACAGATGAGCTAAACCTACAGACTAATTCCAATGCTTATGAACTCTCTATTTTAACTTTAAAGCAGTTGATGGAGATCAATCCGCAAGACGAATTACGAATTATCGTTCCTGCCGCCGATCAAATCAATACGGTTCCAGAAATCGAGGGACCTTATGCTATCTTTCAGAAAGCCTTGAGTTTTCAGCCAGAAATTAAGCAGGCTACATTACATAGAGATTATGCTGCACAGCAGATTAAAATTGCGCAGGGGGGAGCATATCCCATATTACAACTCAATACCTCTTACGGAACAAATTACTCTTCTATAGGCGTAGATCCAATATTAAGGACACCTTCTCCGTTTGGAGATCAGTTAAAAAATAATAAATCTTTTTCTGCAGGATTAAACTTAAGAATTCCTATTTTTAATAATAATGCCGTAAAGATTGCGGTAAGCAAAGCAAAAATCAACTTACAGAAAGCTCAGAACTCCTTGAGTCTGGCAGAAAGAAACTTAAATAAAACCATTAATCAGGCAGTATTAGATAAGAAAGGGGCTCAGGAGCGCTACCAATCTGCAATTTCAGCTTATGAAACGGCAAAAATAGCTTTTGAAGTTTTGCAGGAGCGATATGATGTTGGTTTGGCGAATGCTATGGAGAGATTCACCGCACAGACGCAGATGAATAAGGCAGAATTTGATATGATTCAATTGAAATACAATGTCCTATTTAAAGATAAAGTGATCGATTACTATGTGGGCACACCTATAAGTTTTAATAATTAATTTCATGGCAAAACGAAAAAGTAAATTACCAAAATATTTCATGTTTATTTCCTTATTTATCCTGATCCTCGTTATCGCAGGCTCACTAATGGGATGGTTTGGGAAAGGAGATATTACCAAAATTGTGGTCGATAAAGTGGAGAAAAACAATGTGGAAGAAATCGTTTCTGCCTCCGGAAAGATTCATCCTGAAATTGAGGTTAAATTAAGTTCGGAAGTCTCTGGAGAGATTGTTGAATTAAATGTTAAAGAAGGAGATTTTGTTAAAAAAGGGCAGGTTTTATGTCGCATTAAACCCGATATTTTAAAATCAGGTTATGACCGTGCTGTAGCCTCTTTAAATGCTCAACGCGCTAATCTTTCTGCAGCTCAGCAGCTATTATTACAGCAAGAGGCCAATTTCAAAAGTATTGAAGCCAATTATTCACGTAATAAGGAGCTGTATAAAAAGCAGGTTATTTCTAATGCAGAGATGGATAAGTCTACTGCAGAATATGAATCTACACGTGCAGCTATTGCTTCTCAACGTCAAAATGTAAATGCAGCTAAATTCGGTATCGATCAATCCCAAGCTTCTGTTCAAGAGGCTGGAGATAACTTAAATAGGACGACTATCTATGCGCCTATAGATGGGATCATATCCTTATTATCCATAGAATTGGGGGAACGTGTCGTAGGTACAGCACAGATGGCTGGTACGGAGATTATGCGTATTGCCAATATGAGTAGCATGGAAGTGAATGTGGAAGTCAATGAAAATGATATAAACCGAGTGAAAGTTGGAAATACAGCAATTATTGAAGTCGCTGCATTCCAATCGCGTAAATTTACGGGTATCGTCACCGAAATTGCCTCATCTTCCAAAAGTATTGCTTCAACTACTGCGGCCTCCGCTACAGATCAGGTTACTAATTTTAATGTGAAGGTACGTATAGATGCGAGCTCCTATGCGGATCTATTGCAGGCAGAGGATTTAAAAACATCTCCTTTTAGACCTGGACTTTCAGCTACAGCCCAAATTAAAACTCAAAAAATGAATGGTCTGGTCGTGCCTATTCAATCGGTTACTATCCGTGCCAATAAAGAAGATCTCAAAGATAGCACCAAAGCCTTGGATGCTGTACATGAATATGTCTTTGTCTTAAATCAAAATGAAGTGCTGCTGACTCAGGTCACTACAGGCATTCAAGATGAACAGAATATTATTATCCTTACAGGTTTAAAAGAGGGTCAGCAAGTCGTATCTAGACCATTTGATGCTATTAGCCAGACACTTCAAGATAAAAGTAAAGTTGAAGTAGTCGAGCGTAATAGTCTGAAATAATGGATATATCGTCTGCTGTCTTTTATACAGCAGACGATGTTTAAAAAAATCAAACAATATTTCCAGATCACCAGAATAGAAGGACGTAGTATACTCGCTATTTTAAGTTTGATTCTAGCAGTACATATACTCAGCTATTATATAGCATCCCAAATAAAGCCTTCTAAATGGCCATTTGAATTTGATAGTATCCCGAACCATATCGCGAGTTTGGAGCATCTTCCCGCTGTACCTCCCGCCGTACTGTTTAACCCCAATACAGCATCCTATGAACAATGGAAGTCCATAGGCCTAGCAGAGTCAAAAATTCAAGTTATTCTTAGGTACAAAGCTGCAGGAGGTCAATTTCATCAGATAGAAGATTTAAAAAAAATCTATGTTCTGAGCGATGCAGATTATACATCCATTTCGCAGCATCTCTATATAGAGCCGCCTAAAGGCAAACCAGCCATTGCAACAAAAACTCCAAAATTTCCTGTAGATCCACCTGTTAAGCAGATTGATAAAAGGCCTGCGCTTTCGAAACAGCCTCTGACGCTGATTGAATTAAATACAGCTTCTGTAGATACCTTACTTAGCTTACCAGGGATAGGCTGGACCTTGGCTAATCGCATCATTAAGTATAGAAATATTCTGGGTGGATATATATCTATAAGCCAATTACAGGAAGTCTATGGACTTTCTGAACAGGTTATAGAACATGTATCGGATTATCTAGCTATTGATACAAGTCAGATTTCCAAATTACAGCTGAATCAAGTGCAGGTACCGGACTTATTAAGACACCCTTATTTCAGTAGTCATCAAGCTCAGGCTATCGTTAATTATAGAAATCAACATGGACAATTTCAGCAGCTTGAAGATCTCTTGAAAATACATACGATAAATGAAGAATTTTTAAGTAAAATTGTACCTTACTTAGCGTTATAAATAACATCATGTTAGAAAATAGATTAAAAGGAGTTATTAGGGATATTGAAGATTTTCCGAAACCAGGTATTGTATTTAAAGATATTACTCCAGTTTTAAAAGATTATGCCTTATGCACATCTATTGTAGATGAATTCGTAGAACGACTGCAGGGTATAGAAATAGACGCCATTGCAGGCATTGAGAGTAGAGGTTTTCTATTGGGGCTTATGCTAGCCAACCGAATGCAAATTCCGTTTATACCGATACGTAAACAAGGAAAATTACCATTTAAAACTGTTTCTGAATCCTATGCATTAGAATATGGACAGGCGACTATTGAAGTACATGAGGACGCTTTTCAACCCGGACAGCGGATTTTAATCCATGATGATCTTTTAGCAACGGGAGGTACTGTCGTGGCAGCGAGTAAGTTAATCGAAAAATTAGGGGGTACAGTAGCCGCTTACGCGTTTATTATCAGTTTGGATTTCCTTCAAAGCGAGGGCCGTCTACGGAGATTTAGTGACGATATTATATCCATAACGCACTATTCATAATAATTTGCTCTTATTTAAGGTTTCTCGAGAAACCTTAAATAAGAGCAAATTGAAGAGATTAATTAAACCATGCTAAAACTTCATCTTTTGAAGGCATAGTAAGCTCTAGTTTCATCTTTTTACGCATTCCTCCTAAGTCATTAAAAACTTTATTCGGATTTGCTTCTTTTAATAAGGCAATCGAAGTAAAGCCCATTTTTTGTAATACAGGAACCCATGCTTCAGGAATACCTAAGGCAGTATAATCTTCCACGGTATCTACTTTAATCACTTTCTCAGGACGCATCTGAGGGAAGAATAACACATCTTGAATAGAAGCTTGGTTGGTCATTAACATCGCTAAGCGGTCAATACCAATACCAATACCCGCTGTAGGAGGCATTCCATATTCTAATGAACGAACAAAATCATAATCGATAAACATCGCTTCATCATCTCCACGTTCCATTAATTTTAACTGCTCTTCAAAACGCTCTAATTGATCGATAGGATCATTTAATTCAGAGTATGCATTCGCTACTTCCTTACCATTGATCATCAATTCAAAACGTTCTACTAGACCTTCTTTATTTCTATGTTTCTTCGTTAAAGGAGACATTTCTTTAGGATAGTCGGTAATAAATGTCGGTTGTATATAATGTCCTTCACATTTCTCACCAAAAATCTCATCGATTAATTTTCCTTTACCCATAGCATCATTAGAAGGGATACCTAATTCCTTACATACCTCGCGTAAACCTACTTCATCTAATCCATTAACATCAAAGCCTGTATGTTCTTTAATGGCATCATAGATAGAAATACGTTTGTAAGGAGCAGCAAAGTTAATTTCATTTTCACCTACTTGGATTAAGGTTTTACCATTGGTTTCTACGGCTACTTTTTCTAATAATTTTTCCGTAGTCTCCATCATCCAAACGTAATCTTTATACGCTACGTAAAATTCTAGTACCGTAAATTCGGGATTATGCGTACGGTCCATACCTTCATTTCTGAAGTTACGAGAAAATTCATATACCCAATCAAAGCCACCTACGATTAAGCGTTTTAAGTATAACTCATTCGCTATACGTAAGTATAATGGAATATCTAAGGCATTATGGTGAGTGATAAATGGACGCGCAGCAGCTCCTCCAGGAATAGATTGTAATACCGGAGTATCTACCTCTAAAGCTCCTTGCTCATTTAAAAAGTCACGAATAGAAGTTTTTACTTTAGAAACTTTAACGAATGTATCTTTTACCTGAGGGTTAACCACTAAATCTACATAACGTTGTCTGTAACGGAATTCAGGATCTGTTACCGCATCAAAAGTCTTTCCATCTGCAGATTTGACTACTGGTAGTGGACGTAAAGATTTGGATAGGACTTTAAAACTTTCCACATGGATACAAATTGAACCCGTCTGTGTTGTAAATACATATCCCGTTACACCAATAATATCACCTATATCTAATAACTTCTTAAATACGGTATTATATAAGGTCTTATCTTCTCCAGGACATACATCATCGCGCTTAAAATAAGCTTGAATACGTCCAGTTGAATCTTGAAGTTCAATAAAAGAAGCATTTCCCATCACACGGCGAGACATAATACGTCCAGCTAATTGGATATGCTTATAATTAATTTTATCTCTTTCGTAGTTTTCTAATATATCTGCTGCATTTGCATTGATATGAAATTCTTCAGCAGGATAGGGGTCAATACCTAAGTCAATTAAGGCTTGTAAGGCTTGACGTCTTTGTAACTCCTGTTCCGATAATACAGTGCTCATTGTCGTTATTTAAAAATTTAAAAACAAAAATAGCATTTTTTAAGGTTTTTCGGCGCTCAAAATCGAATTAAAAAAAAATAGCTGTCTGTTGTAGCATAATAAATGTAGCCATCGTTATACCTATGATTTTAGATATGAGATTTATTAAGATTTAAGATGCTTGTATAATATTTTATTTAAATTAGTAATAAATTATTTTCTAGTATTATATAAAGTTCATCAGTGCAAATTATTAAGACATATTTCAGTAAACGGAAGACTTTAACTTTAGTTGAAGCTCTGGCTGAGTGTGCCTTATCGGGTACGGAATTAAGCAAGTCTTTTATCTATAAAAAATACTATGGATATATCATGGCCATTGTACTGCGTTATGTGAAGAATGAATATGATGCCGAGGAGTTGACGAATGAAGCCTTTATCCGTGTATTTAAAAATATACAAAATTTCAATCAGGAAATTGATGTAGATAAATTAGATAAATCATTTAGAGCATGGATAGCTCGGATTTCAGTAAATATATCTATTGATTTTTTACGGTCTAAAAAGACAATGGAATCTATAGATGATATTGATGAGACGACTATACAGACTTCTTCGGTAACATCACAAACGAATTTGGAGGTCAGTGATATTATGAGCTTATTACTGCAGCTTCCAGAGATGCAGCGAACGATCTTTAATCTTTTTGAAATTGAAGGTTATTCGCATGAAGAAATTGGAAAGATGTTAGGTATTCCAGATAGTACATCAAGGACTTACCTTACTCGAGCTAAACAAAAGCTTCGTAAATTATACGAAACTTATCATTTAACACAGATCAGTAGTTTAGAAAATTAGCTATGGCAAATAAGGAAAATAAGGATATCGTCGAAGACTTCGTTTCGAAGTTGAAAGGCTATGAGATGCCTTATAGAGCAGGTGCATGGGAAGAGTTTGCCAAAAAGACAGCTCCGGTCAAACCTGTCGTAAAAACAAATTGGAAATATTGGTCTGCAGCAGCAGCAGTACTACTGATCTCTTCTGCGGCCTATTTATTTTGGCCTTCGGCAGAGCAGCCTGATTCTTCAATTGTCTATAACAGTCAATCTGCTCCAGCTGCTGCTCAGAAACAAGAATCATCTTCTGATACGGCAAGTAGACCAGCTGATGAAGATCGCGTATCTTCGGATTTCGACTTATTCAGTCAGCCTGAAATTCTAGCGCAATTAGATGATAAAGCTAGTTCTAAAGCTAGAAATTTGAGTATAAGT
>DAIQRP010000140.1:0-2117 GCA_036786125.1 Sphingobacterium sp.
CCCTCGATTACCAATAATAAGTCCGGCAACGACCATAGTTAATGGTCCCGACATATGGAAGGAGCTCGCAATTAAATAACCGCCCATAACAACGGAAAGGCTTATTAAAACGGATATCTTATAGTCGTCTACTTTAAACATCATTTTTGAAGCTAAGACTCCGAGTCCCCAGCCTAATAACATGCCTCCACCGGCTTCTTTTAATAGCAGAAGGCTGATATTCCCCAAGGTTAGGTCAAAGTCTGAACCCAAAGCTAAGCTGCTTAAAATAGCAAATATCACGACGGCTACGCCATCATTAAATAAAGATTCTCCTGCAAATTTTGTTTCCAAGGCTTTGGAAACTCCTGTGGTTTTTAAGATGCTTAATACGGCAATGGGATCTGTAGGGGAGATTAAGGCACCAAATATGAGACAGTAGAGTAGTGGCAGCTGCATACCCAAAAGTGGCAGGATATAATATAAGGCAAAACCTACGACAAAAGTAGAAATTAAAACCCCTATGGTGGCAAATATAATGACTGCCCAGCGCTGGGATTTTAAGTCATTGATATTAATATGTATCGCTCCGGCAAAAAGTAAGAAATTTAACATGGCTCCCATAAGTAATTCCGAAAAATCAAAACTTTTTATAAAGGTTGAAAATTCAATAGCCTTCTCAGGAAATAATTTTCCCCCAAATAATACAATTGAAACGGAGACTACCAGCGCAATTAACATAATGCCTATGGAGGCTGGAAGTTTGAGGTAGCGATGGTTTAGATAAGAAAAAATAGTTGCCAATACTATAAGTATGGAGAAAGAATAATAGATTTCCATAAATTATTATACACGTTTATTTGGATTTAAAATTAAATAAAAAGAGGCTAAAAAATATTTTTTTAGCCTCTTTTTTTATATTATAATTGCTTGAGTTCGAATTTGTCTTTTACCTCTTGGAGCAAGGGTTTAATCTCATTTTCCTGATCTTTAGGATAGATGAGTAGAGATTCATTGGAGTTGACTACAATATAATTGTCCAATCCCTTAATAATGGCAATTTTATCTTTTTGGCTATATACAATACTATTGGAACAATCTTTTAATAAGACTTTTCCATTATTGTTAACCACATTATTAGACTCATCCTTCTCCAAGGTATTATAGATGGAATTCCATGTCCCTAAGTCAGACCAGCCACAGGAGATTGGAAGGACATATACATTATCTGCCTTTTCCATAATTGCGGTATCGATGGAGATATGTCTACATCTAGAAAATACAGAGTTTATATAGGCTTCCTCTTCTTCCGTACCGATATAACTTTCTAGGCCTTTAAATAAGTCCGCCATTTCCGCCTGATATTTTTCAAATGCAGCAACTATGGATTGAGTACTCCATACGAATACTCCAGAATTCCAAAGGAAGTCGCCACTTTCAACAAAGGTTTCCGCTAATTCTGTATTGGGTTTTTCGGTAAATGTCTTTACCTGATATAAACTCTCTACACTTTTTTTCTCCAGATATTGGATATAGCCATAATTGGTATCTGGACGAGTAGGTTTTATACCTAAGGTAATCAGGCAATCATTTTTGGCAGATTCGGTCAATGCCGTTTCTATATCTGTTAGAAAGGTCTGCTGATCGAGAATCAAGTGATCAGATGGAGAAATCACCATCTGAGCCTCTGGATTTTTAATATTAATGGTATAGGCCGCATACGCTACAGTTGCTGCTGTATCTTTGATCATGGGCTCAATAATCAACTGCTCTAATGGGAAATCAGGCAATTGTTCTTGAATCAGATCGATATACTGCGCATTGGTAGCGATATAGATTTGACTGCGGTCAAATTTCTGTTTGTATCTATTGAATGTGGTTTGAATTAATGTTTCCCCTGTTCCTAAGACATCTATAAACTGTTTCGGTTTTTTCGTACGGCTCATCGGCCAAAATCGTTTTCCGACCCCACCCGCTAATATAACTACATACTGATTGTGACTATTCATGAAAGTCAGTTTAATCTAAATAATTCCTTCCTTTAATAAATCTTGAATATGCACGATGCCGGCATAGTCCTGACCAGAAGTAGCTAGTAATTGTGAAATATTATTCTCTCGCATCAGTTGTAATGCATG
>DAIQRP010000140.1:2127-3291 GCA_036786125.1 Sphingobacterium sp.
ATGGACTGCTAATTCCTCGGCAGCAATAATTTTAGGAGAAGAGCTCATCACATCTTCCGCTTTTAAGCTCGAAAGATCAGTATATTTCTCTAACATTCTACGAATATCCCCATCGGTAATAATTCCGACAATCTCTGTCCCGGATAATACCGCAACAGCTCCTAAACGATCCTTGGTAATAGCGACGATAATTTCTCTAACTGATGCGTTTTTGTCAACTGCAGGTTTACCATTTTGACTGGCTAAATCCTCAACTTTAAGGTATAATTTCTTTCCTAAAGCTCCTCCAGGATGATATTTTGCAAAATCACGATCTGTAAATTCTCTACATTCTTGAAGACATACAGCAAGAGCATCACCCATAACAAGTTGGGCTGTAGTGCTAGAGGTAGGTGCTAGATTATTTGGGCAAGCTTCTTTTTCTACCGTGGTATCTAAGATAAAATCGGCATTTTTAGCGAGTAAAGATTCTGTATTTCCAACTAAGGCTACCAAGGTATTTTTAGTCTGTTTTAAGAAGGGGACAAGGACTTTTATTTCGGGAGTATTCCCTGATTTAGAGATGGCAATAATTAGATCTTCTTCTTGAATAATTCCTAAATCTCCATGTATGGCATCTGCTGCATGCATAAAAATAGAGGGAGTTCCTGTAGAGTTTAAGGTAGCTACTATTTTCTGAGCGATAATTGCTGACTTACCTATCCCTGTTACAATGACACGGCCTTTTAAGTTTAAAATATGCTGAATGACACTAACGAAGTCATCATCAATTTTTTGTGTTAAATTTAGAACCGATTTAGCTTCTTCTTCAATAGCTTGAATTGCTATATTTTTAATTTCAATATTGTTTTTCACAATTTTTTATCTACTTTTATACTACAATGACTACAAAAATAGGGTATTTTACACATTAAATAGTCATATGTCTATCTTATTTTTGCCCAAGGCTCAATGGAAATAGAAAAAACACTTTTCGACAATCTGCAGGAATTTTTTGGTTTTGATACTTTTAAAGGTGACCAAGAAGCCATTATCACTAACATATTACAGAAGAAAGATACCTTCGTAATTATGCCTACCGGAGGAGGTAAATCCATATGCTATCAGTTGCCTGCACTTATGAGTGAAGGTACGGCTATTGTTATTTCCCCATTAATCGCGCTG
>DAIQRP010000140.1:3386-5866 GCA_036786125.1 Sphingobacterium sp.
CCGTCCGGAATACCGGAAAATCCGTCAAGTTATCAATGGTATAGGCGCTAATATTCCCATTATAGCATTGACAGCGACGGCAACACCTAAGGTTCAATCCGATATCCGTAAAAATCTACAAATGAATGATGCGACTTTATTTAAGTCCTCCTTTAATCGGGGGAACTTATTTTATGAAGTTCGCGCAAAACGGGATGTAGTAAAAGAAATTGTCCGTTTTATTAAAAATAATGCAGGCAAGACTGGAATTATCTATTGCCTAAGCCGCAAGAAGGTAGAAGAAATTGCTGAGGTATTAACGATTAATGGAATTAAAGCCCTTCCATATCATGCTGGATTAGATGCTAAGACTCGAGCGGATACACAGGATAAATTCTTAATGGAAGATGTGGAAGTCATTGTGGCGACCATTGCCTTTGGAATGGGAATTGATAAACCCGATGTGCGTTATGTTATTCACCACGATATCCCTAAGTCTATGGAAGGTTACTATCAGGAAACTGGTCGTGCCGGACGTGATGGCGGAGAGGGGGTATGTGTCGCTTTTTATTCCGAGAAGGATATTGAGAAGCTGACCAAATTTATGAAAGATAAACCTGTTTCCGAGCGCGAAATAGGTACACAGATATTAAAAGAAGTAATCGATTATTCCGAATCTGCCGTATGTCGTAGAAAGCAGATTTTACACTACTTCGGAGAGAATTTCGACGAGACGGGTTGTAATAATATGTGTGACAACTGCAGAGCTCAAAAGACATATTTTGAGGCTGATGAGTCCTTATTACAGGTGCTTAACTTTATTAAAGAGCAAGGGGAGAAATTCGACGATCATCATATTATCAATGTATTGATGGGGCAGAACAATCAGCCGGTCTCTTCTTATAAGCATGATGAACATCCTTTATTTGGTAAAGGAAAAGATAAAGGGGCCATTTATTGGCGTTCTTTAATTCGACAAGCTGTATTAAGCAATTTCTTAGAGAAAGATATTGACCATTATGGCTTGTTGATGTTAACCGATATTGGACGTCGTTTTATAGAGAATCCATATACCTTGAAGTTTGTATTAAACAAACCGATTTCGGCAACGGATGATCATGCTGATGAGGATGCTGCGCATGGTTCCAGCACATTGGATACCCAGTTACTACAGATGTTAAAGGACCTTCGGAAGAAGATTGCAAAGTCTAAATCTTTGCCTCCTTTTGTGATCTTTCAGGATCCATCCTTAGAAGAGATGTGTACACATTATCCAATTAATTTGGATGAACTCAGACAAATCCATGGTGTAGGTTCTGGTAAAGCCATGAAATTTGGAGCTCCTTTTGTGGACTTAATAAAAACCTATGTGGAGGAAAATGATATCGACCGTCCTCAAGATTTGGTTATTAAGTCTACGGCCAATAAGTCGGCTTTAAAAGTTTCTATTATTCAAAATATTGATCGTAAGATTGGTCTGGAAGATATAGCCTCTTCTAAAGGGATTAGTTATGAAGACTTACTTAAAGAGGTGGAATCGATTGTCAATTCAGGAACGAAATTAAATATCGGATATTTCGTAGATGAAATGATAGATCAGGATCGCCAGGATGAGGTTTATGATTACTTCAAACATGCGGAGATAGACTCGATACAGTCGGCACTTTCCGATCTGGGAGATGATGATTACACCTTTGAAGAGATCCAATTAATGCGTATTAAATTTATGTCCGAACTGGGCAATTAATAATAAAATAAAAATGATTCAGAATTTATTGCCACATATTAAAAATGGAGATTCTTCAAACTTCTTCATTATGGCAGGTCCCTGTGCAATTGAAGGAGAAGAAATCGCCTTACGTATTGCTGAGAAAATAGTCACTATCACTGATAAATTAAATATCCCTTATATCTTTAAAGGTTCTTATCGTAAGGCTAATCGCTCCCGTAAAGATTCTTTTACTGGAATTGGAGATGAAAAGGCTTTAAGGATTTTAGAAAAAGTAGGTCAAACCTTTGGGGTGCCTACGGTAACGGATATCCATGAATCTCAGGAGGCAGCAATGGCAGCAGCTTATGTAGACGTATTACAGATTCCAGCTTTTTTATGTCGTCAAACAGACTTATTGGTCGCTGCAGCAGAAACAGGAAAGGTTGTCAATATTAAAAAAGGACAATTTCTCTCTGCAGGATCCATGCAGTTTGCCGTAGATAAAGTTCTGGAGTCCGGGAATGATAAAGTCATGTTAACCGATCGTGGAAATACCTTTGGATATCAGGATTTAATTGTTGATTTCCGTGGAATTCCTGAAATGCGCGCTTTTGATGTGCCTACGATTATGGATTGTACACATTCTTTACAACAGCCAAACCAAACTTCTGGCGTAACAGGAGGAAAGCCTGCACTGATTGAAACCATAGCGAAGGCGGCTATTGCAGTTGGAGCTGATGGTTTATTTATTGAAACACATCCAGATCCTGCAAATGCTAAATCTGATGGC
>DAIQRP010000140.1:5876-6484 GCA_036786125.1 Sphingobacterium sp.
TATTAGAAGGATTATTAGAGAAATTAGTTCGTATCCGTCAAGCGGTTATTTAATATACCTTATCCAGGCATATATATCTTATTAAAGCTATAAACCATATTAAGGCTATATACATTTAAATGTGATATACCATATCAAACGAAAAGCTGTCCTCGGACAGCTTTTCGCTTGATATGGTATTTTTATTTTATCTGAAACCGTTTAAGAAGTCAGCCACTGATTAACATCCTGAATCATTTCATCATGGATACCATGTTCTGCATGATACTCTTTATAAGTTGGACTAATCTGTTTGCTTTCTAAAAATTCTTTTGCTTCCCGGGCATAAGAGATAGGGATTACCGGATCTTCAATGCCGTGTGTAATGAATACGCGTAGCTTGCTGAGATCGGCATCTGCTAAAGCTTTTGCTTGAGTCTCCGCTAATAAGCGTCCTGACATCGCTACCATACCTTTAACAAAGCTTGCTGCTGTAAGTGCTACGGAATAACTCATTATGGCGCCCTGACTAAAGCCGACTAAATATACTTGAGCTGGATCATATTGATATTCTGCTTTGAGCTCTTGAATAAAATCTAGTAATTTAAGCCGGCTACTTTCTGCTTCTT
>DAIQRP010000140.1:6494-7391 GCA_036786125.1 Sphingobacterium sp.
GCTTCTTCGGGATTAATATGTCGCTCTCCATCTTTAATAGAGGTAGAAAACCAAGCGAATTGATTAATCCCTACCACCAATGGGCCGCGCGCTGAAACGACAATATATTCCTGCGGAAAATGAGAGGCTAAAGCAAATAAGTCCTGCTCGTTGGATCCCACACCATGCAATAAAATAACTAATGGTGGATTTGAAATGGAAGTACCTGGTGTTCGCACCAAGTACTCTAAGGTATACTGACTTGTATTTTTTTGTAAAAGACCCATGGATTTGTATTTTAAAATAAATATACAGAATTAAGTCATTTATTTTAGGAATGCAAGAGATCTTTTCAGATGGATGCTTTAGTTGGGGTAGGTGCTGACAATTTTAGCAATCTTCCAACCTTCTTCACTTAAGCGTAATGTGATATAATCGATACGTGTGAAGTTCTCAAATTTCATTGTTGTCTTGGCGATACAGACATCTGTTGATTCTTCTAAAATTTCATAATTCGTTTCACAGTTATATTTTAAGTCTGTCGTGTTTTTAAGAAATTTCACATATTCTCTTTTATTTACGCTCATATTTCTTTTGGGGTTGTAGAATTCAAAATCGTCAGCTAGGAAATACTTACTATTTTCATAGTTGCCTTCTGTAAAGGCTTGTACATAAATTGAAATTATTCCTTTGGAATTGTGATTTTTCAACGGATTGCTTTTTATGTTCGCAAAGGAGCTTAAGCTGCTGATCATAAAGATCGCTACAAGGAGGGAGGACATTAATCTTTTCATGGTTTGGATTTTTAATTTTGTTTTTTTTCTAATTGTTGATTCAAAAGTAGCTTGGCAGCGTAAATTTTGAAATTAGAAATAGGCTAATTTCCCCATTTATTAGGTAAATGCTTGCTTATAGTCG
>DAIQRP010000141.1:0-916 GCA_036786125.1 Sphingobacterium sp.
TATTGTAGAATACTCCGCTTCTTTGGGGACTACTCCACGTTCACATATGTGTGCTCGAAACGCTTCTTCCCATGCAAAATTCATCTATGATTGGGCAGAAACGTTACATTCGCTTGTGATTGTGATCGATTAACGTATTTTAACGTTTTGATTATCATATTATTGGTATTTTTGTATAAGGAAAATAATAATAGACATGATGAATGGATTTTGGTTAGTTTTCTTTATCGTATTGTTCACATCTTCGAATCCGATACATTCGGAAAAGAAGATTAAAAAGGAGAAGTATAAAGCTGTAGAAGTTCATGTTTCTCCGGTTCAGGATTTATATAATCAGATGAACCTGTCTTCAATCTTAAAGTTTGAAGCATTTGATTATTCCATAATCTTGTTTCTCACGGAAGAAATTCTGGAGATAATTATGCCACTTCATTTTCAAATAAAAATAACTCTCATCAAAGTTCTTTAGGGTTCTTTATGACAGAAAATACCTACCAAGGTGGTAATGGATATTCATTAGTCTTGGAAGGTCTTGAAGATGGAATTAATGACATGGCCAAGCAAAGAGCCGTAGTTATCCACGGAGCACCTTATTGCTCGGAAAAGATAATTAAATCTCAAGGGAGATTAGGTCGAAGTTATGGCTGTCCGGCTTTACCGCAAGCATTAGCGAAGCCCATAATAAATACCATTAAGGACGGAACTTTGCTTTATATTTATGCGAACAATAAGGAATATGCTCAGAAGAGCAATATCCTCAAAAAACAAGAGCCTATTTTGCTGGCTAAGCGCGCGATAAGCGACCATAAAGTAGAAAGAATATTATAAGTCCTTGTGACTTAAAGACTAATAGATACGATAAAGTAAAAGGCTATTCCTTAATTGGAATAGCCTTTTTTTTGAGTCAGCCACTAGC
>DAIQRP010000141.1:926-7343 GCA_036786125.1 Sphingobacterium sp.
AAGATATCGATCTGAGCTATCTAAAAATCCTTTAATTATAGTATTTTTGAATTCAATTTGAGCAGGAGAAATATGAAGTTTAGTAAAGAGCAGCTGGTTATCTTAAATTCTAATGAAAATGTAAAGATTAATGCCGTAGCTGGCTCCGGGAAGACGACAACGGTCATTGCATATGCTAAAAATAGACCGGAAAATAGTAGAATATTATATTTGGCATTTAATAAATCTATTCAAGCTGAAGCTACACGTAAATTTCAAAGACAAGGATTATCACATGTAGAAGTAAAAACTGCACATGCATTAGCTTTTCAAAATATTGTCATGGGAAGCAGCTATCAAGTAAAAAATCAGTCCTATACGACTTTTGAAATCGTACAAATTCTCAACCTAAGCACATATTTCGATAGTAGCACTGCTTTTATACTGGCGAACCATATTTATAAGCTGGTGGTCTTTTTTTGCAATAGTGCACAAAGGAAAGTTCAGGAGTTAAACTATATACAGACCATTGCAGACCCTGATGCGAAGACATTTGTGGAAAATCACTATGCCTATATCCTCAAATTTAGTCGTATTTTTTTAGGGAAGATGGATGCTGGCCAGATTGATATTATACATGATTTTTATATTAAGAAGTTCCAACTCTCCAATCCCAAGCTGTCCTACGATTATATCCTATTTGATGAAGGCCAAGATGCTTCTGCCGCCATGTTAGATGTATTTACCAGGCAGAAGGCTATAAAAGTTATTGTGGGCGATACAAACCAACAAATCTATAGCTGGCGTTATGCCATCAATTCCTTAGAAAAAACTAATTTTCCAAGGGTAAATCTATCGACAAGTTATCGCTTTAACCCTGATGTGGCTGCTTTAGCAAGCTATGTATTAGGTTTTAAAAAGCATCTAGGAACTTATAAAGAAATACCTATTCAAGGAAAAGGAGTCAGTAAATCCATTAAAGTAAAAGCTATTATAGCACGGACTAATTTAGGTTTACTCCTCAAAGCCATATCCTATATTACCCAAAGGGAGCAACTTCAATCCATCTATTTTGAAGGACATATCAGCAGTTATACCTACGCGGATGAGGGGGCCTCCTTGTATGATATTTTAAACCTGTATTTAGGAAAGTCGCATTTAATTAAAGATCCGCTAATTAAAGGAATGCGTTCAATTACTGAGTTGAGAAATTATATCGAGCAAACTGCAGATATGCAACTTCAGATGATGTTGCAAATCGTCGAAGAATATGGCGATAAAGTCCCATATTATTTAAATGCGTTAAAGAAAAAGCATGTGGAAGATCGAGAGAATGCTGAAGTTATCTTCTCTACAGTTCATCGCAGTAAGGGTATGGAATATGATACTGTGCAGCTAGCTAATGATTTTATAACGGAGGAAAAAATTATAAAGCAGATGGAATCTAATCGAGTAGATTATAATTTAAAATCGAAACTCAATGAAGAAATAAATCTGCTTTATGTGGCTATTACCAGAAGTAGAAATCGAGTATATGTGCCCGATTCCCTATTTCCAAATGTAGACTTTAATTCTAAACATATCTATAAATTACGCTCTGGAAGGGCCAAAGCCTAATGAATACCGCTATAGACCTTTTTTTCCTGCAGCCCAAAAGGCTTGTGCATAGATTTGCTTGACTTTTATATCTTTAATTTTAAGATAACGTTTCGCTTGCTGTATAGAAGCTGCATTGCCTAACAAATAGAATACAGTAGAGGGTTCATGATATTCAAAATAAGCTTCTAAAGCTTCATCCCAATCCCCCTTATCCACGAGATATTGTGGCTTAAACTGCTGGCTAATATAATTTTTATTCGCGGGATTAGACTCTACCACAAGGATAAACTCTTTCCCATACTGCGCACATTCCTGAACCAGTTGCAACGCAAAACCCAAACCAGATTCATCGCAGAAAAGCACATGCCTTTTCACTTCGATATTAAAACTGAGGCGCCCTCGGGGGATAACCATTTTCAAGGAATCATCGACCTGCAGATTTATAAGATAGGCATGGCCTACCGTTCCATGATGAAGTTGGAAGATCATAGAAAATGTGTCCTCAGACTCCATAATCGGTGTGTAATTGCGAAACTCCGTTTCACTGACCCGAATACTGACTGCATCCCCAACTCGAATAACAGGTATTTCTCCTATAATCTGAAAGGTTATTTTTAATAATTCGGGGCTTAATTTTTCTTTATGAATTACCTTACTGACAAAATATAAATTTTTTAAGCTACGTTCCATCACGTCAGCCATCCATTTCGGCATTTTACTCATAGTCTCCGTATTAATTTAAACCATCTGATGATCATATATATATAATTTGATATAGGAGCTTTATAAACTGCTATATTAGGACTTTTAATAGTCCGTCTCTATATACATACTTTCAATAGTACAAATCAAGGGTTAAATTGACGATATATCAAGGTATAATGGGAGGGAAGAATAGGATTAATCGTGGTGTTTTTTACGGAACTGCGTAGGAGTTTCTCCACTTAATTTTTGAAATAATCTGGAAAAATAACTAAAGTCCTCATATCCGAGCTCCGAAGCAATTTCTTTTATACTTAGCTGGCTGTAAAACAATAATCTTTGTGCTTCAATTAGAATTTCCTGTTGGATCCAATAACTAATCGAAAACCCTGTAGTAGATTTTACACATTCTTTTAAGTAGGCATAAGAAACATGTAAATGATCCGCATAGAGCTTTGGACTTTTAATAGTTCTTACATTTTTCCTTAACAGACTTTTAAAAGCTCTGCTCAATTGAACTGCTCTGCGATTTGTTAGGGCTTGCTGCATCCAAGTATTTTCGGTATAAAATTTAGTAAAATAACCTATAAAACTATGAATTAATGCTCGCCCAGCAAGGGGATCTTCGACATGCATCCGAGTAAGGGATAATAGTTCCAGAAATGAATTTAAAATTTCATTCTGATAATCAAACAGTGTACATGGCAAGTTAATCGATAATGATTCTTCCAGAACAGCTTGATAATGCCCTTCTATAAGAGCTGATTCTATAGCAATAAACCAACCTTTAGAATTTTTTATTTGAGTACCATAATGAATCTGACCAGGGAGAATATAGGATATAATATTTCCGCTTAAATGTATCTGTTGAAAATCTACCATTAGGGTAGCATCTCCAGCTATTTGTAAAAAGAAGACAAAATAATTGTCCCGATGAGCGGTGAAAAATTTAGTATAATGTTGCTCTGTAAATTCCGATATATCTATATCGAACTTTTCTATAAAGATACCCAAATGATTATGTTTGGGCAATTGATGTAGCGGAATATGTTTATGATTAGTCGCCATATATACTTATGAAAATAAGTTAAGGATTGGAAAGCGCAAACTTCTTTAAAATTGAATTACTCTTATTTTGTATAGATTTAGGTAATAACTGCCAATTACTATCTCTTTCTTCATAATAGATATCCTCCTCATTTCCTGCAGGATAATAGGCTGTAGCTTTAGCCTTTGTAAGTGGTTTCCCTGCAGATGGATTAGGAATGGTATAGATAATCTGTTTATATGGTTTTGCATCTAATCCGTCACTATGACCCATATAAGATAGATAAAATTCAGGAATTCCATCCTGATTTTCATCTGAAATACTACAGTTTGGATAATCAAATTCTGGAGTATAAACCGGATTTCCAAAGTCTTGGAATTTCACCTTTTCAAGGATGCCGCCATGATCATGGATATAGACAAATGCGTAGAGATTATGCTCTGAAATGGTATAGCTATCCTTTCCATCTCTATAGGTTTCTTTATTAAGAATTTTCTTTTTAAATACAAAATCAAAAGTTCCCACACGACTTTCACAATGAATAATCATGGTCGTCTTCCCATAGTTTTCGGCATCTATATGATAGTCGAATTCACTAACTTCCTTTTGAAATTTATGGATATCTTTTGGATAATAGTAGCTGACCTGAATAGGCTGTTGTTGAGCATACAATCCTGCTGAAACAAAAGTCAATATCAGTATGGATAATATTTTATGAATCATAATCATTGCGATTTTATATAAAATGAAATTAGGCAATCCTTTAGAATTATTCTCATATATTTTGAAATACATATCTGAATAATGAATTTTCGCATAGCAGATGCGTATACATTTTCATAAAACGCTAAAATTTCTGATAGAACGGTAATTTATCTTTTATTTAAATTTAAATATGTTCTTCTATTTTAAATGATACGGTATGAATAATTTCATGTTTCTTGCAATTATATTTAAAAATGTAACTGAAGATGAACTCTTGCTTCCGATTACTTTTTCTGATGTTAAAAAGCATTATCAACTTCGAATCTATGAACTATTTGATTCAAATTATGAGTCCTTTTATATTCGATTCAAGGAGAAAGCAATTCCGATTATGGAAAGGTATGGATTTACATTTATGGCTTATTGGACAACTAGAAATGAAGGTAGTCCATATTTTTTATATTTACTACAATGGGATACCATTTCACAAAGTGTGAAATCTTGGGATAGTTTTCTAAAAGATAAAGAATGGTTAGAGATAAAAAAACAATCTTTTTCTAGAGATGGCCCAATGGTAGGCAGTATTCAAGATATGCAATTGACTGAATTGCCTTGGGGTAACTTTTCCAAGAGTTTAGGCTAATTGATATCTTAAAGCAACCCTAGAGTATTCCTGGGAGTATTCCTGCGAAATTTGGACCTCTCT
This sequence comes from Sphingobacterium sp., assembly GCA_036786125.1. Lineage (GTDB taxonomy): Bacteria > Bacteroidota > Bacteroidia > Sphingobacteriales > Sphingobacteriaceae > Sphingobacterium. The sequence goes on from DAIQRP010000141.1 coordinate 5,666, forward strand.
ATCGTATAAGTATCTATCGACTTAAAATTGATAAGATATCACTTTAGATTCATTGAGTAGAATAGATAATAGCTCATGATGTGCCTTAATATTTCCCGAAATAACCCAAGTTGAAGCAAAAGATGTTTGATGAACTTCCAAACGAATAAGTTCATAGTTCAATTGAAGCTTAATAAAGAGCTGTTGTATATAGAGATCATCCTCTTTATTTGCAGTTACTATTTTATATTCCCTAGTCTTATGGAAGCTTTCAATATATTTCTGAAATGGGATTAATGCACTTAGCGTAATCATAACAATAATAGTTCCTGTTATAGCTAAATAAATATGACCGGACCCTGCTGCCATACCTAAAGATGCCGTAGCCCAGATGGTCGTGGCTGTGGTTATTCCATTGATTTTATTGTCATCTCTAAAAATAAGTCCAGCGCCTAAAAAACCAATACCCGTAATGATATTTGCAGCTATGCGATCCGGATCTTTAACCCCAATATTAATGGAAAGAATAGTAAAAATACAGGATCCAAAAGAAACTAAAATAAAGGTTCTTAAGCCAGCTGATTTTCCTCTATATTCCCGCTCTGCTCCAATTATAATACCAATGCAAATAGCGATAAAAATTATAATTACTTCATTAGAAATTCTAGAAAATTCAAAAGATTCATTCATAAGTTAGAGTTTATCGGTATGTATATATCCAATTATATGCCATTTTATTTAAAATGCCAAAATTATCAATATAGAATAAGTTTGACTACAACATTACAGAATATAAAAAAATAAAATTGAAATTTTTTTAACTAAAAATGAAATACAGTTTCAATATATTGTAAATTTTATTTACTATTGTATCATAAACTTAAACTAAAAGCTAAATATATTGCGAATATAGCAATGCTATTCCTGTATATCTAAATTAAAAATCTGCGAAATCAAAAGTAAAAATATGATCCAGATAGGGGTATCTTTTGCTTGTCACATTTCTTTATAATATATATTTTTTCTTTAAACAATTAAAATCCTAATTTATGCATCAAACTAGACTTTTAATTATTCTTTTTATTTTCTTCAGCTCTACCGTTGTCCATGCTCAATCTAGACAAATTACGGGGAAGATTATAAATCAAGATGATGGTAGTTCCATTTTAGGAGCAAGTATCTTGCTGGAAGGCAGTACTATAAGTACATCCTCAGCCAGCGATGGTAGCTTTAGTATACAAGCTGCCTCTGGACAATTTTTAATTATTTCAGGCATAGGCTATATTCGACAACGCATTCCGATTTTAGATCAAAGTAGTATAGAGGTAGCTCTACAAAGAAGTACCACGGTTCTTGAAGATGTCGTGATTACAGGATACTCAGTAACCCGTAAAGCCGAATTTTCTGGAGCTGCTTCTCAGGTTTCTGGAGCTGAGATTGCAGAGATGCCTATACAAAGTTTCGGGCAAGGATTAATGGGGAAAGCGCCAGGGGTACATATTATACAGCCCAATGGTGTATTAAATAACCCGCCAGTTATTCGTGTACGTGGATTAAGTTCGATTTCACTGAGCTCCTTTCCATTGGTTGTCGTAGATGGTATCCCAATTTCTACCGATGATGTTTCGAATAATGCCGCAGCGAATAACCCATTAGCGGATATCAACCCTTCTGATATTGAGTCGATAGATATCCTCAA
>DAIQRP010000142.1:0-7130 GCA_036786125.1 Sphingobacterium sp.
CAGCTAGTTCTGCCGATTGTATTCAGCTGGTTATAAAGATTGACTTAAGCTAGTTCTGCCGATTGTATTCAGCTGCTTATGCAGATTACCTTAGCTATAGCCTAATTTATTTAATCATATGCCCCATATCTAAATGGGGCATATGATTAAAAATCTGTAATGATGTAAATCATAGATTTCCCTTCCAAGGCTTGCTCTACTGTTACAGTTGCTCGAAATAAATCATTCTCATTGCCTTGAACATGCCATTCTATATCTTCTTCAGCAACTTTCATGGGTTTAAAAATAGCATCAGGATCTTTATAATCAATATCTGATTTCAGCAGATTAATGCCATGACGCTCTACATAATCTAGAAGCTGTTCCTTCTCCATGCTGACGATATGTATCAGAATTTCATCAAATTTACGCAGCTCTTTAGCCATTTCGTTTGCAAAATGTTCAGCTAAGTAATTCGCATATAAGTCCCTGTTATGCGTTCGTAAAGCTTCATTTCTATAAGCAATTCGTTCTGGAGACAATTCAAAATTAAATCCTTCCGGATTATTGACAAATCCAAACTGACTATCTAGTTTTTGTAATCTTTCTTCTAAGTTCATGCTATTGTTTTTATCCTATGACACTAACAAATGGCCTTAGTTTTTGTTCGGAAAAACAAAAAAGGCTCGATCTCGAGCCTTTTAAAATTAAAAATGTATAGAATAAAATTATATTATTTAGATATCAATTATTGATAAATTTTAGAACAGTAATTATAATATTTACTCTACAATTTTTACATATTTAGATAATACAGCTTGTATTTCTTTTTTTCTTTCGATTGTCGGCAGCTGTTGGGCATAGAGCATATCCAATGCTTCATACAGCAGATTTCCATCGACTTTATTTTGAATTTTTATTCGTTTACTGGCTTTCATTTTAAGTTCCCAAGCTTCGCGTACATCTGTCCAATAGGCCGATTCTGCGGCTGTCCAAAAAGCGACTGCACTCGCACATTCCGAATCAGCTAATCGGATATACGTATTATATCCTTTTTCTTCAGCAATAATACGATCCGCTTGATTAACCTTCCGTAAGATCTTTTGATTATCCTGTTCATGCACATAGCCCTTTTCAGAAACTACAATTCGGTTCGTTCGTTTTAAAATATTATAGTCACTACGTTTAGTAAATTCTCTTCGTGGCAGTGGAGCATCTGTTGTATTCAACCAAAATTCTTCTTGATTTGTCCTTACCCAGTTTGAAGAACCTGCATAACGAGGGGCATCCTCCACTGCCCTTTAACTTCTGCAGCAGGAACAGTGACTTTCGTCCATTCTTGCGCTTGGCTATACTCCCACCAAGTGGTTTGTTCATATTCCCAATCCTCCCGCCAATGTTTGATTACTGTGCCTCTACCATCAGGAATAACCAGCAGGTGCTGAATAACTATTTTATTAGAAGACTGTTCTATCGGAAAAGCATACTCCACAACAGATTTCGTAGTCCGAGGTTTAGCCATATAGCTATTAACCGTATCGGTAGTAAAAGTCTCCGCATAATTAAAACTTACAGAATAGCAGCCACATAATTTATTAATAGCTTCCTGATCGGCAGCAGACTGCGCTTTTGCTGTAGAAATCATACATATTCCTGCTAACAGATATAATGCTCCTTTTATTTTCATCTTTATATATTTTAAAATTAATTCGTTCATTTTATTCTAATCTGCTGCCGGAACAGCCTCCTACTTTGGATACAGTTGAAATCTTTTTTCATTGTCCAAACAACTATGCCGCAACAAATGTAATATTTATTTAGACTAATTTAAAATTAAATAGTAATATTGACGAAAATTATTTCTAATTTAAAAATATATTTTATGTTTGAGTTAATATACAGCAGAATATTTCTATTATTAGCTATTGTTCTAAGTAGTTGCTATCACAACAATACCCTAGCTCAAGAAAAAAGTTATGTAGGAAAAGTTATTAATTCAGAAACGAATCAAGTCATTGAAGGGGCAACTATAGCCTTTAAGCCAAGCCAAACTTCGAGTGTATCCAAATCAGATGGAACCTTTATAATTTCGTCCAATGAGTTTCCAACATTACGGATTTCCCATATCAACTACTCCGATACGACCATTACTTTAAACTCCCTATTTCAGAATATCTATCTACGAACTACAGCTAATACATTAGAAGAGGTAATTATCCGTAGAAATAATATCAATGATGTAGACATCCGGAATTTAGTAGGCTCGGTTACGACTATCGATATGACCAAATTAAGTGAGCGTTCAGAATTGGATATTGGGCGATTATTAGAAGGGCAAGTTCCTGGATTAACGGTCACCTTCTCGGGAGAGTTAGGCAGCAGACCACAGATTCGAATTCGGGGTAATTCTTCCTTCTCCTATACCCAAAATGCCAATGAGCCCCTTTTTGTTATGGATGGGGTGATTATCTCTTCAGAAACTTTTATGACTTTAAATGCACATGATTTTCAAACGATAAAAGTTTTAAAAGATGCTCCTGCTACTGCTTTATATGGTATAAAAGCTGCAAATGGGGTAATTGAGCTCACCTCAAAAAAAGGTTTTAATGGACGCCCTATCGTCAATGTACAGGTCAATCAAGGTTTAACTTTACGTGGTGAACGTACCGCAGAAATGATGGGTACCCAAGAAAAGCTAGCATTTGAGAAACGTATAGAGATGCCCGGCAGCCCAGGTTATATTAATTCTGAGGCATATATCCGAAACCTATACGGCAACTCCCCACGCTTAGAGCAGGAGCTGCTAAACGGAGCCGCTCGTTTAGACTCCTTAAGTCAGTATGAAACCGATTGGTTTAAAGAACTTATCCGAAAGAACCATTTTCAAACTTATAATCTTGGGGTTCGTGGTGGAACGGAGAAAAGTAATTACTTCTATTCCACGAATTACAGTAAACAAGGAGGACGTATTCCTGGAAATGATATCAACCAATTAACAGCACGGGCAAATCTCTCGTATAATCTGACGCCAAAATTCCAACTCTCCATCAATAATTCGTTTGGCCTTTCCCGTTCTGAGACACAAAATGGTATGGACAATGATCCAAGTAGTCTAGCTTTTAGTTTAAATCCCTACGAGACCACACGCAGTGAAAGATTAGTAAGCTATCCCAACCAATCCTATGCGGATTTATTTAATCAGTTTAAAAAAAGATCTTCATCCAAAAGATTTGGAAGCACGTTAATCGCGCATTGGGATCTGCTCGCTGGATTAAATATCTCGGCAGTAGCTGGCGCTGATTATAATATTCAAGATCAATACCACCGTATCTATAGTCATGCTTTCAGCATGGCTTTGTTAAATCCTATGCAGAAAGGTTATTTGAGGGAAGACAATATAAAAGATTTAAATCTAAGCAGTAATATCCGAATTAACTATCAAAAACAATTTGGTGTACATGACCTCTATGCCGGAATTAATATGGATTATAGTCAATCTGAAGCTCATCATTTAAGCGGTAGCGGTTATGGACTTGCCGATGAAATTGAAAGTCTATTTGGAGTGAATACGACACTATTAGGACAATATACTCCCCAGGTTTCAGGAAGTAAACTGAAAAATAAACAACTTGGATTTGGTGCTGCTATGGGATATACTTTGCAAAGTACCTATGATATATATGCCAGTTTAAAAAGAGATGGCTCATCCTTATTACCACAAAACAAAAGATGGAATGATGCCTGGTCTGTCGGCATAGGTTGGTCTCCAAGTGAATATTATTTTTTCAAACAACAAGACTGGATCAGCTCTTTAAAAATAAAAAGTTCCATTGGTTATACCGCAAGTATGGCAGGTATTGATCGGCAAGATATTAATCCGACCTTTCGATATTCTAAAGATTTCTACGGTGAGCAACGGATTTTGGAGCTGCAAGCTTTAGCGAACAAACAATTAAATCCACAACAAACCTTTTCCACTAATATCGCTATGGATATAGGATTCTTTTCGAGAATAAATATCCTGCTGAACTTTTATAATAGCCTGACCAAAGAAGCCATCCTTTCTATTCCTATAGCTTTGAGTAATGGTTTTAAAAATTATAGCCAAAATATTGGTGAATTGGAAAATAAAGGCTTAGAAATAACCCTTCAGGGAGATATACTCCGGCTAAATGAATGGCGATGGAATACCGCACTTTCCTTATCACAGAATTATAATACCGTCAAAAAACTCTATGATACTAACCGCCTATTTCTTTCTGAGCAAAGTGTTATACCGGAATATGAAGTCGGCAAACCTTTAGGTATTATCTATGGCGTAAAAGGTAGTGGAATACACCCCATTACCGGTATTCCAGAATTTATGGATAAGGATAACCAATCTATAGATTTTCGACAACCTTTACAAGAGTCCTATTTTAGGTCCTTAGGATATGCCATTGCTCCTTATACTGGATTCTTAAACAACTATTTGAGTTACAAAAATTGGTCCCTCACAACCAATATAAATTTTAGTTTCGGAGGAATTAAAAAAATTAGTCAAAGTTATGTGCGTGATTTAGAATCTGCCCATAAGAATGCCATAAAAGGACAGTTAGATCAAATGTGGTTTGAAATAGGTGACGAAAATAAAATCTATCCTTCGAAGAATCTACCCTCCAATATATATTTATTGTATACCCAGACGGCGAACACAAAAGGAATTTATAAAACTGATTTTATCAAATTAAATCATATTCAATTAAGCTATAATTTCATTCCAAATCCTAAACTTATGCGCTATTTAAAATCTACTCGTGTCAGTATTCAAGCTGATAATTTATACAGTTACCGCATAGAAAAAGATAGAGGCTCCTTAAATGATGGATTACAACCTGTACTCACCTTTTCTATTAACAGCACATTTTAATTCGATGAAAAAGCTACTATTTTCCTGCGCGACGATATTGTGCTGCTCCTGCAATCTGGATGTCATCACAGAAAATGAAATTTCCGGAGATCAAATTATTAACAGCGTTGAAAAGGCGCATTCTATCCTCGCTATGAGTTATAATAGCCTCGATATCAAATTGGAGGATTATACCTTATTGACAGAAGATCTTCAACCTTCCTATCACTTAAATTCCGATCCGAATAATCGATTATACTATTATTGGGATAGCCGAAGTTTAGAGGAAAAAACCAGCCAGATATGGACAGATTATTATCGAGCTATAGCACATCTAAATATTCTATTACATGCTAGTCTGCTCGATTCAAAGCAAGCTGAAGAATGGAACTATCTGATAGGAAATGCCAAACTCCTGAAAGGTTTTATATATTTCGAGTTACTCCAATTATATTCCGATCGTTTTAACCCTAATGGGATGGGCATAATCCCCAATGAACAGCTTGTCTTAGGACAATATGCACGTCTCTCCCAACAGGAAAGTCTCGAACTTATCGAACAGCTAATTAGCGAAGGGATGGTGGCAGTTAGGAATCATCCGAACTTTAATAAAAGTTATTATATAAATCAAGATGCCGGAAACCTGATTCAAGCAGAGGTTGCCTTATTTAAACAGCAGTATCAGCAAGCAGAAGAATATGCTCGAGATATAATCAAAAAATATCCGCATCTTCCGAATTCGGAAGATGTCTATAAAAACCTTTGGGTCAATACTATTACCGAAAAATCTCCTTTGATATTTTGGGCCTTTGATTTTAATAAAAATCCAAATCAATACTTAAGATCCTCGAGCTTAGAATCTGAAGATTTATTTTATATCAATAGCAAATTCATTTTTGATCAGCAGGATATCCGTGCCTCCATTTCCAGCTTTCCCTATCAGATGCAAACTATTTTTGGAGAAAGCAGAATTCGCCCTCTACTTGGAAAATACCGCTTGACGAAGTCTGATATTCCGAAACGTATGATTGTGATGCATCGACCTACAGAAGCTTATTTTATTCTGATGGAAAGCCTAGTGGAACAAGGTAAACTCGAAGAAGCTTTTATGCTAATAAATCAATTCCGTGAAACATATCAGTTGCCTCTAATTCAAGGGGCAAAAACTCAACAGGAACTGCGGAATATTATTAGAGCCGAAAAACAAAAAGAATTTATCGGAGAACGCATTAATTTCTTTGACTTAAAAAGGTGGAATATTTCGATCTCAAGAAATCAAATCGATGCAGATCAATCTATGAATCAGATATCCGCAACTGATTATCGCTGGACCTGGCCTATTCCGAATGCAGAGTTAAGATATAATCCCCATGCTACACAAAACCCAGGCTGGAGAGCCTTTTAATTAAATGATAAAATATATGACAACAGTAACTACCCTCGGATATAGAAATATGATTTTTCTATTTTTGATTATGTTTGTTTTTAGCTCTTGTTCTAAAGACAATAACAATGAATTTCTTGGAGATAATAAAGTATTTCTACTCACAAATCATATTCAATCTGTTAAAAATAATGGAGAAGATGAACTTCTTATAGATGTGCAACTCGTAACTGCTTTAAAACAAGATCTACATCTAGAATTTGAATTAGTCAATCATCTTTTTGAAGAAAATGCACTCTTAGAAATTGATCCACCTACATTGATTTTTAAAGCCGGTGAAAAGAAAAAGCAACTTAAAATCAAAAGTCTACCAAATGTACCTTTAGTCAACAGCCAGGAAGTAATCCTGCAGTTGCGCGCGAATACTGCAGCCCCCACATTGGAAGCGCCTCTAAGAATTACTGTATTTCCAATGACCGCTATAGAACAACTGAGTCAAAAACAGATTGCTCTTTTAGATGGCTATAAGGAAGCCGGTTTAGATTTATATCCATTGATGGGTAATATTCCGGTAGAAAGCAAGGTATTTTTCCCCGGTGGCGGTAATCTAATTAGCTTGTATCAAAAGAAGGAATTGACCATTCAAGGAAATACCTTAATCACCTTAAGTGAACATGCAACGGCCACAAAACCTGTATTGAAAATGGTTTCTAATGCTATGGGAATAGAAAATTATCTATATAACTTATTTAGACAAAACACCATAGATGATAAAGAGTATTGGAATAATGATAGCCCCCTAGCTCCCCCAAGTCCGAAAAAAATTATGGAACTGGTAGGTCTTAGTCAAAGTTCTTCCGAAGTCTTTGAAGTGGCTTT
>DAIQRP010000143.1:0-6988 GCA_036786125.1 Sphingobacterium sp.
TCTTTTTAGAGTTTTAACTCTGGCTTTTTTACGTCTATAAAGCCGTTTTTTGCGCTTAATCGAATATTTGACGGCCAATTTTTGCGATAGCTATGCATATTTCCGACATTTGAATATGGCACTATTCTTAACCTTGGACAAGGTCTATAAACTATATCATATTGATCCTTCAAAAAAGATGGAAGGGATAGTGGTTTTGCATCAACAGAACGATCCTGAAAAGGAGTATACAGCGCATAGTCGTCTATTTGATGGATTGCTACTGGGCTTTATGATACGAGGATCTATGAAAGCCCAAATTCATTTTTTAGAATACGAAATCAACGCAGGTGATATCGCCGTTTTGCAACCACAGTTGATGATAGATACCAAATCACTAAGTAAAGATGCTGAAATAGTGACCATTGGCCTTTCCTTAGATTTTATAGCCGCGTTTCCAATCCTACATGAGTTTGTCATGAACTCCCAAATTCGATGGCAGCCTGTTATCCGACTATTACAGGAAGATATAACGCTAAAGAATCAATTGGTAAAGTTGATACAGAACTTCTATCAGAAAAGCCAGAGTCCTAGGAAAGTTGATATGCTCCGACATCTGGTTATGGCTTTAATGTATATGATTTCTGAAGCGTATTCGGACCTGACTGATCAAAACAGTTTAGTAAAGAACCGTACTCATGAAATTATCGATGAATTCTACCTATTGATTACAAAGTATGCAACAGAGCAAAGGAGCGTAAAATTCTATGCAGATAAACTGCATTTGACCCCTCAATATCTTTCTACTTTTCTGAAGAAAAAAACTGGAAAATCGGTTTTACAATGGGTTGATCATGCCATGATATTGCAGGCTAAGACATTGCTTAAAACTTCTGCTTTATCCATTAAGCAAATCAGCAATGAGTTACATTTCGGGGAAACTAGCTTATTCTGTAGGTTTTTCAAAAGAAACACCGGTGTGTCGCCAGGGGTTTTTAGAAATGGGCAATAGCGCATCGTTTGAAGCATGCGCGGCATATCTTACAAATTGTATGCAACTTCCATAAATGTGTAAAAAATCAGACTTAGGCGCTGGTTATTTTTACCACATGAAAAATTCAACAAAAAAAGCAGCTATTGGATTCATATTTGTGACCTTGCTGATTGATATTACTGGATGGGGAATTATACTTCCAGTAGTCCCAAAACTGATTAAAGAACTTATACATAGTGATATTACTGAGGCAGCCAAATATGGTGGCTGGCTTGGTTTTGCATATGCTTTTACCCAATTTATATTTTCACCTTTGGTGGGGAACCTCAGTGACCAATATGGAAGACGCCCTATTATATTAATTTCTCTTTTTGGATTTACCGTAGATTATATATTCCTTGCTTTAGCTCCCTCCATTACCTGGCTCTTCTTAGGGAGGGTTATTGCCGGATTGACGGGGGCAAGTATTTCAACAGCAACGGCTTATATCGCTGATATTTCTACAGATAAGGATCGGGCAAAAAATTTTGGGATGATTGGAGCAGCTATGGGTTTGGGATTTATTATAGGCCCAAGCATCGGAGGATTGCTAGGTCAGTATGGAGCAAGAGTTCCATTCTATGCTGCAGCTGGGCTATGCATGTTAAATTTTCTTTATGGATATTTTATTCTTCCAGAAAGTTTAGATAAAGATAAACGTAGAGCATTTAACTGGAAACGGGCTAACCCAGTAGGATCTTTTAAATTCCTCAGAAAGCATCCTGAAATTTCAGGTTTGGTCCTTGCTCTAACTTTGATTTATATTGGAATTCATGCGGTACAGAGCAATTGGCATTTCTATACCATGTACAAATTTGGATGGACTGAACGCTTGGTCGGTCTCTCTTTGGGTACGCTGGGCTTATTCCTAGGATTAGTTCAGGGCATTTTAATCAGATGGACAATAACTCAGTTCGGAGAGCATAAAAGCATTTATTACGGGCTGATATGTTATGCTTTGGGATTGTTATTATTTGCATTTGCCACGCAGGGATGGATGATGTTTGTATTCCTCATACCCTACAGTCTGGGTGGTATCTGTGGCCCTGCACTTCAATCAGTAATTTCTAAACAGGTTCTTCCTAATGAACAAGGCGAATTGCAGGGGGCTTTAACGGCTTTAGTAAGTGCTACATCCATTATAGCCCCACCAATTATGACCCAATTGTTCTATTACTTCACAAATGATGAAGCACCTGTCCAGTTCTCTGGTGCTCCATTTCTGCTTGCATCAGTTTTAATGGCTAGCAGCGTATTTTTAGTATACACTGCTTTGAAACCTAAGTTAAGCAAGTAACTTTTTTATGGAATATAAACTAAGCAGGTAGAAAATACTGCACTAAAGTCAGCCATTCCTCCTCTAAAGAATTTTTAGGCATAGTTTTTTGAGCTCTATTATACCAGTATTTGGCATTCCAAAGGTCTCCTTCTTTACGATGTAAATAAGCATGTACATAGGCGGAGTCTGCATCTTCGAGATGATCGATTAAATCATGAGCCTCCTGCCAATTATTTTTAGCGTCATACCATAGGGACTTTAAATGGATGGAATAGTCATTTGGAACTGTATCGTAGTCCAAACTTTTTAAAAATGTAGCCAATATCATATTTTTAAAGCAATATTTTCGTTTAATGATAATTTAAGGTGTTTTGTCTGTCTATCCTTGCATTTACTTCCTTGAACTCAATAAAATTAAATATAAAAACGCATAATTTTCTTAGGATTTAAGCGTTATTATATTAAAATCGGACATAAATCAGGTATTCAGATGGAATATGGGATTTAATTTCAAATAAATAAAATATTTAAGATATAAGTTCGTAATTTAAAACAAAATTATAAAATACAATAATGAGTATAATTAATACTGAGCCCTTAAAATTAAAGTTTGAACAATTTATAAAAGATTTTGAACAGACCTTAGATGTTCTTTTCCATAAAACAGAAAATATTGATTTATTAAGTCAAGAGCGTGGTTTACCAGATTCAGCATGGAAGACGATAATGGATAAAAAACCACTATCTGTGGCTATTCCTTCTGAGTTTGGAGGTCGTGGTTCTCATGTAAAAGAATGTTTAGGTGTTCTAGCTGCAGCTTCCTACGAATCTTTACCTTTATCCCTAACTTTTGGTATTAATATCGCGCTATTTTTAGAGCCTATCTCTAAATATGCCCAAGAAGATGTAAAAGAAAATATTTTTAATAATTTCTTAAACAAACAAAGTATGGGAGGTTTAATGATTACTGAACCTGATTTCGGTTCGGATGCATTAAATATGAAAACCAATTATATTGAAACTGAAAATTCCTATAAATTAAAAGGTACTAAACATTGGCAAGGCCTGACAGGAATGGCTGATTACTGGTTAGTTACCTCACGTAAGCAGTTGCCTAATGGTGATTTATCGCGTGATATTGACTTTTTTATTACTGATAATAGTCAACAAGATCAGCATATTAATGTATTAGAATATTATGATAATCTAGGTCTCTATATGATTCCTTATGGATTAAATAATATTGATTTAGAAGTCCCTAAAAATCAAATTCTAAAAGGGGAGTCTACGGGTATTAAAATGATGTTGGACATCCTTCACCGTTCCAGATTGCAGTTTCCAGGCATGGGAATGGGATTTATCAAACGTATGTTAGATGAGGGATTAAGACATTGTAAAAATAGAGTAGTGGGAGCCACTAATTTATTGGGTTTTGACCATGTACAATATCAATTGACACGTCTGCAAGCGGCCTATACCATTAATTCAGCTATGTGTACGCGTTCGGTAGATATTTCGGGAATTGATAAAAATGTCGCTACGAATGGATTAGAGGCTAATTCGATGAAAACAGTCGTAACCGATTTAATGCAAGAATGTGCTCAGATTGTAACACAATTATCCGGAGCTAATGGATATAAAATTTCTAATGTAGCGGGCCGAGGTACGATGGATTCACGTCCATTCCAGATTTTTGAAGGATCGAATGAGATGTTATATACACAAATTACAGATACTGTAGTTCGTGATATGAAAAAGAAAAAAGCAGCCAACTTATATGAGTATTTAGCACAACATGAATTGACAGCAGAATCCATAAAATTATTTAAGGATCTGTTTCATATTTCTATAGATGGAGCTATTATTCAACGTAAGCAAGTTGTATTAGGAAAAGCTATTGCATTAGTTATTAATGCAGGTTATGTCATTGATATGGTTAATAAAGGCTACCGTCAAGATTTGGCAGATGCTTGTTTTGAAGTTATCCGTCATGATATCGCTGGATTAATTAATTCTTATGAAAATAGAAATCCATCGCTAGTTATTGAAGACTATCAAGAAGGAAGTTCTTGGTTATCTTTATAATCTATCCACAATACTAAAAAAAGGCAGCCTGAGGCTGCCTTTTTTTTATAATTTCTGCTCAAAGATTTGAGAAAGGGCCTCATAAAGTTTTGGATGTTTCTCCTTTAATAAATGGGGTTGTTCAAAGAAATACTCAGAAACTACAGCAAAAAATTCTGCTTGATTGGTTAGCGCATACGGGTTAATATCAGACTTATTAGCCATAATACGAGCGGTCTCTTGGCGCATAAGCTCAATCCAAGGTAAGGCATAACTATGATCCATTAATAACTCTGGAATCCCATCTGTGGCGCCATCCGTTTTATCCAATAGGTGGACAAATTCATGGATAGCCGTATTTTCTTTATCGCTTTTATTACTAAAGCCATAAATTAAAGCACGTTTGGAAAGAATCATCTGACCATTCATATATCCTTCACCTACCATGCCTAAAATCTGACGAGTTTCCTGACCCTGGAATTCAAAATCCTGATTAAAGGTATCTGGATAGACAATAATATTGGTTAAGTTTTTATAAGTCCAATCTGGAAACCCAAAGACTGGAATAATGGCCGATGCAGCAATCAATATGCTGTCTTTCAAAGTAATTTCAGTGCCAACTCCTTCTATATGTACCTGATCTAAAAAAGTTAGCGCACGGGTTTCAAAAACTGCTTTATCTGTATCTGATAGCCTTTGGTAATAAGCTACTTCATCTGTTAGAATTTCCTTCGCCTCAGGGCTTAGAATTCGCTTTACAGCTTTTAAATTCTCCTCCGTTTTTTTAAGTAGGTAGTATACTGCATATATAACCACAGGCACCAGAACGGCAATAACTAATTTTTCCATATGTTAAGTAATAAGAATATATATTTAATTATAAATGTAGGAATATATTTCTTCTATACTTTCCAGATCCTGCATATTCCATAGGCACTAAAATACATAAAATTAACGGTTAGATCGGTTAATTCATGTTTTAACATATTTTAACCTTGTTGAGTTAAACCTTCGGCTATTTATTCTATCTGATAGTATATAAAAAGTTCTTACATATGGGTTTTAAAAATTTGCTATTGTTAACATTATTTAACTTTTAAGCATTAAACCATCTAGACTTAAATATATCCTATGATATAGAATGAAATAGATAGTTAAACTAAAGGAGATTATAATATGAAAAAATTAATGGTATTCGGCTTATTGATGTCAGGAATGATATTATCTGCTACGGCTCAAGAAAATCAACACATTACCCAAGAAAATCAGCGTAAAGAACGTGTTCAAGGTCAAGGTAAAGCTCATTTCCGTACATCTAAAGGAGCTGCTTTAAAACAACAAAAAAGGTTAAAAAATAAATCGGCTGAAGAAATTGCACAAGTGCGTACGGAGCAGATGGATGCTCGATTAAAATTTACAGATCAGCAGAAAAAAGAGGTTTATGCGCTGCAATTAGATGCCGCAAAATTGCGTAAAAAAGAAATGGAAGTTCGCAAACAGCAGGCAAAAGAATATCAAGAAAAATTAAATAGCCTGCTTTCTGAAGATCAAAAAACAGTCTGGAAAGAGTCCCATAAAAAGGAGGGGCGAGCTGGAAAAAAAAGATCCGGCACTTGGAGACAGGGAACGGAATCAATTTCCAATAATAGTTAAAATTACCAATGGTTTGTTATATTAATTGGGTTTTATAAGTTAGGGAGGTTCGAAAGAACCTCCCATTTTTTTGGAATCCCTATTGATTTACTAATCTCAGAACTTGAGTATCTTGACTGAATAATTTGTAGTCTATCAGCGCTATTTGTATACAGCTATACAAAATAGTTTTCAATTTATATTTATTATAAATAAGCTAGATCAGACAAGAAGGGGAGTATAAATAGGAGTAATAATTGTCTTAAAAATTACAAATATTTACTTAAAAGAGTGTCCTTAATAGCTTTAAAGAGGCAAGTAAAAGACTAAAAAAGCGGATAATTCATGAAATTATCCGCTTTAATTTTAAGCTTTTGCTGCTTTTAAAATATCCTTAATAATGGGATAAGTATTGGCTTCAATTTCTGAGAGATCTGAAGGATCCTGCCAGATAGCTTTGGTGATATCTTCCTCTTTTTGAGGAATTAATACAGGCTCTTTATTGATGCCCATTTCATACCAATTCGTTACTTTAAGGATAAATTCTCCTTTCATATAATAGGTGTGGTAGGAGCTTAGAATTTTTTTGCCTAGGTAATTAATATGGATACCACATTCTTCTTCCACCTCACGTACAGCAGCCTCTCTCATTTTTTCGTCTGGCTCTACTTTTCCTTTAGGGAGATCCCATTTTCCTAACCTATAGATAAATAAATAATCTCCATTGCCATTTTTGACTAGACCGCCTGCGGCTTTAATCACTTTAATTTTATTTTTTAACTTTTGAAAAACCTCTTCTATATCTTTTTGTATATAGAGGTAGGTAGTCTCTTTTTTAGAGTCCTGTGTTTGTTTAAAAAGTTTTTCCAAGTCAATTGATTGTATATCAATTGTTTGAGGGTTTTTAACCTTTGATGGAACGAAATCTGCCAAAATAAGCACAGATTGGTTCATATAAATTTTATAAATTTGCGCCATGAATAATTTAAATGAGGTTGAAC
>DAIQRP010000144.1:0-6982 GCA_036786125.1 Sphingobacterium sp.
TTCACAAAATTACCAGCTTCTAAAGTTGCGGTCAATCCATTAATAGGTCCTATAACTTGCCGGTCATAAGTTCCGCCATTGGCACCTGTATAAGGTACCGATAATGTTCCGACATAAGGTTGGGCTTTTTGATATTGATTTGGGGTCAGCGAAATATCATCACATCTGATAGCATCAATACTTCCTTTAGATAAGGATGAACTACTAAAAGCACGCCATTCAGTACCATTCCAAAACACATAACCTCTATAGGAAAATGCTTCCGCCTCCCCTAAATTATACACCAGAAGACCTGGTGTAGGAGAAAGAATAGTGGATACATCATCCAATGCGTTTAGAGAAACCTGAGGTGCTAAGAATCCCTTTTTATTACCATTACTTAAACCATTGACATTGAGTTCCAATAAAGCAGAAATATGAGGAGTAATGGTACCTATTCCTACATTTCCATTTTCCGTTATAATAAAATCATTGGCTTGTTGCTGTGCATTAGGGTTCGCAGCATTAGGATTATCTTTTTTAGCATCCACATGAAATACCCCCTTAGGATTTAAAGTATTAACTCCTGTTTGTGCTACTAGTGAGGAAACACCGCTTCCCATGAAAAATAAAAAATAAAAAACTTTCCTCATATCGACGTATAATTAAATATTAGTGAAACAATTAAATATAAACGACAATAATAGCTATAATTTATTAATATAAACTAGAATTAGTTGATTTTAAATAAAAAATCTAAAAATAAAGAAAATTTAAGTGTGAAAATAAACTTTAAAGAAAATAATTAACCTTTAGATATAGAGCTAATTCAGAAGGGTTGAAATATAGTATGTTATTTTCCCCAAAGTGATAGCCTTCTTTGGGGAAAATAAAGCCTTTACTGAGGGGTTTTATGGTAACGGTTAGCCCGGTGAAAAGTTCCTAAATCATTAAAGCGGACGCCATGTTTTTCCATAATGGCATAAGCTTTTTTGCGCGTAAAATGACGAACGTAGAATGTTTCATTGACAACAAAGTGATGGATGGCATGTGTCCAACCAAAGAAAAAGCAAAAAATCTGAAATGGGTAAGTCCACCATATATTTAAAATCTGTGTCTGCTCAATTACGTTACCTTTCTCCACATCTCCTATATAATGCAAGTTTGAGGTGATAAAATGCAGACAAAATTGCCTTAACAGATTCGGTAATAGAATAATATATATCAGAGGCTCACAGAAATACAGCATATTTTTAATCTCTGCTGGAAATATAAGTCCTGTAGAAAATTTACGATTCAGCAGATCCAATAGCCAATCGGCCCCAAAGAAATATAAAACTATATGACTCATTATGGTAACGGGTATCAATCCGAAGACCCCATAAAGCTTA
This sequence comes from Sphingobacterium sp., assembly GCA_036786125.1. Lineage (GTDB taxonomy): Bacteria > Bacteroidota > Bacteroidia > Sphingobacteriales > Sphingobacteriaceae > Sphingobacterium. The sequence goes on from DAIQRP010000144.1 coordinate 1,371, forward strand.
AGCTTATTAGCGGTCTCAAATTTTAAATTTCCGTTCTCCACCTCCCGCTTAATATCTGAAAACAAGCCATGCACCCGAAATAAGTTTCCAAGTACTAAATCTGGGGTAAATATCAGACGCTTCAGACTCCACTTCTCCCCATTTGTTACCCCTCTTTCTTCTACATCATGTAAGGTTCCTGAATAGCGATGATGATGTAAATGTAAAGTCCTACGAAACCAAGGGTTTAAGGTTAGTGGTCTACACATCCAAATAAAAAATAACATGATATTATGAACCCATTTATTATTTTTAAAATACATAAAATGAATTAAATCATGCTCTAGCTCATGCAGCACACCAAAGAGAAAAGCATTCACGAGGATCATCACCCAAGCCGAAAGCCATCCCATATACCATAGGTATCCTAAGCTTAAACTGGTGGCTACGGCACAAAAAAATACGAGAAATCCAATTGTATTCTGATGCTTTAAAATGGGATATTTAGCTTTGAGCAGCTTATATGATTCGCTGACTTCCTTTCGTATATGGCTTGTTCTTTCCTGATGCGTCATCTCTAAATTATTTAAATAAGTCTATGATTTCTTCTACTTTCACTAGACCAAAATAAGTGCTGATATCGATAGACCTAAAAAGCTCTTCTAGTTTGTCCAGTTGATGCGGTAGACCAATCAGCTGATCTTCTAACTCCTCTATAGGTTTTGAAGCAAAGAAGTCTCCAAAAATTTTAGCTTTTTCAATATACCCTTTTTGTACATCTAAATGGACTTCTATAAATCCTGCGGGAATTTTATGTGCTTTTTTGAAATTATAATTTGGAGAAAATCCAAAATTCCAATCCCAGCTTGTATATTTTTCCTTAGCCAGTTTTTGTATTTCTACCATATCTTCATCGCTAAAAGTATAACGTTCTGCCTGATGATTATGCGTTAGAATTTCTTCGATAAGTGCTTCTTTCAAAACTTCTGTCGTGATCCCTGCTGGAAGATACGCATTTAAATTCGTCACTCGGGAACGATTAGATTTTACTGCTTTATCTATAAATTTTAATGGATTGACTTTTAAGGCATCAGCCAGAACTTCCATATGAGAGTCTAATAGGATGGTGCCATGTTGAATCATTTTGCCATTTTTAGCAAGCTTAGCATTGCCACTAAATTTCTTTCCATCGACTAAGAGATCATTTCTACCTTCCAGTTTAGCTTCTACCCCCATCCGATTTAAAACCTGTAAAACGGGTTTTGTAAAAGTCGAAAAATCCATAAAATCACGCTGATCCAATTGGGTATGAAAGGAAAAATTCAAATTTCCGAGGTCATGATATACAGCTCCTCCTCCTGACATCCTTCGCACCACTTGAATATCATGCGCTCTGACATAGTCTAAATTAATTTCAGCTAAAGTATTTTGAAACTTGCCTATAATAATAGATGGCGCATTGATATAAAGTAAAAATATATCCTCTTGAGGATATTTGTATAATAAGTATTCCTCCGATGCAATATTAAAATAAGCATCATGAGAGGGAGAGTCGATAATGAACATATGCAGATTCTTTCTCACAAAAATACTAAGTTTTTATTAAGCAGAACTATGCATGCTATTTCTTTTGTTAAGTTGGGCTAGCTTTTACTAGGTTGAGATAGTTTTTGTTAAGTTAAGGGAGTTTTTATTGGGTTGAGATAGTTTTTGTTAAGTTAAAGTACTTTTTCAGTTTTGGACAAAAAATAAGGAGGTGACTATGTCTACCTCCTATCTTTTCATAACTAAGTTATATCTACTTGAACAGTATGTTATTTGGTTTAAATCAATCCGATATCCTTGCAATAAGCAATGAGTTGTTCATTTGTTAAAAAACCTAAGGTCTCCTTCATCTTACCTAATCGCTTTTCCACGCTGGAAAGACCATTGGGTTTAATATTTTCTTCTTTTAAATATTCAGGAATATTTTTTTGTAAAATACCCTTAGAAAGTAAGGAAACAATAGCAATATCCAGCGTAAGAAACTCATGCGTATTACTTTCTTGCATGGTTCTTTTATATTCCGGAGATTGATAGTTTTTATTATTATAAACTGCGTCGAGGGCTTCTTTAAGGTATTGCGCATCCCTGCGTCCTTTACGGACATAGGCGTCAATTTGCTTGTGTTTAAACATATCTTCGATCAGCACAGGACGGCTTTCGGCAGATAGTACAATTACTTTTAAATGAGGTAATAAAATTTTCGCTTCATCAATTAAGTCTAATCCATGATTAATTTTTTGTGGAGTATAATCATCATCAAAAACCAGATCAGTAATTAATAAATCATAGGGTGCCTTATCCCGGATAGCCGTTTTAATCCAGTTTAATGCATCATCACAATAATATACATATTTAGCTTCCTGTACTCCAAGTTCATCTAATGTTTTTTGAACAGAAACATTAGCAATCTCGTGATCTTCAGCGATAAGTACTTTTTTAAACATATATTAAACTCATTAAGTCAGTGGAATTTTAATATCAAGCTTTAAACCTTTCCCTTTCTCATGCACAAAGGTAACAGCTCCATTTAATAAATTAATACGGGTTTCCGTATTTAGCATACCATTCCCTTTTTTAAAGTTGTCAGGAAGCCCTACTCCATTGTCCATATAATGCAGTACAAATTCCGATTTATGCCTTTCAAAGCGAATAAGGACTCTTTCTGCCTGCGCATGTTTGTCCATATTAACCATAAGTTCCTGGAGAATAGGAATTATTTCTTTTTTTATAACATCACTTAAAGACGCCCATATTTCCGTTTCATTTCCTACAATAAGAATTTTACGTTCTTCAGTAGCGAAGGAAGAGAGCAGTTCTGCCATCTTTATTTTATAGGGTACTTCCAATTCCTTTTCCTCTTCAGCTTCATAGGAAATATCTCGAGATTTTTCATACATCAGCTCCAGTTTATCGAGGATAGCTTCTCTATCGATATCTTCTCTATTTTCTATTTCCGTCATAACACGATAAATACCATTAGCCACAATATCATGCACTTTTCTAGAAGTTTTTAACTGAGAAGCTTTGATTCTGTTATTAGCCTCTAACTCTAACCTTTTCTTTCTTCTTTTGGTCCAAGAGATAACGGAGATAATCAGTGCGACAATTAAAATAGAGATACCGATATTAATAAGTTGTTGCACTTGTATTCGAAATTCTTTTTCTGAATTTTCCTTCTGCAATTGTAAATTATGCACTTTACTTTTCTCTACCTCATAACGTACTAAAGCGAATTGATTTTTGGATTTTGCGCGCGCGAGTTGCAGGCTATCATTTAAAAGATGAAAATCATTATAAAGTGTTTTAGATTTTTCCTCAGGACATATTCGAATGAGCATATGGAGAGCATTGATTTCATCATAAATACTCTTCAGCTGCTTTGCTATATCTAAGCGCTCCTTAGCATAATAAATTGCGGAGTCCAAATTGCGGGATTCATAATATTCTGCCAAATGTGTATAACTCGAGTTAATGCCCCATAAATCCTGTTCCGATTTTCGTATTTGTAAGGCTTTATATAAATCTTTGGCAGCATTGTATGGTGGATCCATACGCCAGCGTGTACGCGCATAATTAGTTAGCGCACGCGCATAATCTCGAGGTTTTAACTGTTTATCTTTTAATAAAAAAGAGTAAATTTCTAAGGCTTCCTTATAATTTTTACTATCGTAGAGTGTAACTGCTTTATTATTTAAATAAACAGATTGATTGGCATGACCAGCAGAAAATTTCAAGGCGAGGTCATAAAAATTTAGGGCTTCCTGAAATTCCCGTAACTGGGAAGAAGCATTTCCTAAGTTATTATAGTTGGCACTAATTAAATTATACTGACGCTGATCACTTGTATCTAAATAAGAAAGGGCTTTTAATGATAATTCCTGTGAAGCAAAATAATCGGCTTCCTCGGTCATTGTAATTGCCATTTGAATATAACAATCCGCTGTATTTTTATCATCATTAAGATCTAGATAGCAGGTTTTAGCTTTCTCAAAAAAGAAAAAGGCACTATCTGATTTCCCTGCATCCAAATAGGCTAAAGCTTCCTGATATGGAGCCGAGCAATCTGCACAAATGGGATCATTTTTTTCTACAGGAGTACAGGAGTAGCAGAAAAAAATAAGGAAGAAATAGGTAAATGTCTTCAATACACTCAAATTTTATTTGAATGTACAAATTAATAAAAAATAAGCATAGGCCGTATATACCTATGCTTAATGTTTTGTTAATTTTGGGTTGAATTTAGGTTATGCAAATGTTCTAGGACGCACATTTCCTTTATCTCCGCCTGTGCCATGCTCTTGGGTATCGTCGATATCGTCCATATCTATTGAAAATGGAAAAACTCGTTTTTGAGGACGTACATTCCCTTTATCACCGCCAGTACCATGTTCCTGAGTACCTCCGTTATTATTATTGTCCGCCAAAGCTAAATGATTATCGAGCAAAACTAAGCCTGCAGTTCTTGGTCGTACATTCCCTTTGTCTCCTCCGGTACCATGCTCTTGGGTGTCATCTATATCATCCATATCTATTGAAAATGGAAAAACTCGTTTTTGAGGACGTACATTCCCTTTATCTCCTCCGGTACCATGTTCCTGGGTACCTCCGTTATTATTATCATTGTTCGCTAAAGCGAAGCTTTTAGCATAATCTAAAGTTGATGTTCCATTTTCAGAACTTAAATTGCATGGGGAGCCTAATACTAAGGCCGCAGCTAAATACCACATTACTCAAAAAATTAAAAGTCAATAACTAGGTAGTTCCATATGCTCCATGCATAGGATTACTACATCTGTTCAGAAGGCCTTCTGATTTTTTGGGAAGTTGAGAAGGCATCATGGAAAATTAGAACAGCTTCCCAAGCCTGTTTAATTTTCCACGATGCTATCTTATTGAAATGACATACGCAGCTTATGCCTTTTGGGCTTTGCTTAGCATGAGCTTTCGATAACAAAGGTAGAGCAGTTTATGGACCGCAAAGTATATTATTCCGATAATTCCGATAATTCCGAGCTTCAAAAACTGGATCTTTTCCACCATTCACCGATGGAAGGATTACGGTTTCCCGTAAAATCGAATATCATGTGCCATTTAATTTTGTGGAATGTCTGACTTTGGAAAATTTAAAAAAGCAGTTTTTCTATTTTATGTAAACAGAAAAGCAAATCATGATATTCATATTAAACTTGAATATCCGTCTCCAGGGAATTTGAGAGACTTTTGTCTATTAAAACTTCAAACGGGAATATCAACAGAGGATAACTTGATATTTTCAGAATTTTTTAATCCTTCTCATCAATATCCTACATTAAAACGTGCGATAGAAAAGGTGGATTTAGGGAAATTAAAACCTCTACAGAATTTTATGATTGAGAAGACCCAAAGACCAGATGAATTAATAATTAAGTTACTGGCTATTTTAATAGATTTTGAGCCCCGCCCCTTTAATACCTGGAAGCAGCTTTCGCATATGGAAAGTCCTAAAGCATGCATTCCAGAAGATATCAACGAGATCCCTAAACTGCCGCATACCCAAATGCCTATGCCAGGTAATTCGAAAATTGCATGGAAAAAGCCTTTTTGGCTAA
>DAIQRP010000145.1:0-6975 GCA_036786125.1 Sphingobacterium sp.
CGGCTTAAAACATTTTCCCAAAAATGAGCTAATTGATTATTTGCAAAAAGCAGGTGTACGTTTTGGGGCAGACTTAAATGCATACACCTCGTTTAATGAAACGGTATATCAACTTCCCATACCTTCGGACGATCCGGAATTATTAAAAAATGGACTTCAGGTGATTCGAGACTGGGCCCAAGATGCCTTGCTTACGGAAGAGGAAATACATAAAGAAAGATCGGTAGTTTTAGAGGAAATGCGAATTGGTAAAGGAGCTCATCAACGTATGAGAGACCAGTATCTACCTTTTTTATTGAATAATTCGATCTTTTCAAATCGTTTACCTTTAGGAACTCCGGAAGTCATTCAGCACTTTTCTCCGGAAACCCTACGTCAGTTTCATAAGAAATGGTATAGACCGGATCTGCAGGCTGTCATAATAGTTGGGGATATTGATGTACATGCGATAGAAGCGGAGGTCAAACGTTTATTTTCCGATTTAAAAACTCCGGCTGATGCACCAGGGAGATCCCAGATGAGCGTGGATCTACTCGATAAGAATCAATTTATGGCTGTATCTGATGCCGAGATGCCTTATGTCGTAGGACAGCTTTTTTATAAATATAAAAAGGAGAAAATTAGAAATCTTTCCGATTATCGTAAGGAACTGCATAAATCAGTCTTCAATCAGTTATTAGGATCCCGCTTGCTGGAAATTATGCAGCAGGCTAATCCACCCTTTCTCCAGGGGCAAGGGAGCTTTCAAGAATTTTTAGGTGGAATTGATGTCTTAGGCTTGAACTATGTAGCGAAGCCGGGAGAAATAGAATCTGGCTTTAAAGCGCTTATGCAGGAGATGGAACGCGTGAAACGTTTTGGCTTTACGCAAACGGAATTTGATCGCGCCATCAAAAATATGTTGAAATCAAATGAATTAGCGTATAACGAAAGGGATAAGAAAAAGTCAGATAGCTATATCAATAGCTACTTAAATAATTTTTTAAAAGAGGACCCAGCATTAAGTAATGAAGATCGTTATCAAATTAGCAAACAATTAATTCCGTCTTTAACCTTAACAGAGCTGAATCAGTTGATGCAGGATTATGATATCCATCAAAATCGAGATATAATCTATCTATCTTCTGAAAAGGAACAAGCTCATATTCCGAATGAGGAGCAGGTTAATCAATGGATAGCAGAAGTAGAAAACGCTGAAATCAGTCCTTATATAGACCCTATTTCTAGCTTGCCTTTATTAAAGACAGAGCCGAAAGCTGGCACAATCCTTCAGAAGGAAGAAATTCCAGAAATTGGAGTTCAGAAACTCACACTTTCCAATGGGGTATCTGTTATTCTTAAACCGACGAATTTTAAAAATGATGAAATTAAAATTTCTGCTTTTAGTCCTGGAGGAAGCTCATTATATGCCGATTCCGATTTTTACTCTGCGGATAATTCAACTTATTTAGTAGGTACTTCAGGTTTAGGGCAGTTAAATAAAGATGAATTCACCCGTTTTATGACTGGGAAAGCAGTACAGGTATTTCCAACTATTAGTGAACGGTATGAAGGAATTTCTGCAGTTTCCGATAAGGATGGATTGAAGACTGCATTTGAACTCATCTATGGTTATTTTGTAGAGCCTAAGGTAGATGATCAGAGCTTCCAGAGTTTTATGAGTAGAAATATCGCTGCTTTGGATAATAAACTTTCAGATCCCAATGCTGTTTTTTCAGATTCCATTAATCAGGTTTTATATGGCAACCAAATTAGACGATTAAATCCTACGGTGGAATTCATCCAAAGCACCGATAAGGATCGGGCTTTAGAAATCTATAAAGAACGCTTTGCCGATGCTTCGGATTTTACCTTTGTTATCGTCGGTTCGTTTACTGAATCAGAGATCCATCCTTATTTAGAACAATATCTAGCCGCACTACCGAATATACATAGAAAGGAATCCGCTCGGTATTTAGGAATTTTAGAGCCGCAGAAAGGAGTTCAGAAAACGGTCTTTAAAGGGAAAGAAGATAAAGCCACCGTAATCTTATCTTATATTGGAGACTATGCCTATTCCGAGCAGAAGAACTTGGATATGGATGCTTTAGCATCCATCTTATCCGTGAAATTATTAGAGCGCCTACGCGAGGAAGAAGGGGGTGTATATGGAGTATCTGCTCGAATTAATTACAAAAAATTTCCGAACAATAGGTATCGAGCGAATATCACATTTGGTACAGGCAAGGATCAGGTGGAAAGTCTAATTCAGGCGACGAAGGACGAAATTCAAAAGATTCAAAAAAATGGACCTGCAGCTATAGACTTGGAAAAGTTTAAAATGGAAGAGAGGCGTCAGCTTGAAGTATCTCTGCGGGAAAATAGTTTTTGGCTCGGGCACCTAACCCATGCTTTACAAAATCAGGAAGATCCAACTTATATCTTAACGTATCTTCAAGAAGTCGATAAACTGACGGCTAAGCGGATTCAAAAAGCGGCTCAGGAATATTTAAAAGACAATCAACGCTTTCAGTTTATCTTGCTTCCAGAGCAGGAAAAACCAGAGTAAAGAGCATAAAAAAAGGCTATCCATTAAGGATAGCCTTTTTTTATTGGGAAGGCTTGCTTAGCCTAAGTAAGATTTTAAGATTTTACTTCTCGATGTATGACGTAAACGTTGTAAAGCCTTATCTTTGATCTGGCGTACACGCTCACGCGTTAAACTAAATTTCTCGCCAATTTCCTCAAGTGATAATTGATGGTTAGAGCCTAAACCGAAGAATAGAACGATAATTTCGCGTTCTCTTTCCGTTAAAGTTGCTAACGAGCGTTTAATCTCCTCAGAAAGTGATTCATCAATTAAAGAACTATCTGTATCCGGATCATGATTTTCTAATACGTCTAAAAGGGTATTTTCTTCACCCTGCACAAAAGGTGCATCCATAGAAACATGACGGCCAGAGTTGCTCAAAGTATCAGAAACTTTATCAACAGTAGTTTCCAAGATGTCTGCTAATTCTTCCGGAGAAGGTTCGCGTTCATACTCTTGTTCTAATTTTGAAAATGCTTTACTGATCTTACTTAATGAACCCACTTGATTCAAAGGTAAACGTACAATTCTTGATTGCTCAGCGATAGCTTGAAGAATCGATTGACGAATCCACCAAACAGCGTAGGAGATAAATTTGAAACCCTTCGTCTCGTCAAATCGTTTTGCCGCTTTAATTAATCCTAAGTTACCTTCGTTGATTAAATCTCCTAAGGTTAATCCTTGATTTTGATATTGTTTGGCTACAGATACTACGAAACGTAAGTTAGTTTTAGTCAACTTTTCTAGGGCTACTTGATCGCCTTCACGAATACGTTGAGCTAATTCTACCTCTTCTTCTGCTGTGATTAAGTCTACTTTACCAATTTCGTGTAGATACTTGTCCAAAGACTGTGATTCACGATTGGTAATCGATTGTGTAATTTTGAGCTGTCTCATTAAATATATTAAATACCTTTACATCTGAAATGTTTGCAAAAATATGAAATTTTTTTGGATTTTTTGCACATAACACATAAATTATGTGCTCATATTAAGAGAGTTATGCTTTCAGATGATGATATACTGCTACAGCAAAAAGCGTTCCATTATATCCAAAAAAACAAGCTAAAACTTCAAATAGTTTTTAAGGTATTGATTTGTAAAGTATTCTATCTGGCATTTTGCTTTATATTACAAATTAATGACTAATACGCCTAATTATTATACTGTCATATTAAAAATAGATTAAAATTAGATTTATAGAAAGGACAAACATTTTTAAATAATATTTGTTTTACAATAAATTTATCATCATTAATCTGTACGACTATGCCTATATTAATAAATTTGAACCAAATGATGGTCAAAAGGAATATATCGTTAAACGAATTGAGCAGCAGAGTAGGAATTACCTTATCCAATCTATCCATTATTAAAAATCAGAAGGCTAAAGCTATCCGCTTAGACACATTGGCAGCAATTTGTAAAGCCTTGGATTGTCAGCCTGCTGATCTATTAGAGTATATTCCAGAAGACGAGGTTTAATTCGTACTAAATCTATATCCTCTTAAAAATTCGATAATATCCATTTTCTTTTTACCCTCTAATTGTAAAGATCGAATATGGATAAATCCATTTTTGCTATGGAATTTTAAATAGGTTTTCCCATCCGTCGCATAACTGCCTATTTCTTGATCAGCCACGATGCCATCTTCTTTGTCTGCCGCATAGATTTTTAATACTTTACCATCTAAATGCGTATATGCTGCAGGATAGGGACTTAAACCACGGATTAGATTATAGATCTTTTGATTATCTTCGTTCCAGTTAATTAAGCCATCCTCCTTAAATATTTTAGGAGCATGTTTTAGACTTATATTGGAAATGAGTTCATCTTGTGCACGTGGGCTTAACTGACCTGACTTTAAGTCAGCTATAGTTTCCAAAAGTAGACTCGCCCCAGCTTCCATTAGATTATCATGTAAGTTTCCGGCATTGTCCGTTTCTGCAATCTGTACTTTTTTAGATTTTAATATATTTCCCGTATCAATTTCATGCTGCAGTAGAAAGGTTGTTACTCCAGATTCAGATTCCCCATTAATAATGGCATGATTAATAGGAGCAGCACCTCGATATTGAGGCAGTAGGGACGCGTGTACATTAATTGTACCATATGGAGGCATATTCCATACCAGCTCAGGAAGCATACGAAAAGCTACGACCACCTGTAAATCAGCTTGATAAGACTTCAGCTCTTTTAAAAAATCTTCATCACGTAATTTCACAGGTTGCAAAACGGGAATTTGATGTTGTTCTGCAAAAAGCTTAACTGCTGAAGACTGAATTTTTTGCCCACGGCCTGCGGGTTTATCTGGTACAGTAACGACAGCCACCACATTTTCTCCGGCTGCCAATAGAGCAGCTAATGAAGCAACTGCGAAATCTGGCGTGCCCATAAATATAATACGCATATACTAAAATTGAATAAGATTAAAATGATCAGGCAATTGCTTAGTAAAACCATGCAATTGACATTTTTTTATAACTTTGTAAAGTTACAAATAATATTTAAAGCTTGAATTTTCCATACTTTTTAGCCAAAAGAATTAGCGTCTCTGGGCAACGCACATTTTCCAAACTCATCGTTCGAGTAACGATAGGAGCTATTGTCTTAGCTATTGCGGCTATGATATTATCCATTGCAATCTTAAGAGGGTTCAAAGGGGAGATTATTGCAAAGCAACGCGGTTTCTTCGGGGATATGATTATTAGTAAGCAGGATTTAAATAATTCCTATGAATCCACACCTATGGAATTGTCTGCAGATAAGATCAAGCAGTTTTTACAATCTGGACATATAGAATCTATATCTCCTTTTGCGACTAAAGCTGGTATTATCAATGTAAATAATGAGGTAGAGGGGGTTTTATTAAAAGGGATAGACTCCAATTATAATCAAGCCTATTTCGCCAAAACCTTAGTAGCAGGAGATACCCTAAATTTAGCTGATCCGGAAAAGGCCAATGGGCAGATATTAATTTCAAAAATTATTGCTAACCGCTTGCAGCTTTCTGTAGGGGATGACTTTATTATGTACTTTGTGCAGGAGCCCATTCGAAAGCGTAAATTTAAGATTCAAGGAATTTATAGTACGGGATCTGTGGAATTAGATAAGGTATATGTAGTCGGTAATTTAGGTTTAATCCGACGCTTAAATAACCTAGAAGATCATGAAGTGGGGGGCTATGAAGTGCGTGTAAAGGATTTCGCTGAATTGGAGTCCTTAAGTTATGCTGTAGAGGATGAGCTACCACTTGGATTAAATATAAAAAATATTAAAGAGCAGATGCCGGATATTTTCCAATGGTTAGATCTGCTCGATATGAATGCCAAAGTAATCTTTGTATTAATGGCTTTAGTGGCTGTAATTAATATGATTTCGGCCTTATTAATAACCATTTTAGAACGGACTAATATGATAGGTATCTTAAAGGCCTTGGGATTAACAAATCAGTCCGTGAGAAAAGTCTTTTTATATAATGCATTATATTTAATTGGAATAGGCTTAATTATAGGCAATATCGTCGGATTATCCATCTGCTTTTTTCAGGATTACACGCATTTCTTTAAGTTGGATGAGGCGGCTTATTATATGGCTTATGTGCCCGTTAATCTTGTATGGCTTGATGTGATATGGATAAATATCGCAGTCGTTATCATTAGTCTACTCGCTTTATTAATTCCTTCTATGCTGATCACAAAAATTACGCCTATTCAGGCTATTGAGTTTAAATAGGATTTTAGATAGGAGCTATAAAAATGAAAAAGCAGATTTTATAATCTGCTTTTTTAGTATATTTGGGAAAAGACGGTGTTTTAAAAAGCACTTTTATATATCCTAATTATACTATATGAACAAAAAAATTCTAGATCAGTTGCACCATGCTTTCGAAGCACCATTAACCAATCCGGTACTGATATTCTCTTTAGTACTATTTATCATCCTCTTATCACCCATCTTACTTCGTAAAATTAAAATCCCTGGAATAATAGGATTAATTCTTTCTGGTGTTATAATCGGTCCTCATGGATTAAATTGGTTAGAAAAGAATTCAGCAGTAGATTTATTCTCAACCATCGGTTTACTCTATATTATGTTTATTGCTGGTTTAGAGTTGGATATGAATGAGTTTAAGAAGACTAAGCATAAGAGTTTACTGTTTGGGTTTTTCACCTTTATCATTCCTATTTCAGTAGGATTTCCAGTCTGCTATTACTTTCTAAACTATGATATGCTTGCGAGTATATTAATCTCCAGTATGTTTGCTACGCACACCTTAGTTTCTTATCCGATTGTCAATAATTATGGAATTTCAAAAAATGAGGCGGTGGCGATTAGTATCGGAGGAACGATCTTAACAGATACTGCGGTATTAATTATTTTAGCCGTTATTACCGGAGCATCT
>DAIQRP010000146.1:0-3057 GCA_036786125.1 Sphingobacterium sp.
AGTGCCGATTGAATACGAACTTGCTTGACCTGCGCATCCGAAAGATGGCTTTTATCCGTTTGCTTAGCCATATCATTCAGCAGTTTAAAATTCTTAAATTTAATATTTTCGAGCTGGAGTACCCCTTGTCCTTCGAGGCTTGAATATAGAGGTGACATATGCTGGTCTAATAGACCAGATAACTCATAGTTTAAGGAAACCTGACCCGAGGCATATCGTGCGGAGCTGGCCATTTCTCGAAATAAAGGCACCTCCCTATAGGCGCGTTGTATATCAAAGCTATCCGCTTGAATGGCATACTTAAATTTGGCTCTTTTGAGATTTATAGCGGAATAGTTGGATTGCATACGAACTTGTGCTCCAGCGATATTAAACTGTGTTGAGTCAAGTGTCAGTTTACCTTGATGTACTTGTAGCTGTCCCCGAAAATTCTGAATCAGCATATCATTAAAAGTCATCTGCTGTACATCGGTTGTCAATTTAAAATTCACCTGTTTAGGAAGCAGGATTACTCCAGCAGCAGATGAAGATGCTGCGGATGCCGCTGCGCTCGTGTTACTGGATGGGGAGGCAAAAACCATAAAATCATTGATCGCGATTTTAGGAGCGCTGATATGCATCTGCCCTTGGAGCTCAGCATAAGGATTACTTAAATAGCTGATGATATTATCGAAACTTCCTGCTACCGAAAATTTATTTTTTCCATAGGAGGCCTTCAGAGACTGGAGCATGATTTTTTCTTGGAAGAAGTTCATCTTGCCTTGTTGGATTTGAAATGCTAATGGATAGTCTTCCATGCGGATTTGGAGATTTCCGATTTCTAAATGGCCTTTATTTTTTAAGCGTTGATATCTGCCATTTTCAGCATCTGATTGTAAGCCTGCTAAATCAAAATTAGTTTTTATATAGCCATCGACCTGCATTCCGGGAATGGCAAATATGCGATAGAGCGGTGCCAAATTAATGCGTCCAGCGGATTTCATAGCATACTTGATATTATTAAAATTAACAAAGTCGGCATATAAGAAAAAGGGCTCCCCACTAAGCTTAAAAGAAATAGGGAGTATCTGTACCTTTAAATCTTGAAATCTGCCCTTAGCTGAGCTTATATAGGTCTCTACGTTGATCTCTTCTAGTGGGATCTCATAATCCGCAGGCTTCAGATAGCCATTTTTTAGGCTGACAGTCGTCTGGCTAACTGGAAATATCTTTTTAGCATAATCGAAATATCCGGCAGCTTGCATATGAACAAATAGATTGCCGCGCATATCAAACTGATCTAAGGGATATACCTTATGGATATCTGCGAGATTGATATCAGCCTGAAGTTTGGTATCTACCTCCATATTTAGAAAATTTTTAAGCTGCATATAGCCGCTTATACTGTTATTCATCGCTCGGATATCTATATTTCTGAGGTTAAATGTCGCATGCTTCAGCTGATTATCTAAGGCTTCTGCCTGCATCTGAAATGCAATCTGATCGATAGCCTGAGGCAATTGCTTAAACTTCAGATAGCCTTGGCTTAAACTACTCTGTAAAGAAAATAGGGGGATACTCTGAATGATGGTATCCTGCCGACCTCGGATACCTACGGACTGAATCGCTGTGGCATAGGTGCCCTGCATTGAACCGTCAATTTTTAATAAACCCTTGAAGTCCAGCTGAGAAATACCCAAAGCCTGATGGAATGTTTCCAAATTAAAATCCGCTTTAACATGGGATTGTATAACTAGAGGATCTATTCCTGTACTCTGCATATGGGCATCAAAATAACCTGAAGCAATTTTAAAATTAAAGGTTTTTAAATCGATTGATAAGGAATCCATATGACAGGCTGGAAGCTGCAGGTTAAAATTTAAATTTAATGCTTCCAAAGGAGCTTTACTTTGCTTGTAGGCGATATACCCATCTTGAATTCCTAGACTAAAAGCTAGATTTGGCAGCTCCTTAAGTTCTGCAATATAATTTCCTTCTAAGGAAAAATATACTTCTCCTTTACCTTTAATTTTGGTGTCTTTAAGCCATTGATTATAGGCGGGAGGAAGGGTAGAAAGTAATTCTTCTAATGAGCTTTTGTCAGATTTTAATTTAAAATCTAACGCATAGCCATTGGATAGAAAAGCAAATTTTCCTTTAAAGCGAAGCGGGAGCTTATTAATCTTTATATCATTCCGTTCGAAGATAAAGGACAGCTTATGCGTATTGACCTTAGTAATTAACTCGGCATGTAATTCTTTATCTTGGATATAATCTTCTCCCTGATAATTTAGGGAAAATGACTCGATGCTAGCCGTTGTTTTGAGGTCAAATATGGCTTTAGATAAATCGCCTATACCTTTGTAATTTAGATTCTTAATCTTCATAGCGAAAGGGATAGATTCATCTTGATAGAAAATATCGGAGCTTTTGATTTTAATTTCTTTAATAGCGATATTGCTATTTAAGCTGTCCGTATCCGATTCGCTGGATGGCCCTTCCGATTGAAATAAGTTATAATTATTTAATCCTGTAGAATCTACTAAAACATGAATGGATGCGCGGTCCATAAAAAATTGATCTATAATAATGCGCTCAGAAAATAGAGAGGCTAGATTAATCCCAAAACTAATGCGTTCGGCCTGAATTAATTTAGAATTTTCAAAGGGGGCGGAGCCTGTCAATTCCACCTGCGTAAAAGATGTTGTAAGGGAGGGAAACTGATGCCAAAAGCTTAAACTTACATCGGCATAAGAAAGTTCTGCATGAATATATTGATTCGCTATTTCTTTAACCTTCTCATTAATCTGTTTGGCAAAGAAGTATGGAATAATACTTAAGATAGCGAATATCGTAAGCATAAAAATACTTATATACTTGCCTAATCGAAAGATAAATTTACGGATTTTGGGAGGGGGAATGTCTGCTGAAGTAGTTGTTTTATTCACGTGTAAAAATTTGTGCAAAGTAACGTGTTTTTATGCTATTATTTGGATAATTTTTGGATAAAAATAGCCTTTTTATTCCATAGAGGCAGTTATTTACCGTCGCATATTGAGGCGGGAATATTTTCCAAAA
>DAIQRP010000146.1:3067-6615 GCA_036786125.1 Sphingobacterium sp.
ACAGCAGAATTGAAAAGCATTCATAATGAGTGGTATAACTTCTTTTAACATTTATTTACCCCTGCGCTATTAATCCATTCGTATTCTATGCAGTCATACCAAAAATAATAAACGAAATATGTAGTTAAAAAAAGGAGGATCATCATATGAAAAATTTTATGTTTAGTTTAATTCTGGGTGGAGCACTATTACTCGCTTTACCAAATGCGGCAGAGGCACAAGTTTCCGTACAAGTGAATATTGGTCATCAGCCGGTATGGGGTCCTTCTGGTTATAATTATGCGCGTTATTATTATCTTCCGGAGATTGATGTTTACTATGATGTGGTGACCCGCAGGTATACTTATTTTCAAGGGCGCCGTTGGGTGACTAAAAGCAGGCTACCCGGCATGTATAGACATATCGATTTATACCGTACGTATAAGGTGGTAGTCAATGATAGAAATCCATGGAATAATCACCGATACTATCGTACGAACTATGGACGTTATGCTTCCAATTACCGTCAGGTCAATATTCGAGATTATCGAATTGCACATCCCAACTATGGGCGCAATGAAAGACCGGGAAGGGATTACAGCCGTCCGCCAAGAAGTTCCAATCAGCGGGAATATGAACCTCGTCATCGCAATAATAACTCGGGGAAAAACAATAAAGTAAATCATAGAAAAACTAAAGAGCAGCATCGCGGTAAAGAGCAACAACAAGGCAGTAGAAAGTAGTCTGTTCGAATTTAGTTCTTAGTGTATATTTTCTTCATCGGTTGATAAGTTAAACGAAATTTATTAACCGATTAAGAAAAAAAATAATTAACAAGCTGTCTTTTTGAAAAGATGTTAACATAGACAGTTGAAAGCTATTAATTTAAATAAACAAATTCATTCCATAGAGAATAATTTTTTCTTTTAATATGTATGTTAATACTTTAAAATACGCTATTTTTGAATCAAATATTTAAGAACTAAAATAGAATACCGAAATATGTGCAGAAAGTTTTGTGCTCATTCCAAATTATGGGCCGTGTTGTCATTGCTTACCTTAAGTTTTTATGCTTGTCAATCCGATGGGCAAAAACAAGAAAAGCAAGAATCTGTAACTGAAAATCCTCAAATTATTACAGATACCGTAGCTGTGGATACCCTAGTAAAAGCAACGAAAGTAGAACAAAAAGATACCCTAGAGAAGGAAACTGAGTTAATGCAGCATGCTGCAAAGGATACGATTAAGCTAAAGTCGAAAGCTGATTCCACTTCGCCTAGATATATTTATTTAACCTTTGATGACGGCCCTTTAATCGGTAGTCAAGCGATTGATTCCATTGCGACAGCCAAGCAGATTAAAGTAAATGCTTTTGTGGTTGGAAAACATGCGGGTATGAGTAAGAAATTGCAAAAGTATTTTCAACGCTATATGGATAATCCATATGTAGATATTTACAATCATTCCTTTACTCATGCTAATAATAAATTTAATGTATTCTATTCTCATCCTCAACAAGCCTTTGAAGATTTTGAGAAAAATGAAAATACCTTAGGTTTAAGTCATAAAATTGTACGTCTTCCAGGGCGGAATATCTGGTTTTTTAATGACCGCAAACGTATAGATTTGGAGTCTGGAGCAAGTACTGCAGATATCTTATATATGAATGGTTATAAAATTATGGGATGGGATGTAGAGTGGAAGATTAATGGATTGACAGGTAAGCCTGTAGAATCAGTGAGTCAGATTTATCGTCGCATGTGTAACCGCTTAAATAATGGAACGACATTTTCTAAGAATAATGTCGTGCTGCTGATGCACGATGATATGTTCCAAAATAAAAAAGGACAGAAGTTACTTTCGGATCTCATCGATAGTTTAAAAACACATCCTAATTATAAATTTGAACATATGCGGGAGTACCCTAAAAGTTCTTAATGCCTAAAATGGGCCGATATAAAATAGGCGATATAAAATAGGTCGATATAAAATAAAAGAAGCACCTTATCTCAGATAAGGTGCTTCTTTTTTGCACATTTGAACGAATGATACTAATATCTATGTCAAATGCAGTTGATATTTACGCATTATTCTTTCTTAAGTATTTCGTGAGGATCACAATGGTCTGTCCATCCACTTTACCTTCAATCTGCTCTACATTATCATGCACCAGGTGGATATTTTTAACTACGGTTCCTAAAGTTGCACGAATAGAAGAACCTTTCACATCTAACGTTTTCGTTAAAACTACCGTATCACCTTCCGACAGGCGAGCTCCCAAGCTGTCGACGTGAAACTGTACAAAACCATCATTTTCATGGTCTCCAGTTTTCTTAGCCCAAGCTAAGTTCTCCTCATCTAAATATAAAATATCTAAACTATCTGCCGCCCAACTTTCATTTTTTAAACGGCTTAACATGCGCCAAGCAACAACTTGTACGGCAGGAGTTTCCGACCACATGGTGTCGGGAAGTTTCTTCCAATGTTCAGGGTCTAATTGTTCATTTTTTTGCAATTGTGCATTACAGGTAGTACAAACGAGTATATGATGCTCAGCCGCAGAAGATTCTTCGGGTGGCACTTGATAAATCACTAAATCATTGCTGTCTAGACATAGTTCACATGCAGCTCCTGATCGGGTTTGTAATACAGCTTCTAAATTCATAGTCAAGGGTTAAAAATATTCAGCCCAAAAATACATAATTATTTAGAGATTATATTTTTAATCCCATTTTATAAATAAGGTTCAATATTTGCTTATAAAACTTAAAGACTAATTTATGAAATGGCAAGGAAACAGACAGTCAGATAATTTTGAAGACCGTAGGGGTATGTCTTCGGGGAGAAAACTAACTCTAGGCGGTATAGGCGGTATTATTGTTTTAGTGATTGGCTTTTTAATGGGGGGAGACCCAGGCCAGCTTTTACAACAATTGCAGCAGAGTAATCTAGCTGTTGAGCAGCAGGATGGGCCCTTGGAAATTTCCGAAGAGGAGAAAAAATTAACGGAATTCGCTCGAGTAGTGCATGCGAGTACGGAAGATGTATGGAATGTCCTGTTTAAAGAACAACTTGGAAAAGCATATATCGCAGATACCTTGGCAGTCTATCGTGGGGGGACAGAAACTTCAGGTTGTGGCTTAGGACAGTCATCGTATGGACCATTTTATTGCCCCGCCGATCGAAAGATATATTTAGACCTTTCTTTTAATGAGGAGTTGCAAAATAAATTTGGGGCGACGGGGGAGTTTGCATTAGCTTATGTTATTGCGCATGAAGTCGGACATCATATTCAAAATCTATTGGGAGTTCTCGCACAGACTCAAGCGCTGAGAGGGAAAGTTTCTGAAGCAGAAAATAATAAACTATCGGTCAAGACAGAGCTTCAAGCGGATTACTATGCGGGTGTATGGGCGCATCACCTGAACAAACTTACTGGATTAGAAATCAGTTATGAAGATATAGTCGATGGCATGCGTGCAGCAGAGGCCGTTGGGGATGATAAATTACAAACTCAAGCCCAAGGTTATGCTGTTCCAGAGTCATTCACACATGGTACATCGGCACAA
>DAIQRP010000146.1:6625-6970 GCA_036786125.1 Sphingobacterium sp.
CAACGTAGAGCTTGGTTTAAGAAAGGATATGATTCGGGTAATATTTTAGCGGGAAATACTTTTACAGATTCCTCATTAAATTAATTTGAACTATTGGACCAAGAGATTACATCCGCGGATATCGGCTTGGTCGAATCTACCTAAGACTTCAAAGCGATTATCGGAATGCATCTTCCCCAGATCTTGAGTAGCAATAAAAGAGCAGGAATCGATATTAGCTAGGTCGATTACATTAATTGCTCCTGTTTGGGCATTTTTTTGAATGCTTAATGGATCATTTGTTTCTCGAATTAAAATACGCATCCAGGGCGGTGTTTGAAATATATCATCGCCTAAAGAGTAGCC
>DAIQRP010000147.1:0-4614 GCA_036786125.1 Sphingobacterium sp.
TCCAACTTCTGTTCTTCTTCCTTTTTCTCTACCTGCGCAACTTCCAGCTTCTGCTCTTCTTTCTTTTTCTCTACCTGCGCAATAACAGGAGTAGGTTCCTCCTTTTTAGCTTCCTCTTTTTTCGCAATGATCTGCCCCGATCGGTAATCTCCATGGATAAGCAATTCTGGCCAAGCGGTCATATGAGGTTCATCGACAAATGCAATACGACCCGATTTAATATCCTGAAGAGCATTGACACGATTGATAAATAGATTCGGATGCTCTGCGACAAAAGCAATATTCTCCTGCGCTAGAGGAACGACTAAAGAGTCCTCTGGAAATTTAGTTACAATGCCTTCTAAAGCCTGTACAAAATCTTCTACCCGCGCTGTTCGACCAATAGCTAATGCACGAAGATATTCCAGCTGCACAAGCAGACTATGTTTTCCTTCTGTTGTTTTAATCTGATGATCCACCTCGGTAATTACATCTTGATGCATCCCTTCGGCATATAATGTAAAAATCTTTTCATAGGCTAAGTTAAGCACTTCTTGTTCTCGGGCTAACTTGGCTAAATAATCTGGATCTTTAATAACCTGAGCATAGATAGATGTCGGGTATTGATTTAATAAACGCTGTCTATAGGAAGCGGACAATTGATGATCCTTGTCTGCATACAATCTATATAAGGAATAATAAATTTCTGCTCCCTGCGGAGAATTCGGATAGTTTTTTATAAAGCGTTCAAATGCTATAATCGCCGCTTCGGGATCCCGCATATAATCTCTATAAATATTTCCTATTTGAATTAAATTATTATGGATAATCTGATTCGCCCGATCGAAATCCGCTTGATTTTGAGGAATAGCCGTGACATATCTAGCCGTTTCATTTTGAATAAAACTTTCTGCATCAAATTCCGCAGCAGCAGCTGTCGTAGCCGCCATAGCTGGATTACCCGCTGTACTTACCTGAGGTCTTAATCCCGAGGCTGTACCGGAATATCTCCAATTATCCACCAACTGTCGAGAGCCCCAACGACGCTTAAATTCAGTCGTTCCCATCAACATGGCATCTTGATTATTAAAATAGAATCGATTATCTGAATAGGCATTTGTATTCATATCAAAGTCTATATTCGTCCTACGGGAGAAATTCTGCACAGGTTTTTTATCTTTTTTAGTCCCCTGCTTTTTGAGCTGTTCAATTTCTTTTTGTTTTTCAGAAAGGCTTAAAGCCACGAAAGAAGAGATTTGTTCTTCCCTATCTCTATCGGAAAGGGCAGCCAACTGCAGCAAGGTATCCTGCCATACCAGCTCTTCATATAGGACTATCAGATCATTTAAATAAACGATTTTGCGTTGTAAAGCCGCAACATTGGTATAATCCTGAGGCAGTACTGCCCCTACACTATCGTAATATAATTTTGAAGTCGCATATTTTCCTTCTTGAAAATAGTGATCGGCTAAAGCTAAATAGGTCTCTGTAGCTTGGTAATTATTAATCCCTTCCTGAGCTAAAGAAATACGGTAATTTTTTAAGGCATCTTCTATTTTCCCATCGGCATAATAAAGTTTACCAATTTGAAAATAAATCTGATCCTTAAAGTCTTTATTTTTCCCTTCTTTAAGCATTTTTTTCAAGGGCTTAAGGCGTGCTTCTAAGGGCTGAGAAGCATCTCCTTTTAAAAAGGCGGCCTGCAGATCCGCTTCAAAAGACATTTCAAAAGGCACATTGCTCTTACCTATCTTCTGAAATAACTGATAAGCTTCCGCATAATTTCCTTCTTGCTGATACAATTGTGCTAATAGAAATTGCCATCTTAATTTATCAGAACGGCGTGCTGCATCTGGAATAGCACGTTCTAAAAATGGAATAGCTGCTTTGGGCTGATCGGAAAGCAATAAGAATTTGGCCTGTGAGGCATGGATTAAACTTAAGGTTTTTTTATCCTCATTGGCAAACATATAAGCTGAATCCAGGGCGGATTGAACGCGAGCCAATCTTCCCGTTTGCATTAATGCCTTGGCTTTCCAGGCATAGGCTAATGGAATAAACTCCTTATAGTGTTCGGTATTTTTAGCGAGATAATCAAAATACTCCACCGCCGTATAATAACCTCCTTTTAAATAAAAGGCCTGCCCTATGGTATAGTAAGCTTCAGAGATATATTTACTCTGCTCCTTGAGGTTAATAATCTTATAGGCTTTTTGCACTAAAGAGTCCATCAGTTGATGCGCATCTCCTTCAGCAGTAGGCTCTACAAAAATAGGTTGATGGATTTGGTAGTTAGCTTTCGCATAGCGTTCAATATTCAGCTCTTCCTGACGCAGCATATTTTTTGCATTATACAAAATATTATACTTCGTCGTAAAATTTTGCATCATATTGGTCTCTACTCCATTTTCATCCTTCTTCTTATCTTTATTTTTATTCTTCGATATAGAACAGGAATTTAACAGGATGAAAGACAGGCACATCAGTGCTCCAAGTTGTAGATATGTAGATTTCAAAAGATAACCGATTTTATGTAAATGATATAATCTATCAATTAATTTGCTAAGATAAATATTTGATAATGAAAAAAGAATAGTGCCAAATATTAAGGGCTAAGTAAATTGCTTAAAGAAAGAATAAATATTACTTTTGGAACGATATGGGCAAAAAATCAGCAGCAAGTTTAATATTTATATTTATTACCGTTGTCATCGATGTAATCGGGCTAGGGATTATTATTCCTGTCATGCCTACCTTAATTAAAGAATTAATTCAGGGTACCTTATCAGATGCTTCCAAATATGGGGGCTTATTGATGTTCAGCTATGCCATTACTCAATTTTTCTTTGCCTCGGTACTTGGAAACCTAAGCGACCGATTCGGTAGAAGACCGGTATTATTATTTTCTTTAGCGGGTTTTTGTATTAATTATGCCTTAATGGGATTTGCTCCGAGTATATTATGGCTTTTTATAGGAAGATTAATCGCTGGAGTAACGGGCGCAAGCCATACGGTTGCAGCAGCTTATATTGCCGATATCAGCAGTCCGGAGAAAAAGGCCCAAAATTTTGGCCTCTTAGGTGCGGCATTTGGCTTAGGCTTTATTATAGGCCCACTATTAGGAGGCGTACTCGGACATTATGGGGCTCGGGTACCATTTTTTGCTGCAGCAGCTTTAAGTTTGGCGAACCTGATATATGGATATTTTGTTATTCCTGAATCTTTAAAAACGGAGAACAGAAGACCTTTTCAATGGAAAAACGCAAATCCAGTGGCTTCTTTTAAGCACCTGGCGAAATTTCCGCAAATTAAAACCCTAATCTTCTGCATCTTTCTTATAAATATTGCGGCACATGCTGTACAAAGTACATGGTCCTACTATACCATGGAAAGATATGCTTGGAATGAGCGTATGGTGGGCATCTCTTTGGGATTTGTCGGATTATTGCTCGCTATTGTACAGGCAGGATTACTACGGATTATTATTCCTAAGCTTGGCTTAGCGAAAAGTATACTGGTAGGAATTACATTAAACTGTATCGGACTTCCTTTAATGGGTTTAGCTGTAGAACCCTGGATGATTTTTGCGGCTACTATACCCTATGTATTCGCCGGTATTGCAGGTCCAGCGATGCAAAGTTATATTTCAAATCATACCCCCAATAATGAGCAGGGGCAGATTCAAGGAGGACTAACAAGTATTATCAGTCTGACAGCGATTATAGGTCCTCCTTTAATGAGCTTATTATTTTCTTATTTTACGGAACCTTCGGCAGCATATTATCTTCCTGGGGCACCATTTTTTATGGGTTTTATACTTTCGTCTATAGCTTTAATACTCGCCATTCGCTTTTTTAAATCCGAACCTTTAGCTAAAGAAAATTAGATTTTTTCAATCAGACATACGGCATATGCCACAACGCCTTCCTGACGACCGATAAATCCCATCGTTTCATTTGTCGTAGCTTTAATCGAAATATCATCGGTAGACAGACCTGTAGCTTGGGCTAGATTCTCTTTCATGGCAGCGATATAAGGTTTAATCTTTGGAGCTTCTAAGCATAACATCGCATCGATGTTACCGAGTTGATATCCTTTTTGCTGGATTAAAACCATACAATGTTCTAATAGGACAATACTGCTAATCCCTTTCCATTGTTCATCTGTATTGGGAAAGTGATAACCAATATCTTCTAAATTGGCTGCCCCTAAAATAGCATCACAAATGGCATGCACTAATACATCGGCATCAGAATGCCCAAATGCACCTGAATGATGTTCTAACTGTACCCCTCCTACAATAAAAGGATGCCCTTCTTTCATTTGGTGAACATCGAAACCAAAACCTACTTTTATTTTCATGATACGACGAAGATAAGGAATACTTTAAGGAATACTCTACATTTTAAATTTAATGTAAACGGGAATAATTAATTATAAACATTTATTTATTACTTTTGATTATTAGTTTCGAATATTCATCGCATAAAATGAAAATTACAAAATATAATATTCTACCCTTGGCCCTTAGTATTGCAGCTGTATCTGTCATGGCTTCCTGTGGTTCTAAAAAAAGCAGTCGTAACGTATCTTCAAAAACTGGAGTGGCCTATAACGATCCATATAATGGGGGTT
>DAIQRP010000147.1:4635-6717 GCA_036786125.1 Sphingobacterium sp.
AATTAACCGTAAAGTCAAAGAAGTTCCCGGTCCAGGATTAGTCGGCATCGAAGGTGGTACCTTTGTGATGGGCGGAAGTTTAAATGAGGATATTGGATATGCTCATGACAACTTAAAACGTCGTGTCACTGTAGCTTCGTTCTATATGGATGAAACGGAGGTTTCCAATGCCGATTGGTTAGAGTATTTACATTGGATCGCTCAAAACTTCCCTCAGGATGGAGAGATGTATTATAATGCCTTACCCGATTCATTGGTATGGAGAAATCCACTATCCTATAATGAGCCTTATGTCAATCTATACTTAAGACATCCTTCTTTTCAAGATTATCCCGTAGTTGGAGTATCTTGGGAACAGGCTAATGAATATTGTATATGGCGTACGGATCGTGTTAATGAAAATATCTTACGTCAACGTGGTATTTTAACGGATTATAAAACTCTGGCGGGCAATAAAGCTACTGGAGAAAATGCCTTTAATACGGATATCTACTTAAATGGACAATTAAAAGGAGAAGGAGTAGATGGCAAGAATATGCCGAAAGATGTTACTCCTGGAGCTGCAAAAGATGCTCGTCGTACTGTACGTATGGAAGATGGTATTTTAAAACAACCCTATCGCCTTCCTACAGAAGCGGAATGGGAATATGCCGCTTTAGGTTTAGTTGGGAATACGGAATTTGGAAATATCAATACTAGCAAAATCTATCCTTGGAATGGATTAGGTGTTCGTTCAGACGGACGCAGAAACCAAGGTCGTATGTTAGCCAACTTTAAAATTTCTTCCGGAAATAATATGGGCGTCGCTGGAGATTTAAATGATGGAGGAGATATTACAGTTTCTGTTACTTCCTATGCTCCAAATGACTTCGGACTTTATAATATGGCCGGAAATGTCAACGAGTGGGTAGCCGATGTATACCGTCAACTTTCTTTTGAAGATTTCGAAGATTTCAATCCTTTCCGTGGACATGTCTTTATGGACAAGAAATACGATAATGCCGAAACCCGCACATTAGCAAAGGATAAATACGGAAGACCGATTCAGATTGCTGCTTCTGCTCCTAGAAAGCAAACTTGGAAAGAGTTACAAGATGCCAAAGATCAAGCTGAGTCTGCAGCCTATAAAAATGATGTACGTGGTTTTAAAGATGAGTCCAATGAGGAATTATATGGAAAGACCAGTTTAGTTAATGATAAATCACGTGTATATAAAGGTGGTTCATGGAATGACCGTGCTTATTGGTTAAATCCAGCAACACGTCGCTTTATGCAACAAGATCAATCTAATGCGATGACAGGATTTAGATGTGCCATGACAATGGTAGGAAGAAATGAAGTTGGAAGAGCAGGCCTTTCTAATCGAAATTCAAGTGGAGGTTTAGCTTCTAGACCATAATCCAGCTGATCATAAAATAAAAAATACCCTCAGATATCTGAGGGTATTTTTTTTTAATTTTCAAGCATAAAAAAAGGTTAAATATTTCTATTTAACCTTTTCTATACTTGGTAGAACTATGCTGTAGTTTCTTCTTCTACTGGCTCAAACTGATCGAATAAATCGGAGAATGCTTCATAGTCATCATCGGATTTCGGTTCGAAAATAGTGACCCCTGTAGATTTTGCATAATTCAAAATCTCTTCATTGATTTGCTCATCTGCCACAACAGCAACATCGGTATACGATAATGCTCCTTTGTAGATATCTTCATAGCTACCTGATCCATACTCAGCAACATCTGCAGCTGTCATATCCCCTGTAATTGCCATTTCAGCATACTTTGGAGTTAATGACCCTGAGAAATCCTCATTGTATAACGAATACAGAACTTTTGCTCCTTTAAAGGTCGGATCATCTTTGTAAGCCGTCTTCAAATATGCCGGAATTAAAGCGGTAAACCATCCGTGGCAATGTACCACATCTGGGGACCAACCTAATTTCTTCACAGTCTCCAATGCGCCTTTACAGAAGAAAATAGAACGTTCATTATTGTCCGTAAAAAATTCTCCATTCTCATCACGAAAAACTTTTTTCCGCTGAAAATAATCTTCATTATCTAAAAAGTAGACTTGCATACGCGC
>DAIQRP010000148.1:0-2209 GCA_036786125.1 Sphingobacterium sp.
TTTGTCGATGGCCAATAAAAAAAAGAGACTAACGAAAAGTTAGTCTCTTTTTTTATTCTTGCTATATTATACTTTCATCTGCATTATACTTTCATCTGCTGAATGCGCACTGCATTTAAGATGGCGAGTAAGGCCACTCCTACATCAGCAATAACAGCTTCCCATAAGGTAGCCACGCCTCCAGCACCCAGAATCAATACAATTACCTTTACCGTCATCGCTAAAATAATATTCTGCCATACAATACGGCGTGTTATCTTCCCAATTTTGACAGCAGAAAGAATCTTTTCTGGTTCATCATTCTGGATGACAATATCCGCTGTTTCTATGGTCGCATCTGCTCCTAATCCACCCATGGCTATACCTACAGTGGCTAAGGCTACTACAGGAGCATCATTGACTCCATCGCCTGCAAATGCTACTTTCTTTCCTGCATTTAATAAATCCTGCACATGGGACACCTTATCTTCGGGAAGTAAATCCCCATACCATTGATCAATTTTTAAATCTGAAGCCACCGCATCCACCACGGATTGCTTGTCTCCGGAAAGCATGACTGTGGTCAGCCCTAACTTGCTCATCTGTAAAATAACCGATGCTGCCTGCTCTTTCACTTCATCCGCCACGGTAATATAACCTGCATATTGCTTGTTAACTGCAAATACGACTATGGAATAGACTATTTGAGTCAATTCTGCAGGATAGCTGATCTGAAATTTATCGAGCAGCTTGGTATTTCCGGCAAGCACTTGCTTTCCATCCACTTGACCCTTTAGACCATGACCGGCAATCTCTTCGACTTCAAGAGCTTCAAATTCCCGATGTTCCGGATTTGGATAACGCTCAATAGCCTTGGCTATAGGATGTGTCGATTGACGTTCTATGGCTTGCGCATAGGCCAATAGCTCAGATTTAGTAAGCCCGTTACTCTGGATTTCCTGAACCTCAAACACGCCTTTTGTCAGCGTTCCAGTCTTATCCATAACAACCGTATCCACGGTCGTGATGGCATCCAGGTAATTTCCTCCTTTAAAAAGAATTCCATTTCTCGAAGCCAAGCCTATACCTCCAAAATATCCCAATGGAATAGAAACCACCAAAGCACAAGGACAAGAAATAACTAAAAAGACCAATGCGCGGTAAAACCAATCTCTGAATACATAATCGGAAACAAAGAATATCGGCAGTACACAGACTAATACAGCTAAAGCAAATACGATAGGAACATATACTTTGGAAAATTTGGTGATAAATAGCTGCGTGGGTGACTTTCGTGCTGTAGCATCTTGAACCATTTCTAAAATTTTACTGAGCTTACTATCCTTAAATAAGGAACTCACGCGCACCTGAGCTACGGTATTTAGATTGATCATACCTGCGAGTACGGTTTCACCAGCATATTTAGTATCGGGTTTAGACTCTCCAGTTAATGCAGCCGTATTAAATGAGGCCGAATTTGTTAATAATAGCCCATCTAAGGCCACCTTCTCTCCGGCCTTAATCACAATTACCTCTTCGGGTTGCACCTCATTAGGGTGTACGGAAATCTCCTTCCCCTCACGAATGACGGTCACTTCTTCTGGGCGAATATCTAAGAGTGCTTTGATATTACCTTTAGCGCGATCTACCGCAGCATCCTGAAACCATTCACCAATTTGATAGAATAACATCACTGCTACACCTTCTTCATATTCTTGAATGAGGAAAGCTCCAATTGTAGCTACAGACATCAGTACAAACTCATTGAAAAAGTCGCCGTGACTGATCTTTCTTGCGGCCATGCTGAGCACCGACCAACCTGCAAAATAATAAGCAATTAGATTTAAGCCTAGAATCCCCCATGGAGGAATAATAGTACTATCAAACCCAAACTTATAAATCATAAGGGCAAAAAATAAGACTAAAGCAATTATTAAATTACGTTGTTCTTTCCACCAAGGTTGTTTTTCAGTGCCTATAGATGGAACTCCATGTTGATGTACTTCGCACATAAGGTTTTAATATTTAAATAAATATACACATTTTATTAATGTGAGTGCTCTCCGGCATTCGTCATTTTTGCGAGCAAGAAAAAGGCTCCTTTATTGACAATTTTAGTGTCTTTGCTCATTTCTTTCAATGGCGTAATTTCTGTATAGCCATTGGAAGAAACGCCTTTCACTACCGGAATACGCTCAAATACTAAGTTTTTACTTTGAACTTCCCCCTT
>DAIQRP010000148.1:2219-6663 GCA_036786125.1 Sphingobacterium sp.
CATGCGTATGCGCATGATGTGATCCCGCAGCGCCATGATCATGATTTTCCGTTTCGGCATGATCATGGTCATGATGTTCCGATTCAGCATGCTCATCGGTCAGAATAAAGATAAAATCGTTTCCTTGAAAATTAACAATTGCATCCGAAGGGATAGCGGGAACCGTTTTATTATTCACCACTAAAGAAGCTGTTACCTGCATACCTTCTATGAGATTTTTTTTATCTCCCAACACATTGGCATGAACAGCCACGGCAGATCCATTATTTTCAAATGCCGCTCCAATAAGAATAATCTGAGCTTCATAGCGTTGATTTGGATTATTAACCGTTGAAAAATAAATTTTCTGCCCTTTAGACACTTTTTGAAGATCTTTCTCATACAAGAATAAATCCAAGTGAATTTCATTATTATTCACAATCTCCAAAATCGGTGTAGACTTATCGACATTAGAACCTATTTGAGAAAATACCTTCGTCACCACACCCGATATAGGCGCTTTTAAAGCAATCATAGATGAATTATGTAAGGAGGCGCCAAAATCCTTTAACTGATTACTCAGGCTATTCCTTTGCACTTTTAAATTTGCAAGTTCCGTTTCCACTTGTTGCAAGCGTTTTAAAGGAGCAGCATTGCCTTCCACAAGCTCCTTTTGTCTATTGACCTCTAGTGTCGCTAGATTAATCTGATTCTGTACAGACTGAAGCTCTTGCTGTAAAGGCAGTAAATCTGGATTAATCATCATCCCTAAGACCTGCCCTTTCTTGACGACATCTCCAGGCTGTACATGTACAGACTTTAAAATCCCTCCAAAGATAGCTGACACAAAAGCCTTATGATCATTAGGTACAGCTAAAGCTCCATTTAGTACAACAGAATTATCTAGATTTTGTTGTTCTATTTGAGTATAGGTTATACCTATATTTTGAATCTGTTGTTCCGTCAGCGTAGCGGTGCTTTCATTATGGTGATGCTCCTCTTCTTCCGCGGCTTCTGAGGAGGTACTAGCCCCCTGACAAGCTGCAAATAAAAGTGTCGCCGATAGGATACTGCCTGCAAGAATAACTTGATATATTGATTTCATGACTATTGATTTTGAATTAAAAATTGATACGCGATATATGATTTATTATATTGATTTAAAGCATCCAGATAATTGATTTCAATATCAATCGCCTGCGTCATAAACTGACTGAGCTCGGCAAATGAAATTTCTCCAGAATTATAACTCAGATGGGCTGCTTTTAATATCTCCTGTCCCTGTCTTAAACCAGACTCTTCATAGAATCTCAATTGTTCGGCATTTCTGGTAATCTCTGCTTGAACAATGTCCAATTGTCTTTCTGTATCTTGCAGTTTAATCTCATAATCTTGCTTTTGAATAGCCACTTCTGCCTCAGCAGATTTAATCTTATTTTTATAATAGGTTTGAGAAAGCACAGGAATACTCATGGTCAGCGTTAAACCCGTATAATTATTCCGTTGCTTCCAAATGCTTTGGGTAAATAAACTCGCAGAAAAGTCGGGTTTCGCCGTCTGCTGTTCCTGTCTGACATTAGATTCAGCGAGTTGAATATTCCCCGATTGGGCAAGCAGACTCGGATGCATAGCGAGGTTATAATTAGCATTTCGCTCGAGTTGGAAAGAAATATTTTCTATAGCTTCAATGCGTACATTTTTATTCAGTAAAACAGCCATATTACGAGAAGCAATCAGAATATCCTGATCAATTTGCTTGAGCAAAGTCTCATATTCTTTCCATTTGGTTTCCGCTGATATACGTTCTAATCCGGCTGCTTCACCAACTTTAACACGTAGGTCTGCGGCCTGATACAGGTTATGGTAGGTATCTACTAACTTGCGATACAGCGCTTTCTTATTCTGCAGGTAACGCATTTCATTATAGGCAACCTTTACATCACGCTTTAGGAACTGCACAAATTCAGCTTGCTTAAGTCCGACCAGCTTTCTGGCTTCCGTCAGATAGGCTTTTCGAGCTTTATAAAATCCTGGCCAGGCCATATCTTGAGATAAACCCAAAGCCCATACGCCTTCAGGTTCCGAAGGAGCCATTTCTTCATTTCTGATATAAATACCTGTTTTCGGAAGAGATAAAGCCGTCTTTTGATCAATCTCTGCCTGTGCTATAGAAAGGTCAAATCGCTGGGATTGCAGGTTGCGTTGTAGGGCCGTATCAATTGCCTGTTGTAGCGTTAATTTTAACAGCGTATTATCCTCAGATTTAATCTCCTTATTAAGCTCTTGTGCAGATAAAGTCTGATAAGAAGCTATAAATAAAATAAGTATAGATAAAATAGATTTATTTATTTTCACCGCTTGCTCTTTTTTATTGAAAAATAAAATATATAGACAGGGCAGGATAAACAGGGTTAATAAAGTGGCAGTAATCAATCCACCAATCACCACTGTCGCTAAAGGCTTTTGTACTTCTGCTCCTGCACCTGTGCTTAATGCCATCGGTAGAAAGCCTAAAGAGGCTACCATAGCCGTCATTAATACAGGACGTAAGCGCGTCGCTGTTCCTTGATATACGCGTTCATAAACATCCGTTACGCCATCCTTTTCGAGCTGGTTGAACGTGGATATCAGGACAATTCCATTCAGTACAGCCACGCCAAATAAGGCGATAAACCCTACACCTGCAGAAATACTAAAAGGCATATCACGCAGTAATAGCGCAATAATTCCTCCTATAGCCGACATCGGTATTGCCGTATATATTAAAATGGATTCCTTGACTGAGCGAAATGTAAAGTACAGCAATACAAATATTAAAAGTAAGGCTAAAGGAACGGCAATAATAAGGCGCTCATTCGCTTCCTTGAGGTTTTCAAAGGTTCCGCCAAAAGTATAATGATAACCTGTCGGCAGCAGTTTTAACGTTTGCAATTTATCCTGAATCTCCTCCACTACGGAAGTGACATCCCGATCCTTAATATTAAAGCCTATAACGACACGACGCTTACCCTCTTCCCGAGAAATCTGAGCTGGACCTTCTTTAAGTTCCACCTGAGCCACCTGTTCCAATGGAATTTGCAAGCCATCCTTATTCATTAAAATCAGGGTCTTAATATCATTGATATCCGTCTTATAGGCTGAATCTAAACGTAATACCAAATCAAATTTCTGTTCATTTTCATAAACTGAGCCTGCAGACATTCCCGCAAAGGCCGTATTAATCATCTGATTGACTTCATTAACGCTAAAGTTATGTATCGCTAATTGAGCACGGTTAAAGGTGACTGAAATCTGAGGTAAACCCGTGGTACGTTCTATTTGAGGCGTCGTCACGCCGTCCACCGACTGAACGACCTGTCCTACCTTATTGGCCAGGTTCGCTAATGTATCTATATTTTCACCAAAGATTTTTACGGCTACATCTTGTCGCACTCCCGTCATTAGCTCATTAAACCGCATTTGTATGGGCTGTGATGATTCAAAGAATACTCCGGGGATAACTGATAACTTCTCCATCATTAAGGAAGCTAATTCATTATAGTCTTTTGTGGTCGTCCATTCTTCCATGGGCTTTAAGGTGATAATTAAATCAGTCGCTTCGGGCGGCATGGGATCCGTAGGAATTTCGGCAGAGCCGGTCTTTCCAACCACATTTTTCACTTCAGGGAATGACTTTATAATTCGTGCTGCTTCCATCGAAGTTTCCACAGACTGAGAAAGGGATGTTCCTTGCGGTAAGATACAATGGAAGGCATAATCCCCTTCCTGCAGTTGCGGAATAAACTCAGAACCCATTCTTACAAATAGGAAAACTGAGCAACCAAAAATTGCTATAGTAGCCATAACAAAGGTTCTCTTCCATTGGACTACACGATGAATAATAGGTGTATACCAGCGTTGCAGCTGATTCATCATACGGTCTGAAAATGTCTGTTTAGTATGTGGCTTTTTCGATAAGAATAAAGCAGACATCATCGGAATATAGGTTAAAGATAGAATTAGAGCACCTATTATGGCAAAACTTACTGTCTGCGCCATCGGTCGGCACATCTTCCCTTCAATACCGACCAGCGATAATATAGGCAGATATACTATTAAAATAATAATCTCCCCAAAGGCGGCTGAATTTCTAATTTTGGAAGAGGCATCAAATACTTCCTGCTCCATCTCTTGCTGACTTAGACGGTGGCTGGTCTTCCGCAGGCCTAAATGATGCATCGTCGCTTCGACAACAATTAAGGATCCATCCACAATAAGTCCGAAATCTATTGCCCCCAGACTCATCAAATTGGCAGAAACACCAAAGAGACGCATCATCCCCAAGGCAAATAACATCGCTAAGGGAATTGCAGAAGCAACAATTAAGCCGGCTCTAAAGTTTCCTAAAAACAGAATCAGTACGAAGATAACAATTAAGGCTCCTTCAATCAGGTTTTTCTCTACAGTAGAGATTGCACGGTTCACC
>DAIQRP010000149.1:0-6571 GCA_036786125.1 Sphingobacterium sp.
CGGAATAGGCATATGTAGATGATCTAAAGAGATGATATGACTGACTAAGTGGGGGTATTTTTGGGCAAATAGTACCGCCATATCTCCGCCATGAGCATGTCCTATGACTGCGACTTTTTTAAAATCCAGCTGGTACGGAAAAATTTTATTCTTCGCTATTTTATGTAATTCTGAAAGTACAAATTTGATATTCTCTGCACCCTGATTCCAAAAAGGCATACTCAGCGCATATAGATCCCCTTGGCTAGGGAGCATAGAATCTGTCGGCAGCTCCTGCTGAATACTCAGCACAAAATTACCCTGCTCGGCCAAGCGACCTGCTAAATCCGAGTAATGCAGGTAGGATCCCGCTTGATTTCCTTGATAGGCATGGCTGATTAAAATAAGGGGCTGCACGGAATCGGAGACCTGACCTGTATATATGGCGTATGGAATAATCCGATTTCTTGCTGCATCATAAAATTCTCCGGAGTCAATTGTAATATGTTGAGTATCTTGAATAGTTTTGCTCGGCTCGCAAGAAGAGAAAAACAGGAGCATTACAACCAGGAGAACTGGAATCTGACGCATCATATCGCTATATGTTAAGGTGCAAAAAGATGGTAAAAATACTAAATTATCCATTTCTTTACAAATCGTCATTTTATTCGAAATAATTGCAGTTAAATCAAAGTATTAAAGTATTTTTGTAGTATTCAAAACACACATCAATTACATACATAATGATTCATTTCTTCTTGAACCAATCTGGCGGCGTATTTGCTGTTCAAACTCAAAAAGATTTATCAGCTGAAGATATTTCTAAATTAAATTGGTTATTTGGTAAGACGACAAAAACAGAAAATACCACTCTTTCGGATTTTTATGTTGGGCCACGTGCAGCCATGATTACTCCTTGGAGCACCAATGCTGTCGAAATCACTCAAAATATGGGTATCCAAGGTATCATCAGAGTGGAGGAATTCCAACAAGTGGAAGCTGATTTTGAAGAGTTTGATCCTATGATCTCTCAAAAATATGAAGCCTTAACTCAGGAAATGTTTCATATTCATATCGAGCCTCAGCCAATTTTAGAAATTGACGATATTGATGCGTATAATAAACAAGAAGGTTTATCCTTAAATGCGGAAGAAGTAAGCTACTTAGAGAACCTAGCCACGAAATTAGGCCGCCCATTAACGGACTCCGAAGTTTTTGGATTCTCTCAAGCCAACTCTGAACACTGCCGCCATAAAATCTTCAACGGTACTTTTATTATCGACGGAGAAGAAAAACCTACCTCCCTATTTAAATTAATTAAAAAAACTTCTGAAACACATCCAAACGATATTGTTTCAGCCTATAAAGATAACGTGGCTTTTGTAAAAGGCCCGCGTGTCACTCAGTTTGCCCCTCTTTCTGCGGACAAGCCTGATTTCTATGCTGAAAAAGAATTTGATTCGGTTATTTCTTTAAAAGCAGAAACGCATAACTTCCCGACTACAGTAGAGCCTTTTTCAGGTGCAGCAACTGGTTCAGGAGGAGAAATCCGAGATCGTCTCGCAGGAGGTCAAGGTTCTTTACCTTTAGCTGGTACAGCAATCTATATGACATCTTACTCTCGCCTTTTAGCGGATCGTCCTTGGGAGCAAGCTATGGAAGAGCGTGATTGGTTATACCAAACCCCTATGGATATCTTAATCAAAGCTTCTAATGGAGCTTCGGATTTCGGTAATAAATTTGGTCAGCCCCTGATTACTGGTTCGGTATTGACTTTTGAGCATGAGGAAGAAGGCCGTAAGCTCGGTTACGATAAAGTAATTATGCAAGCCGGAGGTATTGGTTATGGTAAATTAGAGCAAGCGAAGAAACATATCCCTCAGACGGGCGATAAAGTGGTCATATTAGGGGGTGAAAACTACCGTATCGGTATGGGTGGTGCTGCAGTTTCTTCTGCAGATACTGGAGCTTTCGGTTCAGGCATTGAATTAAATGCCATTCAACGTTCCAACCCAGAGATGCAAAAACGTGCGGCAAATGCTGTTCGTGCGATGGTGGAATCTGATCATAATCCCATTGTTTCTATTCATGACCATGGTGCAGGAGGGCATTTAAATTGTCTTTCTGAATTAGTTGAAGATACCGGTGGTCTTATTGATTTAGATCAATTACCTGTAGGTGACCCTACCCTTTCTGCAAAAGAAATTATCGGTAATGAGTCCCAAGAACGTATGGGCTTATTAATTGCTCAGAAAGATGTAGAAGCTTTAAAACGTGTAGCCGATAGAGAGCGTTCGCCAATGTATGAAGTTGGAGATGTAACAGGTGACCATCGTTTTACTTTTCAATCAAAAACCACTGGAGCAAAACCCATGGATTTTGCATTAGCAGATTTCTTTGGTTCCTCTCCAAAAACATATATGAAGGATACTACGGTAACCAGAAAATATGCAGATTTAACTTATGATGTTGCTCAGGTTCCTACTTACTTGAATCAAGTATTGCAGCTGGAATCTGTCGCTTCAAAAGACTGGTTAACGAATAAAGTGGACCGTTGTGTAGGTGGCCGTGTTGCCAAACAACAATGTGCTGGTCCTTTACAATTGCCATTAAATAATGTGGGCGTAATGGCTTTAGATTATAAATCTAAGGAAGGTATCGCTACCACGGTAGGACATTCCCCAGTTACTGCGCTAATCGATGCCGCAGCAGGAAGCCGCAATGCTATCGCAGAAGCGCTTTCCAACTTGGTATTTGCACCGATTAAAGATCAGTTAGCTGGAGTATCTCTTTCGGCAAACTGGATGTGGGCATGTAATAATGAAGGGGAAGATGCGCGTCTTTATGAAGCTGTTCAAGCTTGTTCAGACTTCGCTATCGCTTTAGGAATTAATATTCCTACCGGTAAGGACTCCCTTTCTATGAAACAGAAATATCCGAATGGAGATGTTATAGCGCCAGGAACGGTTATTATTTCTGCTGCAGGTAACTGTACCGATATTAATCAGGTCATAGAACCTGTTTTAAATAAAAATGCGGGCTCGATCTATTATATAAACTTATCGAAAGATACCTTTAAATTAGGTGGCTCTTCATTTGCTCAGATTAATAATAAAATCGGTACGGAAGTTCCTAACATCCAAGATGCGGCATACTTCAAAACAGCATTTAATACCATTCAAGATCTGATTGCAGCGAATCTAATTGAAGCAGGACACGATGTGGGTTCTGGAGGTTTAGTTACTACTTTATTGGAGTTATGTTTTGCTGATGTCAACTTAGCCGCAGAATATGACCTGAGTGGTTTAGCAGAGCAGGATACAGTAAAAGCTTTATTCAATGAAAATATCGCTGTTGTTCTTCAAGCCAAAGAGGATGCGGCATTCGAGGCTTTACTACGTGAAAATCATGTTGAAGCAGTAAAAATTGGACAAGCGATTGAAGGAACTACAATTACCTTTAAAAATCATGCAGACATATTTACATTTGATGTCGTAGAAACTCGCGATACCTGGTTTAAAACTTCATACCTATTAGATCAAAAACAATCTAAAAATGGTACGGCAGACGCTCGTTTTGCGAACTATAAAAACCAGCCTTTAAACTTTGTACTACCGAATCATTTCGACGGTAAGAAGCCTGTTATCGATGCTTCGAAAGTTAGACCTAAGGCCGCAATTATCCGAGAGAAAGGTTCCAACTCCGAACGAGAGATGGCTAATGCCATGTTCTTAGCAGGTTTTGATGTGAAGGACGTGCATATGACGGATTTAATTTCAGGTCGAGAAACCTTAGAAGATATTCAATTTATAGGTGCTGTAGGTGGATTCTCCAACTCCGATGTACTGGGTTCTGCAAAAGGATGGGCTGGAGCTTTCTTATATAATGAAAAAGCTAAAACAGCGTTAACCAACTTCTTTGCTCGTCCGGAC
This sequence comes from Sphingobacterium sp., assembly GCA_036786125.1. Taxonomy (GTDB): domain Bacteria; phylum Bacteroidota; class Bacteroidia; order Sphingobacteriales; family Sphingobacteriaceae; genus Sphingobacterium. The sequence continues at coordinate 3,912 of DAIQRP010000149.1, forward strand.
ACCTTATCTGTAGGTATCTGTAATGGATGTCAGTTATTTATGGAATTAGAATTGATTAATCCGGATCATGAAGTGCATGGAAAAATGTTACATAACACTTCCCAAAAGCATGAGTCTAACTTCACTTCTGTAACTGTACAAGAAAATAACTCTGTTATGTTATCTACTTTAGCAGGCACTACTTTAGGCGTTTGGATTTCCCATGGTGAAGGTAAATTTAATCTTCCTTCAGCAGAGCATGCATATAATATCGTTGCCAAATATGCTTATGAAGCATACCCTGCTAACCCGAATGGTTCGGATTACAATACAGCGATGTTATGTGATAAAACAGGTCGCCATTTGGTTACTATGCCACATATTGAACGTTCTGTATTTCAATGGAACTGGGCTCATTATCCAAATGGACGTCAAGATGAGGTTACCCCTTGGATTGAAGCCTTTGTCAATGCGCGAAACTGGATAGAAAAACAAGGATAATTTCAGTTATCTTTTTAAAGTATACAAGCTCCTGTAATTTTTACAGGAGCTTTTTTATTTTTTAAGCATGGCTTGTCTAAGCTATTTTATCCCAGCTGTAGGCATCCTAGGCTGAATTGGATACTGCGTAGCTTATCTGCCTAAAATTTCCTAGTTGAAGAACTCAGCTTAGAAGAAATAAAATATAAAAAAAGCCATAAAATAGGTAATTTCCTTATTATCAATATTTAAAAATTCTAAAGAAAATTTAGGTTTTTTTTTGCCCAATTATTGATTTCTACTATATTAGATTAATAAGAATTCAAGAAAAATTAAGTACAAAAATAATGCAATTACAAGATATAAGAGAGCTTTATTATGGTCAAGAAATTGAAGATGCTAAAATTGCATTAGGACAATATTTGACAAATAATCCAGAAGATACTGAGGGCTTATTTCTACGGGCGGAGATGTTAATCGATGAAGTTCCTCAACCTCAACATCCGCATGAGTATTCCCTACCTGAAGATTATGAAGAAGCGACGAAGTTATTAAAATATATCCTGCACTTAGATCCTGATGCGGCACATGTTATTCATAAAATTCTAGCTATTGCTGCTATTAACTTCGAAGATGGAAATGCAGCGGAACATCAGGAGCTTATCGATCGTCTGATTCAGAATCCAGATTATATAGAAGATGCCGCTAGGTATGGGCTCATGTTAAATACCATCTACGATCAGCATGAGCTCCCATTATCGTATTTAGATATCTTAATTGAACAAATTCAGATTAGCTATGCGCATGATAGACAGATTAGAGATATTATTTTAACAGGATATTACGATAGTAAAGCTAAAATTCTATACGATATCTTTCATAAGACCGAGGAGGCTTTGGATATATACCGAACACATATCCGTATACTAGTTTTTGAGACGGTAGCCGAATTTATAGAAATCGCTCAATTTGCTATAGATGCTCAGGATGCCTCCTTATTAAATCGGATCATACAAAAAACCTTTCACTACTTCGATGAAGATGAAGATGCGGATAGTTTAATTCAGTTCTATAAAGATCTCAAAAAACTTCCTGCAGAATTTCTAAGTCAGCTTAATCATTACGAGGAGTTTCAAATGATTATGGAGCGGGTATTTACAGCTGCTTTAGAGCTGACCACAGCAGATATCCGAAGCCATGCTCAAGCTTTTATTCAGCAGTATCCTGAGCGAGCTTTGGGTTATCATTTTTTAGGGACTTCATATTATACAGAAGGACAATTTGAAGAAGCCCTTCCCTATCTGGAAAAAGCGACTACATATACGGATGCTTCTGCAGCAACCTTATTCCGATATTGCCAATCGCATTATGCGGTACACCAACGTCTTCCACAGATTAACTATTGGCCAGATAGTCCAGCCATAGATTATTATAATATGGGGGTTTATTTTGGGAATTGGGAAGATGAAATTTCTACGGCACATAATAGTTTAGAGTTCTTAGCTATCCGGAAGGGATTTTATGCGAAAGCATTTGAAGGATACCGAGCCTATTTTGAAGCAGATACCCAGGACAGCGTGCGCCTATATTCCGATCACTTCTATGCCACCTGCTGTAACAATTATGCCATTTCCTTATATCAGGATCTGCATTATACTGAAGCGATTGAAGTTGCCCTTATCGGTATTTCAAAAAGTCCATTTATAGAACTTTATCAAAGTTTAATGAATGCATACTTCTTTAGTGAACAATATCAGCTCGTCATAGATACGTATGAAGAATTGGATACCGCAGATATTGAAGAGCATTATTATTTAAAATATGTTACCCTCACGACGCAGTATATTACCGCTAAAATTAGGTTAGGTCAAGTTCAGGAGGCTAGACAGCTCTTTGCCGAACAAGATTATAAATTCAGCGAATTTAAAGATGAAATAGACTATTCCGAAATTACGGAAGAAGATGAAGCACATATCCGAATGGTGGAAAAAGAGATTCAAAATACACGTTTTAATCTTGTTGAGGCCGACGAGGAATTAGATATGTTAACCGTTTGGGAAGATCAGCTGCAACGCAACCCCCAAGATCCTTCCACATGGTTTATGCTCTTTCAGGAATATTACGCTCAAAAGAGATATGCAGACTGCATTCATGCTGCTACTGAATATAAACGGCTGAAACCCATACAAGAGCAGCCTGGA
>DAIQRP010000150.1:0-6150 GCA_036786125.1 Sphingobacterium sp.
ACCTTTCTATGGTCATGCAGAGAAGCTAGAAGAGCATTTGAACTTATTTGAAGTCGCTCAGCAAGCGATGCCTGCATATCAGGCTCTAGCCTATACGAAAGCGGCAGCAGCAGATGGAATCAAACGTGCACGTGCAGCTTACCTGCCACGCCTTTCTTTTGGCGCAGGTATACAATCCAGATATTCATCTGCTGATGAACGTGCTTATGGTAGGCAGATTCAAAATAATTTAGGAAAATATATGGGATTTAATCTTGCTATCCCCATATTTTCTAAATTCCAAATAAGGAATAATGTGAAACGAGCTAAATGGCGATATGAAGAGCAGGTTTTTGAAGAAGAGATACAATTGGATTTATTACGCGAGCAGACGGAAAAGGCTGTCTTTGATTTGCGTCAGGCCTATACGGAAATGCAATATATCCGTGAACAGGTTCAGTCTTTTGAAGAATCCTTCCGTATTGCAGAAATTAGATTTCAACTTGGAGATATTAATTCCCTTAACTTTCTAATCGCCAAAAATAAATTTGAACAAGCTCAATTTGCACTTATTATGGCTGAAAAACAATTGCTCTTGAAGCAGTATACCATTCGATATTATCAAGGTCATTTCGCTATTTAAGAAAAATAAATCTGTATTTTTGAAAAGCCGATTTTTAGAACAATGAACAAAGCCACCATCCTGCTAGTCGACGACGACCAAGATCTTTTAATAGCTGTCAAACTATTATTAAAACCCGTCGTCAAACAGATCCTTATCGAACAGAATCCGGAACAGATTCCGGCTTTACTTCGTCATCATCAGGTGGATGCAATTCTCTTGGATATGAATTTTAAATCCACTTTAAATACGGGTAATGAAGGTCTTTATTGGTTAGAGCGAATTCAGCAGATTAATCCAACAATTCCTGTAGTGATGATTACCGCCTATGCCGCGGTAGATCTCGCGGTTACTGCATTAAAGCGAGGGGCAAAGGATTTTATCGTTAAACCTTGGCAGAATGAGCAGCTATTAGACTGCATGAAACAACTATTTTCCGGGAAAAAGAAAAAAAATAGCGCTTCCATGCAACCTCAACTAGACTTCATTGGCAAGTCAGCAATTATGGAAGACCTGCTCTTTAAACTCTCTAAAATTGCCCCTACAGATGCCAATATATTAATTTTAGGAGAAAATGGTACCGGAAAAGATTTAATCGCTTCGGAAATTCATGCGCGTTCATTAAGAAAGAATATGCCTTTTGTGAAGGTTGATGTCGGCGCATTGACAGATACTTTATTTGAGTCCGAACTATTTGGTCATAAAAAAGGAGCCTTTACTGATGCGCGTGAAGATCGTATCGGACGCATAGAGGCTGCGCATGGAGGCAGTTTATTTTTAGATGAAATAGGAAATATTAGCCTTCAACAGCAAGCGAAGTTGCTATCCGTCTTACAAAATAGACAATTACAAGCTTTAGGCTCTAATCAGCTGATTCCCGTGGATATAAGATTACTTTCAGCAACGAATGTTCCACTGGCTGTATTAGCGGATGAACAGCGATTCCGAAGGGATTTAATCTACAGATTAAATACAGTAGAAATTCAAGTTCCTCCTTTAAGAGCGCGCGGAGAAGATATATATCTATTAGCATCACATTTTATCCAGCTGTATGCAACAAAATATAGTAAGTCTATTGGCGGTTTAAGTAAAGATGCTAAGGCAAAATTGCAAGCTTACCATTTTCCAGGAAATGTAAGAGAACTTCAATACAGTATGGAAAGAGCCGTGATTATGGCGGATCATGAAGAGTTGAATGCATCGGATATCTTATTTTCTCCACTTGAAAATAAGATGGAATCTGTTGTACTGCCCGAAGATGGACAGCATAACCTGGAAGAATTAGAACGAAAGACAATTAAATCCGTGGTGGACAGGCATCAAGGTAATATTTCCAAAGCTGCCCGAGAGTTGGGCTTAACGCGAGCAGCCTTATATAGACGATTGGATAAATATAGCTTATAATATGGTACGTGAACGCTTTATTTTTTTAACTTATCTCTGCGGAATTATAGGCTTAACTGTAGCAGCAAGCCTGTTGCCAGCTTATTATCTCTGCATCTTTATCCCGAGTATACTTCTATTAATTTTAGCTATAACTAAGCGTAATTTAAAGTTAGTTCAGGATATTAAAGACTATTCAGCATCGGTTTATTATAAAGATTTCACTCGGCATTATATCGTAAAAAATCCAAAATCTGTTCAAGGGGAATTGTACCAATCATTTAATCAGATTAACTCGATATATAAAGATATTGCATCAGCCAAGGAACTTCAATATCAATATTTAAATCAGATTGTGAATATGCTGGATACAGCAATTATCTCGTATCAGCCCGATTCAGGTCAGGTGGTATGGGTGAATGATGCGTTTAAAACGCTCTTTAATATTCCTTATGTTCATTTAATTTCAGGTCTTGCTCCACGGAATAAAAAACTGTATGAAGAAACCCTACAGCTCAAACCTGGAGTTCAACATATTGTGGCTATTCCCTCATCCAAAGGAATTATTAAATTGCTGCTGCAGCTGACGGAATTTCAAACTGCAGAAGGACGTTATAGTATTGTACTCTATCAAAATGTAAATGCCGCTTTAGATGAAACGGAATCTAAAGCCTGGCAGAAATTATTGCGTGTGCTGACACATGAGATTATGAATTCTATAGGACCTATTAGCTCCTTGGCTGAAACGATGAATAATAGATTAACTGCACTTCCACATATGGAAGAACTTACCGATGTTAGAATTGGAGCAGATACAATTAAAAAACGATCCGATGGTTTACTGAAATTCGCCAAAAACTATAGGACGATTAATCATGTGGACGAACCCTTATTAGAGGAATTTTTAATTGCAGATTTATTTGAAAATATCTATCAGCTCCTGGAGCCTACTTTAACTAAGAAAGGAATAGAACTGGATCTGATTATGAAGAATACTCGACTGACCCTACAGGCGGATATCAATCTCATGGAGCAGGTCATACTCAATTTGCTATTAAATGCTATGGAAGCAGTGAAAGATGTAGAACAGCCCTATATTACCCTGTCGGCCATATTAACGGATGAAGGAAAAAAAATCCTTGTTCAGGATAATGGTGTAGGCATATCCGCAGAATTAATGGAAAATATATTTACCCCCTTTTTTACCACGCGTAAAACGGGATCAGGGGTAGGGTTGACCTTGTCCAAACAAATTATGCTCATCCATAAAGGACATATATGGGTGGAGTCTGAAGAAGGAAAGGGTACGACCTTTACCTTACAATTTTAACTTTCCATTAGAAAATTTATAGGCTTTAAACTTGATGTTAAGTTTATATTAACTTAACATTAGAAGCTTATCTTTGATTAACAAAAGAAAATAATATGATAAAAAGACTAATGGAAAGAATGGATTGGAATCCATTTATGTACTACACAACAAACTTTGGAATCGTTGGAACAGAAGTGAACAAACCCAAAGAAAATTTTACTAAATAATTTGAAGCTGCTTTTGAGAAAAAGCATTTTTTCGTTATAGACCCCGCTATTCAATCTCCTTGTATATAGCATTAGATCATTTAAGCCTTTAATCCAGGTTTTCTACGTTTTTTTTATAAAGATTCCTCCAAATCATAATTGGCAAATAAATTTAATTACCTTCGTATTATGAATATAAGATGGATTTTAGGAATTATTTCACTCTTGATGTTGGGCTTTGTAATCTATAAAGTATCCTTTGATGATGCCCATATCCAAAAGACTTTAAATCAAACAAAAAACTCTTCTCGTATTACATGCGTCCGTAGATAGTTTATCTAATAAAAGATAAATTTGTCTTTTATTAGATATATATTTATTACCTTTGTTTCATTATGGGAATGTTTTCAAAATCATGTGAGTATGGATTAAGAGCAGTATTTTATATTGCCTCTCATACAATTGATGGCGAACGGGTAGGGATTAAAGAGATTGCTGAGAATATTAACTCACCCGAACCATTCTTAGCTAAAATATTGCAACAATTAACCCGATCGGGCTTAGTTCAATCAATTAAAGGTCCTAATGGAGGATTTTACATGCGTGTGGAAGACCTTAAAAAGCCCTTAGCTATGGTAGTGGAAGTGATCGATGGAAATCAAATTTTTATCGGATGTGCTTTAGGCTTAACCTATTGCTCGGAGCAAAATCCATGTCCTTTGCATAATGAATTTAAAAAAGTTAGAAATGACCTCACTAAAATGTTAAAAAACACCTGCATTGGTGAATTTAATGAGGAACTTTTACGTGGAAATACCACATTAAATAAATAAATTTTTTTTATCTAATAATAAAGGATAAAAATATCTTAATATCTATTAATATGACCAGAACACAAATTGATTTAATTAAAGGGACCATCCCAATTTTAAGAGAAAATGGCGTTTTATTAACAACTTATTTCTATCAGAGGATGTTTAGCCATAATCCCGAGCTTAAGGCAGTTTTTAATATGGGAAATCAGCAGAGTGGGAGACAGCAGCAGGCCCTAGCTCATGCGGTATTAGCTTATGCAGAACATATTGAAAATCCAACAGTCTTACTTCAAGCAATTGACCATATCGGCCAGAAACATACCAGTCTTCAAATCCAACCTGAGCAATATCTGGTGGTAGGTCAGCATTTATTACATTCGATCTCCGAAGTGTTGGAGGTGCCTATAGAAGACGAATTGATAGCTGCTTGGAAGGCCGCATATTTTCAACTTGCAGAAATTATGATAGAGCACGAGAAGAAGTTATATGCCCATAAGAATATAAAAGAAGGAGCTTGGGAGGGATGGAGAACTTTTATCATTAAAGATAAAGTGAAGGAGTCTACGGAGATTACTTCTTTTTATTTGTATCCTAAAGATAAACTCCCAATTTCATCATACGAGGCAGGGCAGTTTATTTCAGTTCGTTCCTATATCGAGCAGGTGCAGTATACGCAACCTCGGCAATATAGTCTTTCGACTTCAGCGAATGCCCAGTATTATAGAATCTCAGTCAAAAAGGAGGATATAGCGGGTAAGCCTCCAGGGATGTTGAGTAATGTCTTACATGATAAATTACAAATTGGAGATGAGCTTGAGCTAAGTATGCCATCGGGCAACTTTATCTATCAAAGCCTTGCGGAAACGGTAGTTTTTCTTTCGGCAGGAGTAGGACAGACGCCTCTATTAGCGATGTTAGAAACGGCTTTAGCAGATTCTAAAAACAAAAAAATCTATTATATCCATGCTTCCAGAAATAAGGAGGTACATGCATTTAAAAATCGGATTGAAGGTTTGACAGCAGCATTTTCAAATTTGTATGCTGCACAATTTTATTCAGATTTGGAAACTCATCAAGCTGATGCATATGCCGGTTATATGAATTTGGATCTTCTTCCTCCTGCCATTATACATCCCGATCATCAATATTATATTTGCGGTCCGGTCTCTTTTATGTTAGCTCAACGAGCATATCTATTGGATAAAGGTATCGGAAGTTCTCAAATCTTTTGGGAAGAGTTTGGACCGGCTACCCTATAACTGAAAAAAGCGCCTAACTTTTATTCCGTTAGGCGCTTTTTCTTTATTCAGCTTTGCTTTTATTTGCTTGTTTTTCTTTTTTATCCGCTCTTTTTTCCTTTAATGATTTCACAGCTTGTTTCTTATCATTTTTAGCGGCCTTTTGTTCCTTCGCCATAATACTTAATTTTATAATATTTAAATAATTAAAATCTAAATCAATATATTTAAATATACGTAAAATTAATAGCTTAAAAATTATCTAGCTATAGCTCGCTTAAAAATCGTGCTTCGTGCTGTATAGGAGGCTTTTTATTTATTTTTTTATGTAACAACTACAAATTTAAAAGTTTTATTTCCAGACTATTAAGTTTTAAGCTGGCTGCTTCTGTAAACGCATCTAAATGATGGCTTTGAGTAGCGGAGGCAATAGGCGCAGTAATCGCTGCTTGCTGAAGCAGCCAGGCTAAGCTCACAGCAGCCATACTAACCTGATGATTGTGGGCTACCCGTTCTATATTAGAGAGCAGTAAGTCGGCTTTAGGACTAAAGTATTTGTCCAAAGTTTTTCCCCTCTCTGTGTTTTTAGCCTCGG
>DAIQRP010000150.1:6160-6561 GCA_036786125.1 Sphingobacterium sp.
CAGTTGCATTTAAATATTTACGCACACCTTCCCCACGAGCACTCTTGCTCAGGTCGGATTCATTTCTATATTTTCCAGTTAAAAAACCCGAAGCTAAAGAATAGTATGGCGTTACAGCGAGTTTTTTTTCTAGTGCTAATGCCTGATAGTTTTTTTCAAATAAGTCACGCTCATATAAATTATATAAAGGTTGTATACTTTGATAGGATGCTATCTGTTGTTGTGCTGCATAGTCTATAGAACTTCGAATTCGGGCTGCAGACATATTCGAAGTCCCGATATATCGTACTTTTCCATCTTGCACCAATCGGTTTAAGGCTTCCATAGTCTCTGAAACAGGGGTTTCCTCATTATCGTAATGAATTTGATAGAGATCGATATAGTCTGTTTTTAAACGTTTT
>DAIQRP010000007.1:0-1673 GCA_036786125.1 Sphingobacterium sp.
AGTCCGCATCTAATATAAAACGAGCATTCGATGCATCATAACTTCCTCCTTTTGATTGATAACGGATACCTTCTAAACCAGCAGGTAACTTTTCTAACAAACCAATTTCCTCACCCTTCAAGAGACTGCTAGATCCGGAATTACTTATACGGATTGTATAACTTAACTCCTCACCTGCTTTAACCGCCTGCTTATCGGCCGTTTTAACAACGGATAGATCGGCGACACGATCCACAGGAGTCGTTTCTGAATCTGTATTATTATCTGGGTTTGGATCTATAATTCCTGCAGGAACCTCCACACGAACCGTATTCTTGATTTCAGATTCCTGATAGTCGGCTTGAACCTGCCCTTTAATCATCAGGACAATAGAATCTCCTTGTGCTAAATCTTCCTGTAGTGTAAAACTACCATCTGATGGTTGATATCCTATCGTCGATCCTGGATAAGAAATATGAATTAAACCTGATGGAAGATTGTCGATTACTCGAATTACCTCTCCAGCAACCAATGTGCCTGAACCCTCATTACGAACGCTAATGGTGTAGGTTATCTCCTCTCCGGCAACCACTGTTTGTATATCGGCCTTCTTCTCTACAGATAGGTCGATAACACGTTTTGTAGCAGTTTCCACAGAATCCGTATTATTTGTTAAGTCCGGATCGATGACATCTTCTGGTGCAGTAATTTTAACGCGATTCCATATCGTTGAATCTGTATAATTCGCATGTACTGTTCCATAAATCTGTAAGCTCACTTTATCTCCAGAAGCCAGTGCTGAATCTAAGATAAATTGACCATTACTTTCCGTATAGGTTCCTCCTGTAGCTTCATATTTTTCTACAGTAAAACCTGCTGGAAGTTCTTCTTTTAATTCAATTACCTCCTCTTTAAATAAGGTACTTACTCCGAGATTACGAATAGTGATGGTATAACTTAATGCTTCACTAGCATTGACCGATTTTTTATCAGCGACTTTCTCTACCGATAGGTCTGCTACTCGGATTACATCAGTGATGACGCTATCCGCATTATTATCAGGTCTAGGGTCTGTAATTCCCGCAGGAACATCTACTGAAACCTGATTCATAATCGTCTGCTTAGAATAATCTGCAGTAAGTAATCCACTGATATGAATATGCAAGGTATCTTGGATTCCAAAATCCTGGTTTAATTTAAAGATATGCTGAACCGTATCAAGTACCCCTTCAGCGGATTGGATTTTAATATTAGTCAGACCTTCGGGAAGTGTTTCTCTTACCGTGAATTCTTCTCCTTGAACTAAACTACTGATACCTTGATTCGTGATGCTAATGGTATAAGATAATTCCTCGCCAGCCACAACTGAGGTTTTATGAGCAACTTTTCTAACCGATAAGTCCACTTCACGCAACAGGTCGGTGCGTACGGAATCTGTATTATTATCCGGGTTAGGATCTACAACACCTATTGGGGTGCTGACAGAAACTTGATTAACTATTGAATCTGCAGTATAATCTGCCCGAACAGTACCGAAGACCTGAAGCTCCACTGTATCCTGAGCGGCTAAGTCCGCATCTAATATAAAACGAGCATTCGATGCATCATAACTTCCACCCTTTGACTGATAACGGATATCTACTAAACCAGCAGGTAACTTTTCTAACAAAACAATTTCCTCTCCTTTTAAGAGA
>DAIQRP010000007.1:1683-2709 GCA_036786125.1 Sphingobacterium sp.
ATAACTTAACTCCTCACCTGCTTTAACCGCCTGCTTATCGGCTGTTTTAACAACGGAAAGATCAGTTTTACGGATAATTACACTTCCGATAGAATCTGTATTATTATTTGGGTTTGGATCTGTAATACCTGTAGGAACATTGACAAATACTTTATTCAGTACTGCTGTATCTTTGGATACAGCTGGAACAATACCATTAATTTTTAAGGTAATGATATCCCCAGATTTAAAGGGGTTATTAAGTTCTAAAGTTTCATTATTCAGATTAAACTTACCCGTAGATTCTGTGAATTCAATCTCGTCAAATGCAGATTGAAGCGGCAGGGTTTCTCTGAGCAGTAATTTTTCAAAATCCCCATTTGTATTTTTGAATAACGTTGCTGGACCATTATTGACAATAGAAATTGTATACGTCAACTTCTCTCCAGCAGCCACTGTATCTTTGTCTACGATTTTTGAAACTGATATATCCGCATATCTCTCTACAAAGACTTCTTCAGAATCTTCATTATTTTCTTTATTTATATCTAAAATACCTGCAGCCGGAGAAACTAGAACGGTATTTTTTAAGCTTGGAAGGATATAATCCTTAGAAATTTTAGCTTTTACGGTAAAGGAAATATTATCCCCTTGAGCAAGAAGTGCTTTTTTAAGAATAAATCCATTATCAGAATAATCTAAATCATTAGATTCATAAATTATATCCGATAATCCTTGAGGTAAGCGTTCTTCAATAGTTAACTTCTCTCCTGTAAAAATATTTCCAGGACCTTGATTTTGAATGGTAATGGTATAAATAATCTCATCACCTACGATATAGTTATTTTTATTAGCCGTTTTGTTAACTATTAAATCTACTTTACGTTCAAATTTTAATTCAACCTGATCTTCATCATAACATGTACCATTCGATACTTTCCAATTCATTTCAACAATTGCCCCATTCGGAATTGTTACGTTAGTATTATATACTTTCGGATTTTCAATTTTAACTAAATTTACATTTGCAGGTGAGCCATCTACTAA
>DAIQRP010000007.1:2773-8599 GCA_036786125.1 Sphingobacterium sp.
GATTCTGGCCTGCAACAGCCTGAGGTTCTGTATCTACTGTAACGCTTACTGCGAAGCGTGAACTCATGCAAATGGAATTGTCTGCTAATACATTTGCAGCATAATAGGTGGTTCCATCTACTAATAAGGTATTTTCATCTAAAGCAACAGTACTTGTTTCTGATTCAAACCAATGAATAAAATAGTTATTACCTAATTTAATATTTTTCAAGCTAGGCTCATTAATTTCACAGAAAGCCTGTTTGGAAGAACCCTGAGGAGCAACGGGAGTTTTTAATATTAATTCAGTCTGATGTTCTGCAGTGATTAATTCAGATTCACATTGAGATCCATTTCCACATTTAGAATCTGGTGTAAATAAAGTATACAGTTCTTGCTTAACATCACCCATATTAATATTACAGTTAAGCTCGGCAGCATTTCCTGTAAATATAATTTTAGCTTTATCTATATCTATAAGCTTTCCTTTTTCAAGGTTTTCATTAATATCAAAAATATATCCTTTTTTAGCATCATAAGCAACAAATTTAGCTTTAGCTTCAGGAATAAGACTTTGAGGATTACCTTCAATTTCCCAATTTTCAGGTAACTTTAAAGCATATTTATAAACATAAACAGTAGTATTGGATACATTATTTTCTTTAGCAACTAAACCTGTAACTGGAAAATTATAAACTAAATCTTTATTAATAATTTTTGCTGAATAAAGCGCCGATATCTTTTCCCCTTTTTTGGTAATATTTAAGTCAATAGTCCCCTCTAAATCGACCATAGGTTCATTATCAGGAGCACCCGCTAAAATAATACGTGAGGAACCAACAGGTTCTAATTTATTAGCATCAATAGGACTTCCACAGAAATTATTTCCTGAAGGCGAAACTCTAATATTTTTACCACTTGTGAAGTCACATTCTGATGCTACTAAGGAGAATTTTAAATAAAAGCGTTCTGCAAACTTTAAACTGGATTGAGATTCTACAGGAATTTGAATTTTAATAATTCCATCAGTTACATTAACATAAGGAACATCTGAAATTTGAGTAAAACTTGGGTTATTTTGATCTACTTTATAAGACGGAGATATTTGCACAGAGTTGTCTGCATAATTTAACCCTTGGATATGACTAATAGGAATATTTATAACGATATCTTTAGCTTCTCCTCCAGCATTATTAACTTCAATGACATAATCCATATTTTCACACAGCGCCGGTCTAGCCGATGCGGATGGCTGTGATTTAAATATGGTTTGTAATTGGGCTTGCATGGGTTTATACTCCAAATCAATAGGTTTGGAAGCCGCACAGGTTGCAGCAGCTAAAGAGCTAGGATAGTTTTGACAATCATTACCATAAGAAATACTCATAGAACCATCGCCACAATGATCAAATTTAGCCGTAATTAAAAAGTATTTTACTTCATTTTTAGCAATATCTCCTAATTGAAATATATCATTGTTTTTTTGAACTGGTTGTCCTATTAAAGCACTTTCAACTGAACTACTTTTGATTTGCTGAACTTGAACAATATCAATGGAATTTTCACCGGAAGCTTTAGCTAACCATAAATTACTAAAAGCCCGAAATTGAGAACTATTATTGACCGTTACTACCCATTGTGCTTCTGCTAACTTGGGGCTTACACTCTTCGTTGACACCGAAAAATTCAACTTATTATTATCTGTATTGATCACTAACTTTTTAACATCAGTAGTGATTGTTTTATTTAAATAATCTAGACCATTAAAATGAAATCTTCCCGTTACATTCGCCGTAATACTAATTTCTTCTTTTATTGCCGCATCACATGTTGCAGAAACTATAGGCACAAATCTTAATACAAATCCTTCATCTATAACCTCTCCACTTTGTCCCTTAAGTTCTCTTACAATGGTTTCTACATCAATAGTTGCATTAGACTTTTGAGGAGTAGAATAAGTGAAATTTCTAACTAGCTGCTGATTCCGATTATTATTTTCTAAGCTAAGTTTATACCCATTCAAGAGTAATCCCTTAGAAATCGTTAAATTTAAAGATTCGACTTTAGAAATTTCTCTAAATTCATTGATAAATAATGCGTTTCTGGAAGCTTGATCAGCTATTACATAATGTATTGAAAAATCCTTATCATTATCTAAGCCAGAGCAGTCGGATAGATTATAAGCTGCAGCAACATTGGTATGTAATACTGAATTACCATAATAACCTGTTGCTTTATAATCCATCCCACAGCTATAAGAAGTATTGTTATAGTTTAAAGCTAATTCTGTAGGAAATATTTTAAGTTCTGTTTTTTCATTTAAAGATAACACGTGTATCTGCATGGAGGCAGTCAATTCATCTCCATCTATAAAACCTTCAAAATTTTCAGGAAATACCGAATTTCCACTTTCAAATTTCGGAATATTTAGATAATAGGAATCTGGTTCATGAGCGTTTACTTCACATTCTATGGCAAATTGCTCGGCACCTCTTTTTAGAATCACCTTTCCGGAACCTGAAACAACCTCCATACGCATTCCTTTAGCGGCTTGAACTTTAAAGAATCCACCTTCATTCCAAATTGAAGTTAAAGTTCCGGGTTTAATAAAGCCTTTTTGAGAAATTTCAATAGTATCTCCACCAATAAAAGAGCGTATTTCTATTTTTTCAAAATCCGTGCTTGCATCGTCAGGCAAAATTTTATTTCCCGGAATAGCGTCATTAGCTAAATCATAGGATCCTAAACTTATTCTTTTAAGCTTAGCTACCCCTTTTACTAGCCCCCCTTCGTCACAATTTCCAGTTTCACAATGCGAGAATAAATCAACCTTTTGGCAGAGAAAATTAAGAGGTGGACAGGTGCTTACATTCGATTTATATAAAGAACCTGATATTTTATAAAAAGCATTAGAAGCGACACTACAATCAATAGACATAGGAAATTGTAATCTCCAGCCTTTATTACTAAAAGAAGTATTTTCGACTTCACTCCAACCTGCTTGTCCCCGATTAATACGAATTACATAATTCCCCGATGATGAAGAGACTGTATAATCAGTTGATTTTAAATAATCTACTCCATTAAAAATTTTCATTTCTGAGGGATCGAATTGAGCCGCTAAACTTGGAGAAAGTTCCAAATTTATTTCAAAGTAAGCTGAACTTGTTAAACCATGATGAGGCAAGTCCCAGTTGTCAATTCTAAAATCCGAAATATAAGGTACCCCATTTACGATATCTACTTCCCCAATATTCTGTCCTCCAAAAGCGTAAACTACTTGATCAGAAATTTGTTCTTTTTCAAGGGAAAAATGAGGAGTTTCCCCTTCTATACAACCTTCAGCATGAATATATTTTCCATATACGAAGGTTTCTCCTGTTTTATAATCGGTGGGTAATTGATCACAATCGGCCGTTTTTGCCAAATTGATAGCTTGAATATACTCAATAATCAGCGAATCCCCTGCAGCCAAAGATGCTATCAGCACCTGCTGTTCATTACTTTGACCTACATTTTGAGCTGGAAGAGCTTTTCCGTCTGCAGTAATACTACTACTATTAATTGTACTAGAACCGTTAGCTCCAATAAAAAGTTCAATCTGACTGGCAGTAGCATTTCCAATATTTTTTAATATAAAACTATGTTTTACATTCTCATCAAAACAATCTGAAACATCACTACTATTTTTAATTTTTGTAATTTTTAAATTTGGTTTTCTAGATGGATCTATAACAATATTAAATGAGGTCAATACGGCGCTACCTAATTCACATTCATTGGTATCTTTATAATAAGCATTATAGTTAGCGTTTAGATTTAGGCAGCTATTTATTAATAATTCCTCTTTAAAAGAAATAGATCCCCCTGATAATATCGTCCCTTCATAGACATACATTCCTCCTTTTTTTGGATCAAATCCTGGAACTTCTTTCCAATTTCCAGTCAAGGTTGACGGTCTACGTTCTATACCTTGACCATAGCTCACAGGCACATAAATTTGACTTATAGGTGCATTTCCACTATTTATAATCTTAATTTCTTGAAAGATAGATTCTCCAATTAATCCAGAGGATTCCTTCTGAGAGAGTTCTATATTTAATTTTGCATAGCGCAGATTGATGGTATTACTTGTACCCTTTTGGGTATCCCCACAGTCTGAAAATTCATAATGTATAATCCGATCTTCAATTTTTAAATCATTAGCTTCACAAAGGGCTCTCAGATTAAATTCTACGAGAACAGAAGAAGTTTGAGGTCCTGGAATTACTGCAACATTCACTTCAACCATCTGCTGATTCACCAATTCCCCAGAAACGACTTGACCATCTATTTTAATGGAATTAGGAATATATTGAATTCCTGGAGGTAATTCCATTTTCAATTTGGCCGTTGGACAGTCTAATGCTCCTTTGTTAATGAGAACGGAAAATGTTTTTTCTGCCCCCAAAATGTCCAATTCTGGCACCTCGGTATCCGTATTCAATTTCTGCGAAAATGCAGTTCCCGTGTACAGGAAAGTGCATAGTAAGACTAATAGATAAAATGATTTTATAAAAAAACCATTTAGATTTTGTTTTTCACGCATTACAATTTTTTTGAAAAAAGCTAATTATTCGGTAGAAAAAGCGCTTGAGAGTCGCTTTTAAAAATTACGGAGCAAAAATATACAAATTATCCTGAATATCAAGTATTTTACATAAAAACTAATTGATTTATTTATATCTATAAGTATAAAATGATAATTAATTTTTCAATAAAATTTAAATCTAGTAGGATAAAATAATGGAAATAATAGCCTAAAAAATACTTTAATTAGGCTTCTACGATTATTTGGGGAGGATAAGAAAAAAAAAAAGGATATACTTTAAAAGTATATCCTTTTTAAAATTTTATATAGTATCTGGTGGAATGGATTCCAATAATTTTTGATTTCTGTCTTTTAATTTAACCATAGTCTCCTGGATAAATTTTTCAGCATGATTGCTAATATACTTCATATGATCTGGGTCTTTGCCCAGATAGTTTTGAGATATGCCCCATTTAATATATTCTGTAATAAGTGGAACCAAAGAAATTCCTTTTTCGGTCAAACTATACCCTACTCGAGCTTTCCCAGGCACATAATGCTTAAAAACAAATCCTTCAGCTTCCAAATTTTTCAGTCGGTCTGTCAAAATATTGGTGGCTATTTTCTCTGGAGAGTTTAAAAATTCTCCAAAAGTGGATTTATAGTCAAACATCATATCTCTGAGGATAAGTATGCTCCATTTATCACCTAAAAAGTCTAAAGTAGAACTTATGGGACAGCTGGATCTTTGTTTTATCTCTTTCACGTTCTTACTCTTAGAAGTTACCAATTCAAAAATAATAATTAAAATCCAATATTAATACTGCAACTATTTTCCATGAGCAGCAGCACTTACATCTTTCCACTCTTCAAATAAAGCTAACCTTTCAGTATACACATGTTTTACTAAAGGAAGACCTGCTTTACCCAACAACAGACGTAATGGTGGATTTTTATCTTCAATTAACTGGCATATCGCTGTTACTGTAGCTTCAGGTTTCCCTACTGTTTCAGGTCTAAATGTAGACTTCATTTTTTCCCTTTCAGCATCATAAGCGGATATGGCTTTAGACTGCACGGCAGATGTTCCAGACCAATCCGTTTCATATGCATTAGGTTCTACAATGGTCAAATGAATTCCAAAATCTTTCACCTCTGCAGCTAAAGATTCTGATAATCCTTCAACCGCAAATTTGGACGCATTATAAAGGGCTAACATGGGCAAGGTAACCAAACCAAGCACACTGGATACCTGAATAATATGACCCGAACCCTGC
>DAIQRP010000007.1:8609-10631 GCA_036786125.1 Sphingobacterium sp.
CCTGCATTCTAAAAAATGGTAAAACTGCCTGTGATAGCCAAAGTGTGCCGAAGAAATTAGTGTCCATCTGCATTCTAGCTTCTGCTTCAGATGCTTCTTCAATTGCTCCAACTAGACCATATCCAGCATTATTAATTAACACATCAATCTGCCCAAAATGTGCCACCGTTTTTTCAACCACTTCAAATGCTTGCTGTCTATTATTTACATTTAAAGCTAAAGCCAATGCAGAGTCCTTATACTGATTGACTATATCTGCTAAGCCATCGATATGACGCGCAGTAAGAACGACCTTATATCCTTTTTGAAGAAGAGCTTCAGCCCATAATCTTCCAAAACCCCGAGAGGCTCCTGTTATTAAAATTACCTTTGACATATTATTTTTTTTAATGCGAACTTATCTTCTTTTATTCCGATATATACGTTTTATAATCTGTATATCCTCTTTCATCGCCTCCATAAATGCGATCTTCATCTAACTCATTAAACGGAATATCATGTAATAAGCGATATGGAAGATCAGGTGTAGATATAAATCCGCGACCAAAGGCCACTGCATCAGCATAACCTCTTTCTATCACCTGTTCAGCCTGCCATTTATCAAATCCTCCTGCAGCAATAATGGGATGTGGGTAAAAAGATCGAAATCTTTTCACTAAAAACCCATCTAATATATCCGTATTATTTTCTAGCGTATTATCTCTGTCATTCTCTATAATATGAAGATAAGCCAAGGATTGAGGAACTAATTGTTGAGTAACATAATCATAAATTGCAAGCGGATTTTCGTCAAGTTCTATGCTACCTGTATAATATGGTGAAAGTCGAATTCCGACTTGATCATTTGACCAGACCGAAAGCACTGCATCTAAAACTTCAAAAAGGAATCGAGACCTATTTTCTAATGTACCTCCATATTCATCCGTTCTTTGGTTAGAAGTTGCTCTTAAAAATTGTTCGATTAAATATCCATTAGCTGCATGAATTTCTACACCATCAAAACCTGCCTCCTTAGCATAGATAGCGGCCTGACGATAATCTGCTATTATCTGTTGGATTTCTAACTGCGTCAGTGCATGTGGAGTTTCATAAGGTACTCTAGAAAAATCCTGTAGAAAAGCATTTCCAATAGCAGGAATTGCTGAAGGTGCTACAGGTGGTTGAGCCTGCGGCTGGAATACCGAATGAGAAATTCGACCTACATGCCATAATTGTAAAAAGATTAAACCTCCTTGCTCATGTACAGCATCTGTTATGCTCTTCCATTTTTTCGACTGCTCTGCATTATAGATACCGGGGGTAAATGGGTAACCTTGACCTTGCTGACTTATTTGGGAGGCCTCCGTAATAATAAGTCCTGCAGAAGCTCTTTGAGCATAATATGTGGCTGCTAAATCTGAAGAAATGAGCTGACTATCGGCGCGCATTCTAGTTAATGGAGCCATAATAATTCTATTTTTTATCAGATTAGAACCTAATTTAAATTCTGTAGATAATATGGATTTTATTGCTGTCATTTTAATATCGTATAAGTTTTTAAATTTTTGCAATTGCAAATTACAATAGCAAATGTAGAAACAAATTTCATATTGCCAGCACGAAAATAAATCGATAGAGAAATTGGAGAGAGGTATAACTACAAAAATTTTAATTTTATCATATTGAATATAAGCACCTTACATTATAAAACCAACAACTACACCCTTCAAACTACCCTCAAATTTCCTATAGAAATGACAAATTACTGACTTCAAAAGTTTTAGGCCTTGGGGCAGAGTAAAGATTGCTTTAATTCAACTTTAGTTTAAATTAAAAAATTTATAACTTTGATTTTTATTATCTAGTTTCAGGTTGGTATCATTAGGCATGTGCCATATATTATTTAAAAATTTTATTTTATGTCCTTTTTACAAAATTTTGGTTCAGCATTAATAAACATAGAATTTATTAAACAAGAATTAAATAGAGCTCATCAATTTATCGATGAAAATCATCTTCCTGTTGAAAAAGTAGAAGATGATT
>DAIQRP010000007.1:10641-30488 GCA_036786125.1 Sphingobacterium sp.
AAATCGAACTATTAGAAAATTGGAGTGGTGACCACAGTTACTCAGCTACGCTCAAAAAAATGAAATTTTGGAATAACCTTTCTTTAGGCTTATCAATTTTTATAGCGCTGGCTTTTGGAGGTATATACATCGCCCATAAAATGATGCCTGAGAAAATGATTTTTCAGAATCTTATGGACTGGTTATTTAAAAATATGATAGTTGGATGTGGGATATTATTAGTATTTCTATTAACTATAATTATTGCTCAACTTATAAAAAAGAGCTATATAAATCAGGTACAAGGAGGAAAAGCTTATCAAAACGTATGGAATTCGTTTAGAAATAAGCTTGGTTAGAACGGATAAAATCCGAATATTAAGCTATAATTTGAGCAGCTTAATATTCGGATGATCTGCAATAATTTCTAGAATAATATCCATATAAGACTGTCCAGCAGGAAAAGGAATTTCCATATTTCTAACCTCTCGATAATACATCTGTGTAGCCGCATAATCTAAGGCTGAACTACTCTTATCGAAATCTTTCCATAACAGCACAATAGATTCATGCCCTTCCATTTCGCCATAAGCTCCATAAAGTAAATCATTAAAAGCATCTAAACTAGGTCCCAGCTTCCAATTCACTTGAGCCATAAATACTCTATTTATTTCCGTATAAAAGTTTGGAATATTTGTAATTGCGGAGCCTTCAATATATATTTTCTTCGTCATCTAAAATAATCTATTTAGAATAGGCCTTCCTTTAAAAAAAGGAAAGCACTATTCCGATATAAACAAACTAGTTTTCTTTTTCTTCCCTACGGTCTTGGGCAGATTGATCTTCAGCTACTCCAGCTTTCCAATAGGCAAATGCATAAAATTCCTTATTTCCCCATTCCAATTCATTTTTAAAATAGCTGCGTAAGCGTCGCACAGATTGGTATTCACATGCTATATAAGCAAATCGCTTTTCTACTTGAGGAATATCTACAGCAGCCACCTGTTCAGGTAAGTTACTCCCTTGTACAGCATCGGCATTAAATACCCATTGTATTGTGAATCCGGGATGTGTAACCTCCGGATGAATATCTTCCTGTCCATAAACTTCAATAATACAATGTCCTTTAGCTTCAGCAGGAAGACTTTCTAAAATACTACATAATACAGGAATAGCTGTAGCGTCTCCAATTAAGAAATACCAATCTGCAGAAGGGTACAATTCTGAGGCTCTTAATTTCATTGCCACGCCCAGCTCATCCCCTTTTTCTGCTGCTCGAGCCCAAGCTGAAGCTGGCCCTGTATCGCCATGATTTACAAAATCAATCGTGATCTCCTTATTTTCGACATCAATCTGTCTATGCGTATAGGTTCTAACCAAGGGTTTGAACTGTTCATCCGGCATTACCCATTCTCCTTTGCTCGCATTAAATTCGGCAAACTGCACTTCTTTTGTACCTACAGGAGGGATAAATATTTTATTATTTGCACCTAAACTGCAGACGGCAAAATCGGATGTTCCGTCACCTTGCAGACGAATACGAATATAATGAGGAGTGATAAACTCTTTAGAAGAAACTTTGAAAACATGTTTCGCAATTTGTGGTTTTTCCATATTTTTATTGAATTAGTTGGTTAATATCATCCACCATCAGATTAACCGATGTCAATCCGCCTCCGGAGATAAACCATAAATTAGGATCTAAATAAAATACCTGATTATTTTTATAGGCATTTGTCAATTTTATTAATGGGTTTTCAACTTCATTTTTATTGGCCTTCTTTCCTACAACTGCAGCATTTCTGTCTACAATAAATAGATAATCAGGGTTAGCCTCTGCAATCAGTTCATTCGAAACTTTCTGCCCATGAACAGATTCATCTTGAAAATCCATGACTGGTTTCAGTTGCAATACATCATGTATAAATCCAAAACGTGAGCCTTTTCCAAAAGCTGAAAATTTACCATTATTATAAATTAAAAATAACGCTTTTTTAGGGTCTTGTTCAAACTTGACTTTTGTAGTTTCTATTTTCCCTAACACTTGATCTAATTTATCCTGAGCTTCTTGTTCTTTCCCGACAATCTTTCCTATGAGAAGTACATTTTCTTCAAAAGATTTTAAAAAATTTTTATTGTCGGTACCTACGAAGATCGTAGGTGCGATACGACTCAACTCTTTATAGAATCTTTCCTGACGTGTAGAAATTAGAATTAACTCAGGTGAGCTTGCACTTATAGCCTCAAAATCTGGTTCGATAACTGAACCTACATCAGCAATATCTGCTTGAGCTTTAATCTTATCGAGGTAATCAGGCATATATCTTTTCGGAACTCCCGTTGCCGATACGCCCAACTCCTGCATGGTTTCCAAGGCGCCAATATCCAACACCACAATACGCGTCGGATGATGTACAAATTTAGTCTTTCCGAGTTTATGACTGACTTCTACAGAATCTTTAACTTCACCTGAAGCAGAAGTTCCGACCGACTGACAGCTACTTAATACCAGGACACACATGACAAATCCTAAGACTGTTTTTAACATAATTTATAAATTAAAATAATTACAGATTTTTTTATTATTTTTTTCAATGATATCGAATTCAATTCCAAATATATCCTGTAGAATATCTGCTTTAATGACCTCATTCGTGGGATTATGAAAGCAAATTTCTCCATCTTTTAAGGCGATTATATAATCCGAATACTGCGAAGCAAAATTTATTTCATGAATAACAATAATGACCGTTTTACCAAGTTCATCCACCAAACGACGCAGGGTTTTCATCACCTGAACGGAGTGTTTCATATCTAGATTATTTAAAGGTTCATCCAACAGGATATACTCCGTATCCTGGGCAATAATCATAGCAATAAATGCACGTTGCCGCTGTCCTCCACTTAGCTCATCAATATAGCGATCCCGGAGATCCTCCAAATCCGAAAAGGCAATAGCCTCATTCACCTTATCCCAATCTTCAGAAGTCATCCTGCCTTTACTATACGGAAACCTACCAAAGGATACTAAATCTTTTACCGTTAGTTTTAAGTCCAAATGATTGGACTGCTTAAGTATAGACAGACATTTGGCCAGTTCATTACTCGGATATTCTGCCAATCCTTTTTGGTTAAAGAAAACCTGTCCTTGATCCTGCGTTAAGAGGCGACTTAAAATAGCTAATAACGTACTTTTCCCGGCTCCATTAGGTCCTATTAAAGAGGTAATTTTTCCATGTGGAATAGTCCCTGAAAGATTATTAAGGACCTGCTTATGACCATAACTCTTTGAAATCCCTTTAAATATTAACTTATTTTCTTGCGTGTTGTCCATATTAAATACATAAAATATCCCCCGCCAATAAAGTTGATAACGATACTAACCGTGGTGGAAAAACTAAATATATGCTCGACTAAAAACTGACCGGATACTAAAAATAAACAAGCAATTAAACTACAGAGCCAAACCATATGGGCATGTCTACGGGTTTGAAATAATTCATAAGTCAAGTTGGTTACAAGTATTCCTAAAAATGTAATCGGACCTACTAGCGCCGTAGATACGGAAACTAATAATGCGATAACCAGCATAAATTTGCGAATTAATTTATTGTAATCTAAGCCTAAATTCACGGCCTGATCTCTACCCAAAGCAATGACATCTAAATATTTCAAATACCGCCAAACATATATTAAGCTCCCTATTAAAGTGAAGCCTGCAATTGCAAGTATCTGAGTATTCATCTTAGCAAATGAGACAAACATAAAATTCTGTACTATAGAAAATTCATTCGGGTCGATTACGGTATGAATAAACTGACTCATGGTCTGAAATAAAGTTCCCATCACCATACCAGTCAGCAGCAGATAAAAAATATTACGCTTCTGCTTTCCAAAAATTAAAAAGTACATAAATAGAGAAAACAGCATCATTAATAATACTGCATAAAAAAAGTTCTGCTGTTGAGAAATTACTTGAAATGCCTTATCTCCATAAAAAAAGACAATCACGGTCTGAAATAAAATAAATATAGCCTCATAACCCATAATTGAAGGAGTCAAAATGCGATTATTCGTAATCGTCTGAAATATAATTGAAGAAAAGGCAACACTAACCCCTACAAGAATCATACTTGCTAAACGAATACCTCTACGGCTTAATACATAATTCAAATTTTGACCCATATTAAATGCTATAAATAGGGCAATACTGATTATTAATAAAACAGCAATAATTATTACTTTATAATACTGTTTCATTATCGTCTCTTTAAAATTAACAGTAAAAATAATACACCTCCCACTATACCGACTGTCATTCCTATAGGAACTTCATATGGAAATACAATCAATCGACTGATAATATCGCAGAACAATAAAAATGCGGCGCCAAACAATGCGGTAATAGGTAAGGTTTTTCGCAGATTATCTCCAGCAAATAGACTTACTACATTTGGAATAATTAATCCAATAAAAGGAATTGCTCCCACCGTTACGACGGAGGAGCTTACGACTAAAGAAACTATCAGTAAACCTACTTGAACTATACGACCATAAGATAATCCTAAGTTTTTTGTAAAACTATCACCCATACCCGCAATTGTAAATCGTTCGGCATAGAGATAAGCGATAAGCACTACAGGAAGAATAATATAAATGGTTTCATACTGTCCCTTTAATACCCCCGAGAAATCGCCGAGAAGCCACTCTTGGGTATTCTGAACAATATTATTTTTATAAGCAAAAAATGTGGATACTGCACTCAAAATACTTCCGAACATAATTCCTATTAAAGGAATAAATACAGAACTCTTCAATCGAACTTGCTTAACCAGCATCATAAAGATGATGGAAGAGCAAAAAGTAAATCCTAATGCCGTAAACATCCTTCCAAATAAAGATACTTCAGGAATAAATATCAACGCAAAGAGTATACCCATCTTGGCAGCTTCTAATGCTCCTGAGGTCGTCGGAGAAACAAATTTATTTTGCGATAATTGCTGCATAATAAAGCCTGCAACACTTAATCCCGAACCCACCAGAATTAAAGCTAGTGTTCGTGGAATTCTACTGATAAAGAAAAACATGGATTTTTCTGCGTCTGAAAATAAATCTAAAAATGTTATTCCTTTGACGCCTGTAAACAACGAAATCCATGCTAAAAGCAGGATTGAACTTAGGGCAATACTATAAATTATGATATACTTCTTATTACTACTCAACATGCTTTCCCTCAACACTCTTTATAAAACACAAAGCTGCCTCCGATTGTAGTAATCCTACAATCGGAGGCAACTGATTAAAAAATAACGTGGATTTAGTTAATTTTTGTCAATGTATCACCATTGGTATCTATTTCTACAGGTTGACCTTCAACAGGTCTTCCCCCTTTAGTTTTATTGACCACAAAGGCTGCTCCAGATTTTGGATCTACTTTTACATGATTAGGGTGTGAGCCGGTTGCTACATCGGCCAGCACTTGATATGTTTTAGCATCGATAATCGTCGTCGTACCCGTCTGTCTATTCGCTGAATAAATACGATTTTTAACTGGATCATAAGCTACTCCAATAGCCCCTGCGCCTGTAGGAATGCTTTTCACTAAATTTCCTTTTCCATCTAAAATAGTTAAGGTGCCTGATTTCTGATTAGTGACAAAAAGGTGCTTCCCATTAGAAACAATATTCACTGGAGACTCCCCTCCTGAAGGAAATGACTTCTCTATTTTCCCCGATTTAACATCGATAATAGCGACTGCATTTTCTCCCATATTAGTAACATAAATTTTATCTGTACCTTTTAGGAAGGCCATACCCGTTGTCGTCTTTCCAGTATTTTGAATGGAATGCGAGTAAGTATTCGTCTGCCCATTGATTACCCAAATACTACTCGGATCGCCTACATCAGAAATATAGACTAAATTTTTGTTTTCATCTACGAGGACCTCACGTGTATGCGATTCAGCGGCTCCGTTTTTAATAGTAGCTAGGACTTTACCACTATTCAGGTCGATTGCTGAAACGGAATTCGTTCGGGTATTTGTCGTATAAGCAATATGAGTTTTATTATTAATTCCTATACCAAATGGTGGAGTTTCTGTTAAGCTAATGCTATCGACGATGGCTAAATCAGCAGGATTAATCTTATAGAGTGCTCCTCCAGGATTTGTTCTGGACCCCGCACTTGTTACATATATATGACCGTCTTTGGCACTGATTACAGCTTCATAAATACCTGTTCCTGCAGGAGCTGATTTTTCTACCTGTTGTGCTGATACCTGAAAGCTTGGTAAAAGTGCTAGACCTGTTAAGGCTAACATTAACTTTAATCTATTTTCTTTTCTAGAATACTGCATATTATTAAATTTAAATAGTAAAAAATTCTCTTTGATGAAACCAATCGTAGAAGCGTGGAAATGCTTTCTGCCAATATAATGCGCCATGCTTACCATGAGGATTAATGTCTATGAAGACTTCAGCTTTATTTAATTGCTTAAAAGCTAGGGCAAAGTCACACATATCCATAGACATACTTTCCATACTGATATCCTGTTGTTTTCGTTTTTCTAAGTCCCCAGCGTAAAAAAAATACCGTTGCTCCTGAATTGCTGATGCATGAATACATCGGGCGAATGTTTCTTTTAAACCTGCCCTATCCATCCAGATAGAGGGTGAAAAAACACCTAAGTTTCCAAATACCTCCGGAAAGAGTAAGCCGGCATATAAAGTGAGTAAGCCTCCAAGAGAGGAGCCTACCATAGCAGTGTGCGCCCTATCTGTTAAGGTTCTATACTGAGCATCTATTGCTGGTTTCAGGACTTCAACTATATCTTCTAAATATAGACTGCCTAAAGGATTTGTATATTCTTCAAAAGGATGGACTAGATACTGCGCTTGTCTTTCTGAATATGTTTCGGGATGGGCAATAGCTACTACAATAGCATCTTTTGTGGATTCATTTATAGCCTTATCCACCTGCCATTCTACTGGCCCAGCTCTTCCAACCGAAGTCGCTTCATCAAAAAGATGTTGTCCATCATGCATATAAATCACAGGATATGCATGTGCAGAATCCGCATAATTTTGAGGTAGATATACCCAGACTTTTAGCTTTTTATTTAATTTGGGAAAATAGAAATCTTCCTTAAAAAGATGAACTTCAGGCGTCATAGTCGATATCGGAAACTCATCTCTCCAAGCATCAATACACAGATGGATATAGGTATCTTGAAAAATATCAATACTATATGGCGCTAACAGATGACCTTCTTTAGAACAATTTAAACTGCTCCAATCACCCCGAGTTAATTTTAACTCTAAGGTCCCCGCTTCGATATCATGAAGTTCCATTTGAATGGATTGAGAAAGCTCAGGAATTTCTCCTATCCGATGCTGATGCGCTGACCACTGATTAAAATTACCCGCTAAATAACAGGATTGACCAATAAAGGAATCCCTTAGATTCGTAATTTCAATAGTTACACGATACAGATTTTTGTTTGCCATGACATTTAATAATCTCGAAATCCCAAATTTTAGCGGACTTGGAACTGCTAATTTAGAGAGATTCTAAATAAATTACAAGTATTATTTATAATTATTCTAAATAAATTGATTTTTATTTTTATTTAATCTAAATTAGCAGTTTAAATTTTTAATGATATGCTCTTTAAATATGCTTGTTATTTCCTTTTCTTTTTCTACTGCTCCCTCACTACAGTCTATGCTCAACAACAGGATTATATTCGCGGAAAAGTATTAGATCAGCATCAAAAACCTGTAGGAAATGCAACAGTCCAATTAAATGGACAAGCGACATCAAGTCTTGCTGATGGCTCATTTATGCTAGAAAGAATAAAACCTGGAACTTATAGTTTAGTAATTTCAGCCTTAGGATTTCAATCGTACAGACAAGCAATACAAAAAAATGCGGCAGAAAATCTATCTCTAGAAATATCTCTTTTAGAACAAATTAATCAATTAGAAGATGTGTATATCGAAGGTAAGTCTGCTACCGAGAACAGCCGATTCGCGCCGTAGTTATCGATACCCGTGCTGTCTCTGTTCAGGCGACTTCCCTAACGGATTTAATGAATCGCAGTACAGGAATCCGAATCCGACAAAATGGAGGCTTAGGAAGTAACCCCGAGATATCTGTCAATGGGTTTCAAGGCAAAGCGGTAAAGTATTTTAAAGATGGTATTCCTTTAGATTATTTAGGCAATGGATATAATATCTCCGCTCTCCCATTGGAAGTCCTTGAGCGTGTTGAAGTTTATAAAGGCGTATTACCTGTATCCTTAGGTGCAGATGCGTTAGGAGGAGCTGTAAATTTAGTTACTCCGTCCAGCTCCGCATCACAAGTTCATGCTTTTTACGAAATTGGATCTTTTCAAACGCATCGCTTAGGCCTATTGGCCAGAAAAACGAGTAAAGATCAACGTTGGGCATATGGTACAGAAATCTTTTTCAACCATTCCGACAATAATTATAAAGCCCTTGTGGGCGTACGGAACCCTGAAACGGCTAATCTAGAATACCAACGTCTCCCCATGTTTCACAATGCTTTTGAAAATTACTATGGGGAAGTATATGCCAGTATAAAAAATCGGATCTGGGTTGATGAACTTAGGTTTAGCATGGCGGCATTTAATTTAAAACGACAACAGCAACATCCTGCTTTAATGACAGATGCCTATGGAGCTGTATTGGCAAAACAACAGACTGCTGTGCCTACAATGAGATACAAAAAGACCTTTTTAGATGGCCGCCTTTCCATAGATCAGTTTGCCGCTTACAACCGCCTGCAGACTGAACGTATTGATACATTGAAGGGGAGATACGACTGGTATGGAAATTTTACCCCAGACCAATCTATAGGAGAAAGTAGATTAGCATCAGCGTCTAAAGTTTATGAGAAACAATTGACCTTAAGAACCCATATCACCTATCGCTTGAATACTTCCACAAAAATGGATTTTAATTATGTATTTACGCAAGCGCGAAGAAATGGTTCCGACCCGCTAGGACCAAAAATTGAAAATACAGATATAGACATCTTATCCTTAAGCTCCAACTATCAAAAACAGGTATTGGGCCTCTCCTTAGACAACCAATGGTTTGACAATAAATTACAGCAACAGTTGATGGGTAAGTTTTATATGTATACCACATCGGGCTTACAAAATACCTGGTTCGCTACACCAATTACAGATGTAGATTTCCGAAAAGTGAACGCCAACTATTGGGGGATTGCTGATGCGGTAAAATATCAATTGAATGCAACTAGCTGGATACGTGCCTCTGCAGAATACGCCTATCGCCTGCCCGAACGTGAAGAATTGTTTGGAAATAATATCTTCGTTGTCCCCAATTTCGAGTTAAAGCCAGAGAAAAGTTTAAATTTTAATTTAGGATTTCAGCAGCAGCTATTTCCGTCTTTCTCGTATGAAGTCAATGGTTTTTATAGAAGAACAAAGGATTTAATTCTACTCGTTCCTATTCAAGCTCCCAATGCGCAATATCAAAATCAAGAAAATGTAAAGGGCTATGGATTTGATATAGATCTTTCATATCGACTCCTAAAGCATTATAAATTAAATGCCAATGCAACTTGGCAGAATTTACGCCTATTTGGAATTGAAGATTTTAACGATTTATGGAAAAATAATGCTCGCCTAAGGAATACTCCATATTTCTTTGCTAATGCAGGTGTACAATCGGATTACTCCAATCTGCTAGGAAAAAATGATAAGCTAAACGTTTTTTTCAACTATAACTTTATGCGTGAATTCTATTTAGAAACTATACCTAAAGATTTAGAGCCCGGCGGGTTTTTAGGTTTATCAGGTAGTGCTAATCTCAATTCCAATATCGTTATCCCCAATCAGCATCTTTTAAATGCTGGATTTACGTACAAACTCCCTTCTGGACAGATATATATCGCCACAGAGGTACGAAATATTTTGGACAAAGATCTATATGATTATTATCGGGTACAGCGCGCAGGAAGGAGCTTTCATTTAAAATTAAGTTATCAATTATAAAATATAAATATAAAAAAGTATGAAATCATTAACATTTAAAAAAGGAATTTTTGCCCTTACAGCTGTAGCCCTATTAATGGCGAGTTGTAGTAAAAATGATAATCCCGCTCCTGTTCCCGAAGAAGGAACTGATAAATATGTATTAATTACGATGAGCGACAATATTTTGTTGAAACCTGGATTTGCCACTGCCTTTAATACCTTACCTTCTGGTCAAGTTTCTAATAATACCCAAGGCAGTCTCCAAGGTTTAGGGTTTGGTGGATGGAGGCCTCATGGCAACTCCATATACAAAATGTTTAGTACCGATGCGAACTCCCTAGGTATAGAAAAATTACAAGTGGATGTAGCTGGAAAAGTAAGTTCTGCGAATTTTATTGCAGGTGACAACAAAACCAATGGTACGGGAAATTTTGTTATTGTAGACGATACAAAAGGCTATTACTGGGATGGCGCACAACCTTTAAAAATTCAAACCTTTAATCCTTCTACCATGTCTAGAACCGGAGAGTTTGATTTATCTTCTGCAGTAAATGAAAGAGGAGCTTCTGAAGCTAAAATTTTATATCGCTCTATCGGTCAGAAATTTCTCGCTGTAAAAGGAGGTAAGTTATATGCGAATATTACTTATGCAAATACCAATGGAAATCAGAAAGGTTATTGGGATGATTTCTATAAAGACGTATATATCGCAGTTATAGACATAGCAACAAATACTTACGAAAAAACCATTAAAATTGAAGATACCGGATCGATAGCTTATATTAATGATAATAAGATGTATGATTTTGACAGCAATGGTGATTTGTACATTGTTACTCAAGGTCGATCGGTGATTGGAGGGCAATCAAAAATTGTCCGTATTAAAGCAAATGAAACAGATATCGATAAAACTTGGTCTTTAGAAATGGATAATATCCAAACTGGAGGCAAATTTGTTTCTGTATTTGCTAAAAATGGTAAGATCATTACAGTTATTCCGAATACAGCACTAACCGTAGGTGTCAATGGAAATATAAATTTTGAAGATATTTGGGAATTTTACAGCATTGATATCAACAGTAAACAAAGAACTAAAATCTCTGGTATTCCCCCAGTTACTAATCCCGGTGCTGCCTATGCTGCTATTGAAATTGATGGTAAAATTCTATTACGCGTCAACTCAAAAGCAGGAAATTTAAATGGTTATTATGAGCTTCAAGGAACTCAAGCTACATCCTTATTTAATGTGACTTCAGGAGGCTCCGTTTCTGGTTTATATAAAATAAAGGTGAAATAATTTTTCTCTTCTAAGCATTCTTTTGAAAAGAGATACCTATTTTAAAATAAAAAAAGGCTTTGAATATATTCAAAGCCTTTTTTTATGGCTCTACTTTCTCTTGATCATCACCCAGCCTTTAATAGTCTGCTGCTGTCCTTGATTATAAGTTTTAATGATATAATAATACGTACCTTCATTTAAGTTATTCCCAGTCCAAGTATTATCATATGTATGATTGCTGTAGACTTCATTTCCCCATCTATTGAAGATAGTAAGAGAAACACGTTGGAATCTTTCCAGTCCTTTAATTTCAAATGTATCATTAAATCCATCTCCATTGGGTGTAAAGATATTTGGTACTTCAAATGGCATTGGTACAATCTTCACATCGCATTTTGCTTCAGCTTCAATTAGCTGCCCATTATTATCTTTAGATTTCACAAATACGGTATTATGAATAATGTCCTGATCGAAATCTGCAATCTTTACGATATAAGAAGTTTCAAGTATGACCTTCTGCCCTGGTACTAACTGATCCAGCTGTTCTAATAATCCAGTTAATGGATCTGAAATTTGAATATCATATAGAATTTTATTTCCTAAATTTTGTACTTCGATCTGATATGTAATTCGCTCATTACTCTCTTTAATTTCAGTTTTATCTGCTATTTTACTTACAGCAATATGCGTATTATTTAATACAGGCAAGATGACCGAATCTCTTACAGATAAGCTGGTTCCGTCTATAGACTTCGCTGTAACTTCAGCTGTATTAATTAATCTGCCCGATTCGATATCTGCTTGTGTAACGGAATAGGCTAAAGTATATTCTTTTGTTTGATTAACCTCTAATGTATCTATTTTTTGAATGAAATTAGGGAACATTTTATCGCTTATAACCAAATCAAAAAACTCAGCATCACCAGTATTTTTAACGGTAATGGTATAGATTATTTCTTCAGCAGCAGATTCTATTACAGATAGATTCGCCTTTTTACTAATTTCTAACTGAGGTGCTACCACAGTAATGGTTAATATAGCCGAACTGCAATTATTTGGATTTAAGCGCTCACAAATGGTATATGGATATTTATAAACGCCAGCTGAAGTTCCAGCTGCTATAGTTACTGTTCCATTTGGATTCATCATTATCCCCTGAATTGGAGCAGTCCCTGGGCTTAATATAATATCTGAAAGCGATACGATTTCACCCTCTAAGGTATCATTATCCAACACCGAACTGGTAGTACTTCCGTTCGCAGTATTAACTCTGGAACTTAAATCATCTAACGCTTGAATATCCTTCCATTTTAACGGAACAATAGTACAAGCGGCACAATTTGGATCTGAAGGATCTCCAACTTGCACTGGATTACCAGATTTTGACTCTGCAGTAACGAGATTATTTAACGGATCTTTTCCAGATGCAGTAGCTAAATTAGAGATATATTTATTGATGATATCTTGCTGCGTAATCGTATGGTATACTGTAAAACGTCTTATTTCTCCAATTTTTAACATGGGAATTAGTCCCACTTCTACCTGATCCGCATTGTTATCTATAACTTCTACATCTCTAAGGTCCACATTGCCTGAGTTAGTCACTACTATTTCAAATGCAATACTTGTGCCTGCTGACTGATAAGTTGAAACTAATTGAGCTGTTTTTATTATAGACAATTCAGGTAACATCTGTACCGGAGTTATCGTCGAGTCATTTGCTATAGGCGTACTTGGATCATCCGATGGAACAGGTACTATTGGATTTCCTTTAGGGTCCTCTCCAGTTGCTAAAGCCTGATTGGCTACAAATCCTGCTGTGAGATCAGCCTGAGTAAGCTCATGGATTACCTGAACCCGATGACTCGCTAATGGAGCCAAGCTTCCAATAAAAGCATCCTGATTCGGGAAGAATCCATTATCATCCCTTAACTCTATCTGATGGATAGCGACATTGCCGGTATTGATTACTTCTAACTCATAACGAATGCTATCCCCAATTTGGCTATACGGACCTGCACTAATCACCTTTTTATAAATTGCTAAAGATGGAAGCTGCTGTAATTCTGTGATCGTAGGATCATTTGGTATAGCTGTCTTAGGATCATCTGATGGAACGGGAACAATTGGATTCCCTTTGGGATCTTGCCCGGTTACTAAGGCCTGATTAAGCACCTTTCCACGATCTAAATCATCTTGTGTAACAGCATGCTCCGCTATAATAATTTTTTCTTCATTAGGACGCAATAAAGGAATTAAAGCATCATTATTCAGAAATAAAGCATTTGAGTCTAATACTTCAATATCATGTAAAGTGACATTTCCGGTATTTTTAACTAATATCTCGTAAGTAATCAGATCATTTACTGTATGATATGGCCACTGACTAGTTATTTTTTTGGTTACTAATAATGAAGGATTAGCAGGAACTGGAATAATAGTTACATCTTCTTTTTCTAAAGTTGTTCCAGATATTCCATTCACATCAGTTCCTAAATTTGGAGTTCCAGTTACTAAAGCTGTGTTATCCACTTGCCCACTATCTTTTTCCTCTTGGCTTATGATATAGGTAGCTTGTGTTGACATACGCTCTCCAGGAAATAGATTAGATTTAGGCAGTACTATGGCATTTATCTTATTGTCATTAATTATAATATTATTCAAATGCACATTCCCTGTATTAATCACATCAAAAGTATAAGTGATTTTATTTTGATCTGCGCTAATCACTCCTGTTTTAATTAAAGAAATTTTGGGATTATGGATAAAGGTTTTTACCTCTGCCGAATATACATCAGCAATTCCGGCTTCCGCAGCTTTAGCAACAGCTTGATTCAGAATATATCCACTTGCATCTTCTTTTATCTCTCCCTCAATTTCAATTTCAATTCGATGCTCCTCTCCGGCTGGTAAATCCACTTCAGCCCATATTTTATGGCCAACTCCTTGAGATTCATTAATAATTTTAGCTTCTCCAAATGGGGTTATTTTCCAAGAAACGGATGATAGTTTGTCCGATATACTATCAGAAATAATCAAATTTCTAGCATCACTATAACCCGTATTGTTAACCGTCAATTTATATTTGACTATATCACCTATTCTTTGGTCTGTGGGGCCCACTTTATTAATAGTAATTTGTGGTTTTCTACTCACATCAGTTACTATTTCTTGAGAAGGCACTTTAGCATCATTGGCATTTTGCACAAAGGCTTGATTTTTTATTTGACCTTCGAATGAAGGAAGAATAGTTCCAGAAATTTTTACATGAATATAATTATCAATACCATTTGGAATTGCACCATTAATCTCCACCAATCTACTTGTTCCTTGCTCAGGACCTACAATAGATGCCGTTCCAGAAGCAGTTGCTTCCCAAAATACATTAACCAGATTTTCATCCACTGCATCGGTAAATTTCAATGCCTGTGCGTCAGAGGGACCGGTATTACGAATAAATAAGTTATAGTTTATTTCATGACCAGCAATTTCCTGACTAGGACCTGTTTTATTAACTGTGAGATGTGCGCTTGATAATACCTGTGTACTTACTTCAGAAGAATTATTACTTAAATTATAATCTAAAATCCCTGTATTACTCAAGTCTAATATAGCCTTATTTTTTAACTCAAAAGGCGTACTCAAGGAAGAAGGGACCTTTCCATAAATATCAATTATAATGACATTATTTGGCCCCGCCTCTAAATTTGCTAAAATGGATAGCTCATTTCCGGATCCTGTTTCATTTTCATCAATAGAATACCCTTGAGATCCTGCAGTACGCACTTCCCAATTGACGTCAATTAATTCATTTGGAATTTCATCCCTTATACGTAGTTTCTGAACATTTAGTGGTCCATGATTATAAATAGCTAAAGTATAATGTATCAATTCCCCAGCAAAAATTTGACTTGGCCCACTTTTTAAAATGGCTAAATCAGTAGAATGATTCACAGAAGTAATCACTGAGCTTTCTTTATTATTTCCAGCTGTAACTGTTACGGTATTTATTATCGAATTTTTTGTAGTATATTTTACGGTACCTTCAATCTTAATTTTTATATAATTCTCATCCCCTACAGGAATATCTACAATGGTCTCTACGATATTTGAATTCCCCCCTAGTTCAGTCGCTTGGGCTGAGCCATTCACTTCTACAGACCATGCAGACACCTCTACGTCATCCGGCACATGATCTATTACTTCAGCATCAACAATATTACCAAGTCCACCATTCTGCACTAAAATTTCATAGACGATCTTCCCTCCAATATCAACAGTTGAAGGCCCTGATTTAGAAACTTTTACTATAGGGTCATTATCTATTTGAGTTACAATTTTAGAATTATTATTATCCTGATTATCATCTTCAATATCTGCATCTTTCGTAATTACAGATGCTATATTTGTAAATACGGTTTCATCTTTAGTATCAGGAAGTACAATACCAGAAATATCAATGGTTATTTTTCCTGTTAATGCAGGAATATTAGCTAATAATTTCACCTCATTTTCTAAATGAGAATCTCTTTCTGAACTCGCTCCACCTTCATTATTAAAACTCCAATTTACATCCCCAATTATATGTTCATCTATAATATCTTGAATCTTCAAATTATTGGCATCTGATGGTCCTAAATTGGTCACTTCGAGTTTATATTGAATGCTTTTGCCTGCTGAAGCATGAGCAGGTCCAGATTTCACTATTTTTAAATCAGCAAATCGCTTTACTTCGGTCACTACAGTACTTGTTGCAGGAGTTGGATCCTCAGTATCACTTGAAACCGTAGCCGTTGCTGTATTTTCTATAGTTTTTTCTGAAAAATTAGAATTTATCTTTCCAGAAATAATTATTTTTAGAGATTTTCCTACAGGTATATTTTCGAAAATATCAACATTGCCCTCTCCGCTACTATTGCTAGGTATGCTATAATTTCTTTCCACTGTCCATTTGGCCTCTTTTATACTCTGCGGTAAGATATCTTGAATGTGAACATTTTCAGCATCACTTGGTCCGACGTTACTCACATTGATCGTATAGCTGATCTGATTTCCTGCAATGGCCGTAGCAGGACCACTTTTTATGATTCGGATATCTGCTTTTTTGACAACTTCTGTTTTCACTTTATTTGAAGGAACTGGAGGATTATCCAAATCCCTAACATGAGCAAAGGCTTGATTTAGAATATCACCGCTAAAATTTGGGGAAACAATTCCTTTGATCGTTAATCCTACCTTATAACCTAATCCCGCCGGCAGGTTTTTTATAACTGCATATAATTTATTTGTATCCCATATCACTAAGGAATCAATCTGAATTTGATTACCTAAAGTATCTCTCGTCACGCGGAGATCACTAATAACATTTAAAATCGTATCTGTTATAATAACATCTTTAGCATCACTAGGTCCTTCATTTTTGATAATCAGATTATAAGTAATTTCTTCTCCAGCATTGACTTTTAAAGGAGCTGTTTTTAAAATACTTAATGCACTTTGATTCAGAACTTCAGTATGTACGATATTAGAAGGTGACGATATAACTGTAGGATCATCCGACTCCAAATATGCCTGATTACTGATAGACATGGGTGCTAAAGAAGATTCCGTTTTAGCGGATATATTTAAAACAATTTTATTTTCTTCCCCTGATTTTAGATTTGCTCCGATTGAAATATGATTTCCTACGCCACTAGTAACTTCAACGGTAGATGTTCCTGAAGCAGTGGCTGTCCATTTTACATCTTTTAAATGGGCTGTAACTTGGTCTAATAATCGTACATCTCCTGCATTCGAAGGACCCGAATTTATATAGCTTATCGTATAATTAAGTGAATCACCAGCAAAAATTTCAGTCTTAGATACCGTTTTATTCAATGTTATCAGCGAAGATTTTATATATTCAATTTTCACCTGATCCTCAGATATAGCGCAGTTTCCATTGCTAATGCTCCACTGAAGTATAGCCGATGAGTTTGGCGATATGGTTACTTTAGAAGAAGGATCATTAGGGTTTTCAATTATGGCATCCCCTGATATTTTAGACCATTTTCCTATGCCCACTATCGGCTTATTGGCATGAAGTGTAAATTCAGCACTATGATAGTTTATTTGATTTAAACCAGCGTCAGCAACAGTTGGAGCTTGGTTCACCTCGATTTTCACCACAGATGAAAATGCGGAAGGACAAGAGCCACTTTGTACGGTAGCTCGGAAATAGGTAGTTTCTAATAATGCTTCAGGTTGAAAAATGCTCATATTCTCACTTGCATTTAAGCGCGTCCAATTCAGCTGATCCACAGAAGATTCCCAGAAGACTACATGCCCTACAAAGCCCGTCAACTGAAGACTAGAAGGAGTTTCTCCAGCACAGATTTCCTGTGGAGCAGACAGATTACCGCCCACTGTTGCAGGGCTTTCCATATAGATGACCGAACCTGTTGCAGCACCAAAACAGCCAGAGGCATCTCTGACCGTTTTAATCTGATAGATGCCTAACTTTGGATTAGGTATCATATAGGGGCTGGCTGTAATATTATTAACTGTGATTTCAAAACCTGTATGATCTAAATAGGTTATAGACCAGGGCGCCGTTCCTGTTAAAACTACTTGAAGAGCTGGTAATGGTGACCCTTTACATACGGTTCCAGAAACATTATTCTCTGTTTGTAGGACAGCTGTGGCTAACTTAGAGTTATTCGTTAACTTCACATCTGCATAACTTATACAGGAGCCATTTTTTATCGTCCATCTAGCCGTTATGCTTTGATTAAATTCAACGCCTGTAATGGCCGTATTATATTGTCTAGGGTTGACGATAACTACCTTTCCAGGGTTTTCAAGAATAGTCCATTCTCCAAATCCTATTGATGGTTGATTTCCTTCCATAAAAAAGGTGCCGTCATTACATGCTGAAGATAGACTCGCTTTAGCTGTAGCTTTTGTTGGATTGGCATACAGAATACTAGTTGCCGATGCACCACTAGCCTCTGTTGCCGTATTGGACCAATTGGATTGAGTAGCGTTACTTAAAGGGCGGACTTTGATTAATATAGGGTCAGTAGACTGAGCTGCTGCCAAATTATTTTTGAGCTTAAATGTATAAGTTCTTCCTTCCAAACTAATATCCCATGCAGCTGCTGTAATAGCAAGAACTTCCAAACCTTCAGGCATAATGTCCGTGATTGTTATCGGAAGTGCTATAGTACCTTCATTTTTAACGATGATGCTATAGGTATTACCCGTTGTGGTAACACATTCTTGATCTACAGTTTTTGAAACGACTAATTGAGGTTTCACCACAATAACATCTTCATAAGGTAAATTTAAGTCATAATTGCTGCCCAAGACTTTATCTCCTGGAACACCATTTTCGGCTTGATAAGTCGTATTGCCATTAGGCAGTGGAAATTCAGCTGGAGTAATCCTACGATTTGGATCAGATACATTTCTCTGAGGGTCCAAATAACTTATATAGGCGGGATTATGATATGTTCCTGCAGGTACACTAGAGTTAATAGAAACCAATAATTGTACTGTAGCTGAACTATTAGCAGGAATATTAAATGGTCCAAATTCAGGTTTGTTTGAAGAGCCTAAATTGGTAAGTGATATCGATGTAGTAGGTTCTGTAGAATATGTAATATTTGCAGAAATAAAATTAAAGCCCTCCGGCAAATAATCATGTATGCGTACTCCCTCAGCTCCACCTCCACTATTGGTCACTTTAATGGTATATAATGTTGTCGAACCTGCTGGAATTGGAATTGTTGGATTAACACGGGATTTTTCCACATGAAATTGCGGAAGACAATTGGAACTTATGCCTTGTAATTCCGGAGGTAATTCGGAAGGATTAAACATTTTAATAATTCCAGTACCTGCTCCTGAGGTCGCCCCATGGTTTATTCCAAAGCCATTATCAGTTTTACCATTCACTCCTGAGGCTGCATTAACCTGAATAGTCGCATTGGGGACATGATAATAAATCACTCCTCCTCCGCCACCGCCTCCTGGACCATGAGCTGTATTTGTAAATGAATTACCACCATTTCCACCTTGTGCGAAAATCGTTAAATTAGCTTGGGGACTTGACTGACTTACATTGATAAAAATGCTACCTCCAGCACCTCCTCCACCTGCACCATCAGCTGCAGATCCCAATCCACCAGCTTCCCCACGGCCTCCATTGGCTAATATTAAGCCGGTACCTACAATTTTATTAGCTGTAATAATAACGATACCACCGCCGACACCACCTTTAACACCATTGGTCGCATTATTAGCATCTCCGGAACCACCGCCACCGCCTAAAAATAATCGGTTAAATTGGGTCGGTAATGCGCTTCCAGGTCTTCCTCCTGCTAAGGTATGATCTCCAGAACCACTATTCCATCCATATCCTCCAGCTCCACCGGCAGAACCATTTCCGCCACCACCACCGCCAGCATTATGTACATTTCCGCCACCCCCAGCATTACCCGGAGCTCCTTTACCATAATCCCCATTGGGGTAACCTTTCCAGTTTGCAGAGTTGTCTACCTCATTATAGCCATCCCACAT